>PHCF01000006.1 GCA_002842145.1 Betaproteobacteria bacterium HGW-Betaproteobacteria-6 | reverse complement strand
GCCCTGCTTGGCGACCCGACCGCCCTGCAACAAGCCCTGCTCAACTTCGCCGCCAATGCCGTCAAATTTACCGACAGCGGCAGCGTGACCCTGCGCGTCCGTCTTCTCGAAGACGCTGCCGACAGTGCGCTGCTCCGCTTCGAGGTCGAGGACACCGGCGTTGGCATCGCCAACGACGATCTGCCCAGGTTGTTCGCCGCCTTCGAACAGGCCGACAACACGCTGACCCGGCCCTACGGCGGAACCGGCCTCGGGCTGCCCATTACCCGCAAACTGGCCGAGCACATGGGCGGCACGGCGGGCGCCAGCAGCACGCTCGGCAAAGGCAGCACCTTCTGGTTCACGGCGCGACTGAAAAAAAGAAGTCAGCCCCAGGCATTGACTTCATCCGCCCAACAGGATGACGCCGAACGCCGCTTGCGTCGGAACTTCTCCGGACGGCGCATTCTCCTTGTCGAGGACGAACCGATCAACCGCGAAATTGCCCGGGAAATCCTGAGCGATGCCGGGCTCCTGGTCGACACGACCGATGACGGCGCCCAGGCTGTCGACCGTGTCCACCGAGCGCGCTATGACCTCATCCTCATGGACGTCCAGATGCCTACCCTGGATGGCCTTTCTGCTACCCGGCAGATTCGCGCCCTGCCCTATGGACGGGAAGTCCCGATCGTTGCCATGACAGCCAACGCCTTTGCGGAGGATCAGGCGCGCTGCCTGGCCGTTGGCATGAATGATTTCATCGCCAAACCGACGAACCCGGACAATCTGTTCGCCACGGTACTGCGCTGGTTGGAGAACAGCGCGCTAAAGCTGCCCGAGTCAGAACCGGCCGATGAAAGCAGTTAAGGCTGCCAGGACCGAGTCCTCCTGATCGCGGTGCGGCGAGTGACCGCAGTCGGCCAGCTTGACCAACTGCGTGTCTGGAACGCGCTCGGCGATGACGTCGATCTGGCGCATCGTGGCGTATTCATCGTCCTCACCTTGAATAGCGAGCACCGGACAGCGAATTCGGGGCAGGCAGGCCTCGATGTTCCAGTCGCGGAAAGCCGGTGACAGCCAGGTATCGTTCCAGTCGAGGAAGACGCGTTCGGTCTGTTCATGGTGGTATCGCGCCAGCCTTTTCGGCAAATCAGTCGTTTGCCAGGCCGCTCTGGCCTCGCGAATGCCGGCCAGCGTGACCTCCTCGACAAACTCGTGCGGGGCCATGGCGGCAATACCGAGCGGCACCTCCGGAAAAGCGCCGGCGAAGATCAGCGCAATGCTGCCGCCGTCGCTGTGGCCGATCAGTAACGGCCGCTCGATGCCCAGCCCGGCGATGAGCGCCGGCAGCATTTCCTCGCCCTCGCGGTGCATGTAGCGTGGCGTGCGGGGTTCCGGGTAGGCCTGCGAACCGCCATAACCGGCACGCGACCAAACGATCAGCCGGCAACCGGTTGCCGCAGCCAGTTTTTCCGGAAAATGCCGCCACATGCCGATGCAACCGAGGCCTTCATGGAGCAGCAACAGCGTCGGCCGCCCATCGACGGTAGACGCGAAATCGCGATATTCGAGCTTCAGCCCGTGAATATTGATGTGCTTCATGCGCTCAACAGGAAATCGCGAACGACAGCGATCTGGTCTTCCGACTGGAACATCGGGGCATGACCGACGCCCTCGATTTCGGCCAGTTTTGCCCGTGGACCGCAGGAAGCCATCTTTTCCCAAGTGTCGCGGGTCAGCAGATCCGACTGGGCGCCGCGAATGACCAGCGTCGGGCATTTGATTTGCTCGTAGAGCGGCCAGAGGTCGACATCCTTGTCGGCAAAGGCAGCCCGGAACGGCTCGGCGATGCGCGGGTCGTAACGGAAACGCCAGCGACCGTCGGCGCCTTGGACAATGCTGGTTTCGGTCAGGTGATACCACTGCGCCTCGGTCAGCGCACCAAAGGGCTCGCTGACGAATTTGACGAAAGCCAGTGCCTCGTCGAAGGTGGCCCAATCCGGATCGGTGCCAACATAGGTGCCGATGCGCTGTAGCGATTCGGCAGTGATCACCGGCCCGACATCATTGAGCACCATTTTGTGGATCGGCGTCCCCTCCTGGGCCGCCAGCGCCATGCCGATCAGGCCGCCCATTGACGTGCCGACCCAATGCACAGTCTCGACATTGAGGCGGGCGATCAGCGTCACCATGTCGGCGACGTATTGCGGGATGGCGTAAGCTGCCGGATCACGCAGATGACCGCTTTGACCGCGGCCGACAACATCCGGACAAATCACCCGGTAGTGTCCCGACATGGCCTCGGCCAGCGCATCGAAATCGCGGCCATTGCGGGTCAGGCCATGAACGCAGACAAGGACACGCGGATTGTCGCGGGCACCCCACTCAGTGTAAGCCATGCGGTGCAGGCCGGACGGCCCGAGACATTGCACGATCTGTTGTTTGAATTGCATCTTTTTTCCTCCGCTTCAAATGTATCACCGGCCATGCCAGTAGCGACGATGTTCCTGCCGCCAGGCTGACAAGCCGACACCGCCCGCACCAAGCCGGATGCGCACGGCACCATCACGATCGGTTCGCCAGATTTCGGCACCCATGCCTTCGTGGCGCGCCAGCACTTCAGCCTTGGGGTGCCCGAAGCGGTTACGATAGCCGACCGGGATGACCGCCTGACGCGCCCCGACCGCTTGCAGAAAAGCCGGCGTAGACGACGTCTTCGAGCCATGGTGTGGCATGAGCAGGACATCGGCCTCCAGCCTGTCCGCATAACGCTGGACAAGGGCTACCTCGTCGGGTGCCTCGATATCGGAAGTCAACAGCATGCGATGGCCTGCCGCTTCAACGCGCAACACACAGGACAGATGATTCGACTTGCCGGCCGCGGCATAGGCCTCGGCCAGCGGGTGCAGCACCTCGAAAACTACGCCATCCCAAACCCAGCGCTGGCCGGCGGAGCACGGTTGCCCATCAATCCCGATGACCGACGAAACGACTTCATCGACCGTCAGTGCCGCCAGCACCGAAGCCGTTCCACCGGCATGATCGGCATCGCGATGGGTCACCATGAGCTTGTCGACGTGACCGATCCCGAGCCCGCGCAGATAAGGCACGACAACGCGCTGACCGGCATCCGATTCGGCGCTGTAGAGAGGCCCGGGATCGTAAATCAGGGTGTGTTCACGCGTCCGGATGACGCTGGCCAGCCCCTGCCCGACATCGAGCACACTGATCCAAGCCTCGCCCTCTGGCGGTTTGTCGACCGGCCAGAACAAGGCAGGCACGAACAGCATCGCCCCCAGCCAGCGCCCGGGCAACCCGCGAGGCAGCAGGCAGATGGCCGCACCGAGACCGGCTGCCAGGACAGCCCACAGCGGGGGTGCCGGCGCCAGCCAGACCGGCCAGCCGGCGCACCAGGTCAGGACAGGGCGAGCGGCGTGACGATGAAGCTGATGACCGGAATGGCCAGCGCATTGGCCAGCGGCGAGACCAGCGAGAATTGCTGGAAGACGAGGAGCAGGACGGGTAGCGAAGCGAGAGTCGCGGCCCATTGCACGACGCCCCAGGCGCGGAATTTTGCCCGCCATCCGGTGGCCTCGCCGACCGTCGCCGAGCCGATATAGAGCAGCGCGCCGACGGCGCCGAAGGACAGCCAGAAGCCGGCCGCGAGCACTGCCCATGGGTCAAGAACAAGCACGACGAGCAGAGCCAGACAAAGAATCCGGCTCGGCGCCACGATGCGCCCCGAAAGCATGGCCGCGGCGGCGACCAGCAACATGTAAAGGGTGCGCTGGGCAGGCACGGCAAAGCCGGCCAGCAAGGCATAAGCGAATGCCGCCAGCCCCGCGGCGAGCAGCCCGGCCTTTTGCGCCGGCAGGCGCAGGGCCAGCACCGGCACACGCCGCCAGCCAACATTGACGAGCCAGCCGAACAAGGCGGCAACCATCGTCACATGCAGCCCGGAAATCGACATGAGGTGCGTCGTCCCGGTCCGGTTGAAGGTCGTCCACTGATCGCCCTGTATCGCCTTCTGGTCGCCGATGACCAGCGCCACGAGCACCCCGCCCCACGGATAGTCGGCTTCCGGTAACAGCCGGGCAAACGAATCGCGGATGGCGTGACGCATCCGCTCGAAAGCGTAGTCCGCCCGCCACACCATGTCGTCGAGCCGTTGCGGTGGATTCGGGCGGATGTAGCCGCTTGCCCGGATATTCCGTTCGAGCAGCCAGGCTTCGTAATCGAAGCCGCCCGGATTGGCGTTGCCGTGCGGCCGCTTCAGGCGCACCGTAAAACGCCAGCGCTCGCCGGGCCGGACCATCCGACGCTCAAGCTGCCCCTCGTCGCGCCTGCTCTGGTACCACGAGAGCATGATCCGCTCCGGAATGACCGATCCCACGGTCAACCGGGAATTTACGTCAAATTCGAAACGAATCCCGTTGCTGAAATCCTGCGGCAAACCGGCGACAACGCCAACTACCTCGACATCGCGTCCTTCCCACTCGGCCCCGAGCTGATCGGCCAGCCGGCTTTCCGCCCGCCAGCCGCCCCAGGCGACGCCGAGCGCCAGGCAACCCAACAGAGCAAGCCCGCGAACCGGCCAGCCCGACCAGCGCGCACGCGGCAGCACAAGAAATACCCCGGCAATCGCCCACAGCGCCCAGCCGGGCAACTCCGGCTGCATCTGTACGCCAAGGATACCGGCAGCGAAGGCGAGAATATTCAGGCGCATGCCGTCATAATAAACTGGCTATCGTGCGCAAGAAGGACTGCCGTTTGCACTGGCGTGCCGACTTTGCTGGCCGGGTTAAAATGGCCGCCATGCGCCGGACCCTAAAAAAATACCTGCCCGATCACCAGACGATCCGCAACAACCCCTGGTTGAAGCCTTTTGAATCGTCTCTGTTGCACCCGCGGCTATGGCACCTGAACCGCCACTCGGCGGCGGGCGCGGTGGCCGTCGGCTTGTTCTGCGGGCTGATCCCCGGGCCGTTGCAAATGCTTGGCGCCGCGGGCTGCGCGCTGGCCTTTCGCGTCAATTTGCCACTGGCCATCTTGATGACGCTCTACACCAATCCGTTCACCATCGTTCCGCTCTACCTCCTGGCCTACCAGATCGGCCGGCTGACCATCGGCGAAAGCAATGGATTCATAACGCCCCCGGCCTTCAGCGCAACGGATTTCATCGGTTGGAGCAAGGCCATGCAAACGTGGATGCTGAGCGTCGCAGAGCCGCTCGGCATCGGCCTCATCCTGCTCGCCAGCGGGCTGGCCGTGACTGGCTATTTCGTCATGAAAGCGGCATGGCGCGTCTACCTGATCAGCGCCTGGCGGCGCCGGAAGGCACTCAGGTCTTGAACTGCGAGATGGCCGATGTCAAGGTCCGCGACAACTTGCGCAGCGTATCCGAGGTTGCCGCATTGCCGCCGGCCGCAGCGCTGTTCTCCTCGGCCATCTGGGCAATCCGCTCGACGTTCTGGGCGATTTCGGTACTGGCCGCCGCCTGTTCGCGCAAGGCATTGGTGATTTCGGAAACGGCGTTGAGCACCTGGCGTGATCGGTCCTGAACCTGACCAATGGTCTCGCCGGCCAGCTGCGCCTGGGCAACCCCGGAAGAAACCCGGTGCACGCCCTGTTTCATGCTCGAGACGGCGGATGCCGTGCCGGTCTGAACAGCGGCGATCATGTCTGAAATTTCCTGTGTCGACTTGGCCGTGCGTTCGGCGAGCTTCCTGACTTCGTCGGCCACCACGGCAAAGCCGCGGCCCGATTCCCCGGCCCGCGCCGCCTCGATGGCCGCGTTGAGCGCCAGCAGGTTGGTCTGGTCGGCAATATCCTTGATGGTGCCGACAATGGTCGAAATCTGTCCGGACTGCTCGCCCAGCGCTTCGACCGCGGCCGCCGATTCGTTGACGGTCAGCGCAATGCCCTGGATTTCGCTGACGACGCTCTGGACAATCTGGCCGCCGCGCGTCGCGACCTGGTCGGATTCCCGCGAATACTGCTGGGCGTCCTGGGCATTGCGCGAAATATGGTCGATACCCACGGTCATTTCCTCGACGGCCGCTGCCATGCTGGAGGCAGCATCGCTTTGCGCCGCTGTCCCGGCCGAGATCTGCTGGCTCGATGCAGCCAGTTGTTCGGCCGCCCGATTGAGGTGTCCAACATCGCTCTGCACGCCGCCAAGCAACTTGCGGAACGCCGCCGCCATGCCGTTGAAATCCTTGCCGGCCGAGTGCAATTCATCGACCCCTTGTGCATCGAATTCGGCAGTCAGGTCGCCGTCGGCCAGACGACTGGCTCCCCGCGAAAAATCAGCCACGCTGTTGATGACCGAATAGTAGGTGCCAATCCCCAGATAGCCGACGAGCATGACTACCAGAACAGACAGGCCAAGCTCCATAAACAGGAGCCGACGTGCTTCATCGACGCGGCGCTGCAACTGCTTTTCGAATTGCGGCATCAGCGTATCGAACATGACCTTGTAACCAACGTCGATCAATTGGGTGGTCATGGCGAAATAGTCCTGCGGCGAAGTAGTGAATTTTTCGCCCAGTATGTCGTCGCGAAGCAGGGCAAACACGCGCTCGGCGCCGTCCGTAAACTCCTTTGCCGGCCCCGAAATCGATGCCCCGAGTTCAGGCACGATACGAACAACCTTATCCAGATTGGCGTTCTGGGCGCGCAGCGTGCCGTTCATCTGGGCAATCTGCGAGGCGATGTCGATACGCATCTGCGGCGACAATTCCTTCTTCGTCAGCACACCGGTACCCCGCGCCCGCGTCACGCCCATCGGCTCCAGCATGGCCGGCATTTTGGTCACGATGGAATCCATGAAGTAATAGGTATCCATGACCGGATCAAGCGTCAGCTGGCTCTCGTCGGCAATGTCGACCATCAGTTGCAGGGCATTGGCAATCATGGCCGAATGACGCTTGATATTTTCCGGCGGCGTCCAGGCCAGGCCCTGCCCCTGAATGGCCCCCCAATCCTGACGAATGGATTTCCAGGTTGCGCTGTCGCGCAAGGTCGCCGACAGGCCGGCATCGGTTGCGGCGACAAAATCGGTCACTTCCTTTTCCTTGGCAGCCCGTTTTTCCTTCATCGCCTCGTTGCCGTTCAAGACACCGGAAGAGAGGCCGCGGTGCTGTTGCATCATCTGCACCATCCGGTTGAGCGGCTTGAGCATCTCGAGTCCCGCCAGTTCCTGCTGAGCGCTGTTGATATCCCGGCTCAGCGAAGAAAATACGGAATAAAGCAAGACGGCCAAGACAAGGAATACCGCCGAACCCAGCAGCAAGAACTTGCTGGTGTAGCGCAGACGGTTCATCAAGGCGACAGCAGGGGAAAAAAGGACTTGCATTTGAGACCTCATCTATGTCGAGCCGTTTGCGACATGGCAGATGTTAAATTAATCACATCGCCTCAAATTTAATACTTATTAAATTATTTACAAAGGACACCATCATTTAAGTGAAGAATCCGATCGGCTCTCTGCGCCAGTTGCTGATCGTGTGTGACTACGATCAGGCTCGCCTGCTGCTCTCGTACCCGGTCGATAAGCAACCCGAAGACAACGGATGCCGTATGACTATCAAGATTCCCCGTTGGTTCATCGGCCAGCAAACATGATGGATCACTGACCAGGGCTCGGGCGATAGCGGCGCGCTGGCGCTCGCCACCGGACAGTTCGCCGGGGCGATGCTCGACCCGATGGCCGAGACCGACCGCAGTCAGTATGTCCCCCGCCTTGGCCAGCGCTTCGCTGCGTTCCATACGCCGAATCAGCAGGGGCATGGCGACGTTTTCCAGTGCCGAGAACTCGGCCAGCAGATGGTGGAACTGATAGACGAAACCAAGATGCCGGTTGCGCCAATCACCACGGTCGACCTCGCCCAGAGACGAAAAATCACGCCCCTTCAGCGTCACCTCGCCGGCCGTAGGCGTATCCAGGCCGCCCAGCAGGTGCAGCAAGGTGCTCTTGCCAGAACCCGAAGCACCGACGATAGCGACCGTTTCGCCCGGATTGACCTGCAGATCGATACCGGAGAGAACAGGCACTTCCAGCCCGCCGCCGCGAAATACCTTGGACAGCCCGCGGGCGATCAGAATCGGTTCACTCATAACGCAGGGCCTCCGCCGGATTGACGCGGGAAGCCCGCCAACTTGGGTAAAGCGTCGCCAGCAGGGCGAGCACGAAGGCAATCAGCGTGACGCCCCAGACATCGCTCCACTGCAACTCGGAAGGCAGGTCGGAAATGTAATAGACCTCCTTCGACAGAAAATGCACGCCGAGCAACTGCTCGATGAAAGGCACCACGACATCAATATTGAGCGCCAGCAACACCCCGCCGACGATGCCCATGCCCAGCCCGATGAAGCCGACCAGCGCCCCCTGCACGACAAAGACCGCCATGATCGACAGCGGTCGCGCCCCCAGCGTACGCAGGATGGCGATGTCGGCCTGTTTGTCGGTGACCGCCATGACCAGCGTCGACACAAGGTTGAAGGCGGCGACGGCAACGATCAGCGAGAGGATGATGAACATCATGTTCTTCTCGATCTGCACGGCGCGGAAGAAATTGGCGTGGCTCTTCGTCCAGTCGCTCAGGTAGGCGTCGGCATCGATATAGCGGACCAGCTCGCGGGCGATGCGCGGTGCCTGGAAGAGATCGTCGACCTTGAGCCGCACGCCGGTCACCCGGTCGTCCATCTGGTAGAGCTTTTGCGCGTCTTCAAGATTGATCAGGGCCAGCCCCGAGTCGTACTCGAACATGCCGACCTCGAAGATACCAACCACCTTGAACGACTTCAGCCGCGGCATCACACCGGCCGGCGTCACCGTCCCTTGCGGCGCGATCAGCGTGACCTTGTCGCCGGTGAATACGCGCAGCGAGCGGGCCAGATCGGAACCCAGCACGACACCGAACTCGCCCGGCCGCAGATCATCGAGGCTGCCGCTCTGGATGGTTTTGCGGAAATCGGCAACGCGGTCCTCCTGATCGGGAATGATGCCGCGCACGATGGTGCCCTTGACCGTACCATCGACGCTGAACATCCCCTGCGACTGGACGAACGGGGCACTGGCGCGAACTTCCGGATGCTTGGCGGCCTGCCCGGCGACCAGTTGCCAGTTCGGCAGCTCGCCATTGATGCCGGTGATCTGGATGTGCGAGGCAACGCCGAGAATGCGCGTCCGCAGTTCCTTCTGGAACCCGTTCATGACCGACAGCACGACGATCAGCGCGGCCACGCCAAGGCCGATACCGAGCATCGAGATCAGCGAAATGAATGAAATGAAGTGATTGCGTTTCTTGGCGCGCGTGTAGCGCAGGCCAATCAGCAACTCATAGGGTAATGCCATCGGTATTCCCGCAACGCAACAAAAACGCTATGGTACACGGACCCGGAAGCGCCGGCCCATCAACCTGTTCAGGAAATTTTCGCCATGATCGTCACCAATATTGAAACCGTCCCCGGCAAAGCCATCGTCAAGCACCTCGGGTTGGTCAGCGGCAACACCGTACGCTCCAAACACGCCGGCCGAGACCTGATGGCCGGCCTGAAAAACATTTTTGGCGGCGAACTCAAGGGCTATACCGAACTGCTCACCGAATCCCGCGACGAAGCCGTGGCGCGCATGATCGACCAGGCCAGGGCGGTTGGCGCCAACGCGGTGGTCAATGTGCGCTTCTCGACCTCGTCGGTCGCCGCCGGTGCGGCCGAATTGTTCGCTTACGGCACCGCCGTCGTGACGGAATGACGCCATGTACGACCTGATATTTTTTCTCGTCCTGTTGCTGCTCGGCTATGTCTTCGGTCAACATGCCGAAAAGAAGCATTTCCGCTCGATCATCGAGCGCGAGAAGCAGTTGCGCGGCATCCTGACCTTCTCCGAACGGCGCATTCCCGATGAAGCCAATCTGCAAGGCACGCTGGTCAGCGGCAGCGTCGTCATCTCCGTCGATTTCTTCAAGAACTTCGTGGCCGGCCTGCGCAATCTGGTCGGCGGTCGCGTCAGCGCCTACGAGTCCCTGCTCGAACGCGCCCGCCGCGAAGCGGTTCTGCGCATGAAGGAAAAAGCCCAGGACTTCGGTGCAGCCAGTGTGTGGAACGTGCGCCTGGAAACCGCGTCGATCGGTAAAGGCCGACAACAGGGAGGGGTGGGCAGCGTCGAAGTCGTCGCCTACGGGACTGCCGTCAAGCCGCGCTGAGGCCATGGCCGACTACGAAAACCCGGAGATTCCGGAGGGTATCAACGTCAGCCCGACCCATCCGCTCAAGGATTTCGCGCTGCTCGTCGCCGGCATCAGCGCACTGCTCATCGTCGCGGTGCTGGCGGTGTCGCTGCTTGCCGGTCAGCTTGCCCGCCATATCCCGTTCGAACAGGAACAGGCCTTGGCGGCCAGCCTAGGCCGCTGGCTGCCGGAGCCGCCCGATTCGCCGGTCGACCGGCAACGCCAGCAATACCTGCAATCCTTGGCCGACCGTCTCGCCGGCACAATGGAATTGCCGCCGGAGATGCCGATAACCATGCATTACTCGTCGAGCAAAACCTTGAACGCCATGGCCACGCTGGGCGGCCACGTCGTTGTCTTCCAGGGGTTGATCGATACCCTGCCCAGCGAAAATGCGCTGGCCATGGTCCTCGCCCATGAAATCGCCCACGTCCGCCACCGCGACCCGGTTGTCGCCATGGGCCGCGGCTTCGCTGTCATGCTTGCCCTCTCCAGCCTCTCCGGCGTCGGCGATGGCGCGCTTCAGCAATGGCTGGGAGGCGTCGGCATGCTGCCCATCCTCTCCTTCAGCCGCAGCCAGGAAGAAGCCGCCGATGCCACCGCGCTGCAGGCGGTACTCGATCTGTATGGCCATGTCGGCGACGCCGCCGCCTTTTTCGAGGAGGTTGCCGAGCGCCAGTCGGCGGCACATAGTCCGACGATGTTCAACACCCACCCCGACGTTAACCAGCGAATTGCCCGCATCCGGGAATTCTCGGCCCGCCACGCCCGGCCGCAACCCCCATCGGCCACGTCCCTGCCGGGCTTCATGAAGGCCACCTGACCAGCGATTCGGCGCCGGCTGCCGGCCGATGATAGACTCCCGGCTTCCCCCTGCCTGAAGCCCTCCCCGTGCGCCTCACCCTGCTTGTCCCCGAATTGATCTGGCCCGAACCGAACGACCAACTGACCCTCGGGAAACTGGCCGCTCCCGGCTTCGAATGGCTGGCCGCCCATGCCGAATTTTCGCGTCAGCCGCGCCGGGCTTTCGAACACACCCTGGCCGATCATTTCGGGCTGACCGACGCGCCATTCGGAGCCCTGCGCCTGCTCGGGGAAACGGGAAAAGGACAGGTTTCGGCGGGCGATTGGCTGTGCGCCGACCCCGTGCACCTGCGCTTCCACCACGAACGCATCGTCCTCGCCGATGCCGGGGCCTTCGAACTCGAACTCGACGAAGCCCAAGCCATCACGGCTTCCCTCAATTCCGAATTTGCCGACATCGGGCGATTCCATGTGGCCACCGTGCCCCGATTTCAACCATTGCCGGCCGTCGCCTCGATAGCGACCTGACCGACAAGAACGGCCCGCTCAACCGCTGGCTCAACGAAGTGCAGATGTTCCTCCATGGCCATCCGGTCAATGCCCGCCGTCAGGCCGAAGGCAAGCCGGCCGTGAACAGCCTGTGGCTGTGGGGCGGCGGACCGCTGGCCGAAGTGCCGGCACCGCAATTCTCGGCTGTCTGCAGCGACAATCCGCTGGCGACCGGCCTCGCCCTCGCCGCCGGAATCGAGGCCCCGCCCTGCCCGGCCAGCCTCGGCACACTCCTCGCCGACTCGGCACCGAACGACACCCCGCTAATCCTGCTCGATACGCTGCTGCCGCCCGTCCTCTACGAAAACAGCGACGACTGGCGCGCCGCCTTCGCTGCGCTCGAACGCGACTGGTTCGTCCCGCTCCGTGCCGCGCTCGGCGGCAAGATCGAAAGCCTGACCATCGTCGCCCCGACCATCTACGGCCAGCTGACCTGGACGCTGCACGGCAAGGACCGCTGGAAATTCTGGCGCAAGAGCCGTCCGCTGCAAGCCATGGCAAAAGAGCTAGCCGAAGGAACGCCCTCGTGACCAACATCACCACCCGCAGCGCGCCGCAGCGCGTCGTCTGGCAACTCGAACAGCAGGGCCTGCACCCGCTGCTCGCCCGGCTCTATGCCGCGCGCGGCATCAAGGACAAATCCGAGCTCGATTACGAGCTGAAATCGCTGATTCCGCCGACCGCCTTGACCAACGCTACCGCTGCCGCCCATCTGCTGGCCGACGCCATCGAGGCCGACGCGAAGATGCTGATCATCGGCGACTACGACTGCGATGGCGCCACCGCGACGGCGGTCGGCATGCGCGCCCTGAAAATGCTCGGCGCCGACGTCAACTTCCTGCTCCCCGACCGCTTCAAGCTCGGCTACGGGTTGTCGCCGGAAATCGTCGATGTCGCCGCCCAGCAATCGCCCGACCTCATCATCACCGTCGACAACGGCATCGCCTCGCTCGAAGGCGTCGCCCGCGCCCAGCAGCACGGCATCGCGACGCTGATCACCGACCACCATTTACCCGCAGAAACGCTGCCCGAGGCCGATTGCATCGTCAATCCCAACCAGCCCGGCTGCGACTTTCCGTCCAAATGCATCGCCGGCGTCGGCGTCATGTTCTACGTCATGCTCGCCCTGCGCGCCGAACTGCGCGAACGCGGCTATTTTGCCAAACGCCCGGAACCCAATTTCGCCACCCTGCTCGACCTCGTCGCGCTGGGCACCGTGGCCGACGTCGTCAAGCTCGACCGCAACAACCGTATCCTCGTCAGTCAGGGTTTGAAGCGCATGCGTGCCGGCCAGATGCAACCCGGCATCGCCGCCCTGTTCAAGGCTGCTGGCCGCGATGCGAAAAAAGCGACGGCGATGGATCTCGGCTTCATCCTCGGCCCCCGCCTCAACGCCGCCGGCCGCCTGGCTGACATGCGCCTAGGCGTCGAATGCCTGCTCACCGACGACGCCAGCCGCGCCCTGCAGATCGCCCAGGAACTCGACACCCTGAACCGCGAACGCCGCGAGATCGAATCCGGCATGCAGGAACAGGCGCTGGCCCTGCTCGACTCGCTCGACGCCAACGAGGCGTCGCCCGGCATCGCCCTCTTCGACGAAAGCTGGCACGAAGGCGTCGTCGGCATCCTCGCCTCGCGCATCAAGGACAAGCTGCACCGCCCGGTCTTCGCCTTCGCCCCCGGCGAAGGCGGGATCGTCAAAGGCTCCGGCCGCTCGATCCCCGGCCTGCACCTGCGCGACGCCCTCGACCTCGTCGCCAAACGCGCCCCCGGCCTGCTCATCCGTTTCGGCGGCCACGCCATGGCGGCCGGTGCCACGGTCAACGCGGAAAACTTCGAAAAATTCAAATCGCTGTTTGCCGAAGTCGCCGGCGAACTGCTCGCCCCGGCCGACCTGACCCGCACCCTGGAAACCGACGGCAACCTCGAAGGCGGCTACATTTCGTTGGCCACCGCCCGTCTGCTGGAAAACGAAATCTGGGGCCAGGGCTTCCCGGCGCCGCTGTTCATGGACGATTTCGAGGTCGAACAGCAACGCGTGCTCAAGGAAAAACACCTCAAGCTGCGCCTGCGCAAGGGCGACACCCGCATCGACGCCATCCAGTTCAACTTCAGCACCCAGCCCGGCAACCGCGCCCGCCTCGCCTACCGGCTGACCATCAACGAATACATGGGCGTCGAAAGCCCGCAGTTGATGGTCGAGCATTTGGAATAGGCGTTAACCGAGGGGGATGGCACCAATCCCACGGTCAACCGGAAAAAATGGCCAAAATCGCAACAGCACTGCCCGAATCAACATCGTAAAAAGCGATGGCGAGCAATTCAGTTCTGCCCACTACATTTGATCAACAACAGGGTAAGCGAAGATAAAAAATGAAAGAGGCGCCCTAAGGCGCCCCTGAATGAACCACCGGAAAGAGTTTATTTAGTTTTCCGGCACCGCATTGCTGCAACACCAAGCAGTCCCAAGCCAAGTAGCGCAAGACTGGCCGGTTCAGGAACGTCGCTCGAGGGCTGAGGATCCCGTGCCCAAACCGAAATGTACGAAATGGTTTGAGCCGCTCCCTGATCGTTCGTGAAATCATCCGTATTCCACTCGCCGGTGAAGGAATAAGGGGTCACAAAATCGAACCCCGGTAGCCCTTGGCCAAGAATATTGAAATTGAAATCGTAGACTGCGAATCCATCCTGCCCGGAGTGAAGAACGAAGGCCAGATGATCGAAGGCATTTCTGCCCAGCACAGCCTGAACTTTCGAAATGATGTCCGTAGTAGTTTCAATTTCCCAGGAACCTTCAGTACAGCCCGTATTGGAACAACTGAAGGCTACCCGCAGAACCTGCTCGATCAGAGAGTTTCCAAGCGCATCAAGTGGATTCGTCGAGTACTCCATAGCAGACCACGCTCCGCCTGAATAATTACTCTTGGCCAGCTTGATCCAACCCGGGTCAGTTGCAACACCGTCGCCATCAAGATCAAGCATTTGATCTGCCGAAGTGGTCAGAAACTCATTGCCGACTAAAACCGTAGTGGAACCTTTCTGCTCGCCGTTTAAAAGGCCATCTTCAATCCGGCCGATATTCTCGTCGGTCGAAAGAGATCCATCACCATTTACCCCATTGATCTTATACGTTCCGACACAACCGGTAGCAGGCTGCGAACCCAAAAAAACCACCCCGGAACCATCTAACGGACTGGTCTCTATGCTGGTAATCGTAACGCTATCCAGAGTACACGTAGCTGCTTGCGCTGCATTTGCAAAGACGACACTCGTCAGCAGAGCAACGGACAGTGCAGTCAGGGATTTTGATTTTAGCGATTTCATGTTGGTCACCTTGTGCTTTGCTTGAACCATATATTGAATTTATCGGCCCCAGTCACCACAAAGCACAACTCATGCCATTCAACAGTCACATGGAATAGACAAACAGCCGGCAAGCCCCTCCAGACGGCCAAAATGGCATTTTCATAAATCAAAAATAACCGTGTGTAAAATTGCCCGACACCACAAAGCGCTACAGCCCCGAAACAGCGAAGACTGCCGCTAGTAGCGCACTCCCGCCGGCTGCACAAACGAATTGAGCACATGCAGGTAGGAAGCCCGGGCGAAGGTGCTCGGGTTGGGGGAATTCTGCTGGCTCATCGAGCCTTTCATCTGGGCGACCGAGGTGTATTCGCGCTCGCGCAGCCAGTCGGTCATGCCTTGCAGGGCGTCGCTGAGCGCCTGTGGGCCGCGCTTGAGCAGGGCACTGGCCATGTGCACGACGTCGGCACCGGCGAGGAGCATCTTGAGGGCATCTTGTGCCGTGTGTACGCCGCCGGTGGCAGCCAATGACAGCCTCGTGCTGCCGCGCAGGATGGCGATCCAGCGCATGGCGAGCAGGATATCTGCCGAGGACGACAGTTGCACACGATCAACCACGCTCAGTGTCTCCAGATCGATGTCCGGCTGAAAGAAGCGGTTGAAAAGCGAAATCCCGGCAGCGCCGGCCGCTTCGGCCTGATGGACGAAATGCGGCAGCGAGGAGAAGAAGGGCGACAGTTTCATGCCCACCGGAATGCTGACCGCACCCTTGAGTTCCTGCAGCAGCGAAATGTGGTGGTCCTCAATGGCGGCGCCGGAAACCTTGGGATCGCTCGGCATGTACCAAGCGTTGAGCTCGAGCGCATCGGCGCCGGCCGACTCCAGTTCCTTGCCCAGTTCGACCCAGCCGTTCAGGGTTGAGCCGTTGAGGCTGGCGACGACGGGAATGGAAAGGCGCGATTTGAGACGCAGGATTTTTTCGAGATAGCTGTCTAGCCGGCTCTGGTAGTCATGACCGAAAGGCAGATGGCCGGCCGATTCACCGAAGGTGTCGGGATGAACCAGGAAGCGGTCGATCATTCGCTCATCGTGGCGGACATCCTCTTCAAACAAGGAATGCATGACGATGGCTGCCGCACCGGCGTCTTCCAGATGCAGCACGGCGTCGAGATCGCGGCTGAGCGGGCTCGACGAGGGCACCAGCGGGTTCTTGAGGTGCAGTCCGAGGTAGGTTGTGGACAGATCAGGCATTCGGTTCTTCCTTTTGTTCGGCGGCCGCCTGGGCCTTTTCATCGATGGCGGCCTCTGGCAGCACCATTTCAGAGAGTTCGACATATTCCTGATGGCGCAGCCGGGCGTCCTTGCCGGCTTGCGCCATGAAATAGACCGAAGCGTCCGGCTTCAGTCGTTCAAGAATGGTAAAGCGCGCTTCGTTGCCGGCGAAATCGCTGAACGGAATACTCGGCGCGGCGCTATCGACGGACAGCGGATTCTTGCCCTGCCCGCGCAGACGCGGGTCGTACCGAAGCAATGGCCAGTGCCCCGCCTTGACGGCCAGATCCTGCTGGCGCAGGTTGTTCGAGAGATCGACGCCATGCGCGATGCACGGGCTGTAGGCGATGATGATCGAGACGCCGGGATAGCTTTCGGCCTCGAGGAAGGCCTTGAGCGTGTGCACATCCTTGGCACCGTAGGCCACCTGGGCGACATAGACGTTCTCGTAGTCCATGGCGATGCGCGCCAGATCCTTCTTGCGGTTGGGCTGGCCGCCGGCCGCGAACTTGGCGACGGCGCCGCGCGGCGTCGCCTTGGAGTTCTGTCCGCCGGTGTTGGAATAGACCTCGGTGTCGAGGACGAGGATATTGACGTCCTCTCCCGACGACAGAACATGGTCGAGACCACCGAAACCGATGTCGTAGGCCCAGCCGTCGCCGCCGATGATCCACACACTGCGCCGGATGAGGTACTCGGCAACGGCGGCCAGCTGATCGGCGGCTGGCGAACCAATGGCCGAGAGTTTGACGAGCAGCGCGGCAACCCGCTCGCGTTGTTCGTGAATGCCGGCTTCCGTGCTCTGGTCGGCGTGCAGCAGCGCCTGAACCTGGGCGTCGCCGATTTCCAGCGCCATGGCGCGCAACTGCCCGCGTGCCGCATCGACCAGCTTGTTGGTACCGACGCGCATGCCGAGACCGAACTCGGCGTTGTCCTCGAACAGCGAGTTGCTCCAGGCCGGACCGCGCCCGTTGGCATCGGTGGTGTAAGGCGTAGTCGGCAGATTGCCGCCGTAAATCGACGAGCAACCGGTCGCGTTGGCGACCAGCATGCGGTCGCCGAAAAGCTGTGTCGCCAGCCGGATGTAGGGCGTTTCGCCACAACCGACGCAGGCGCCGGAAAACTCGAACATCGGTGGCAGCAGCATGGAGCCGGGAATGGTGTTGCGCTTGGCCACCGTGCGGTCGTAATCGGGCAGCTTGAGGAAAAAGTCCCAGTTTTCGGCTTCCGGACCCCGCAACGGCGCCTGTTCGGCCATGTTGAGCGCCTTGCGCGAAACATTGGATTTATCGCGAATCGGGCAGACCTCAACGCACAGGGTACAACCGGTGCAATCCTCGGGCGCCACCTGGTAGCTCATCCGCCAACCGGCCGGGTAATCCTTGCTGCGGATGGCCATGGTCTTGAATGTTGCCGGCGCTTCGACAACCTGCTCGGGCGGAAAAGCCTTGGCGCGAATGGCGGAATGCGGGCAGACGAAAACACACTTGCCGCACTGGGTGCACAGATCCGTTTCAAGGACCGGAATTTGCAGCGCCAAATTGCGCTTTTCGTATTGGGCGGTGCCGGTCGGGAAGGTGCCATCGGCCGGAAACAGCGAGACCGGCAGGCTGTCGCCCTTGCCTGCGATCATCGGCAGCGTCAGCTTGCGGACGAATTCGGATGCCGGCTGAACGGCGCGCTCGGAGATGCGGATGTCGGATGCGGCAAACTCGTCCGGCACCGGCACTTCATGCAGACAGACCAGGGTCTTGTCGATGGCCTTGTAGTTCAGTTCGGCAATGCGCCGCCCCTTCCGACCGTAGGTCTTTTCGACGGCATGCTTGATCGCGGAGATAGCTTCGTCCTGAGGAAGAATCCCGGAAATGGCGAAAAAGCAGGTCTGCATGACCGTATTGATGCGCCGCCCCATGTCGGCTTCGAGGGCGACCTGGTAGGCGTCGATGACGTGAAAACGGATGCGTTTGGCGATCATCTGCTGCTGCATGGTGGCCGGCAGCGTGGCCCACACCTTGTCGGCCGGGACCGGCGTGTTGAGCAGGAAAACGGCACCCGACGCGGCGTGGGCCAGCAGGTCGTGCGTTTCGAGGAAGAGCGGCTGATGGCAGGCGATGAACCTGGCGTCGCCCTCGCCGGTCAGGTAGGTGGCACGAATCGGCTGCGAGCCGAAACGCAGGTGCGAGACCGTCATCGCCCCCGACTTCTTGGAGTCGTAAACGAAATAGCCCTGGGCATGCAGATCGGTTTCGTCGCCGATGATCTTGATCGAATTCTTGTTGGCCGAAACGGTGCCGTCCGAACCCAGGCCGTAGAACACGGCGCCGAAGGTTTCGCGCACGGCATCGGTACGGAACGTCGGGTCGGTGGGCAGCGAAAGGTGCGTCACATCATCGTTGATGCCGATGGTGAAGCGTTTGTTGCCCATTCCTACGGTCAACCGGGAAAAAATGGCAAAAACCATGGCTGGCGTGAATTCCTTGGAAGCCAACCCGTAGCGCCCGCCGATCACCTTGGGCTGCGTGGCGAAGCGCGGCGATTCGCTGCTCGCGTTTTCAGCCAGCGCCACCATGGCATCCTTGAACAACGGCTCGCCGTCGGCGCCCGGCTCCTTGCAGCGGTCGAGTACGGCGAGAGCCTGGGTCGTCGCCGGCAAGGCTGCGAGCAGCGCATCCGGCGCCCACGGCCGGTAGAGGCGAACCTTGAGCAGGCCGACCTTCTCACCTTGACGGTTCAGATGCTCGACCGTTTCCTGCGCCGTTTCCGCTCCCGAGCCCATCATGATGATGACGCGCTCGGCATCGGGCGCGCCGACGTAGTCAAACAGCTTGTATTGCCGCCCGGTCAGTTCACCGTAGTGGTCCATGGCCTGCTGAACGACGCCAGGGAAAGCGTCGAACCACGGGTTCTGGGCCTCGCGGGCCTGGAAGAAGACATCGGGATTCTGCGAACTGCCGCGCAACACCGGGTGTTCCGGCGACAGGGCGCGGTGGCGATGGGCTGCAATCAGCGCCTGCGGGATCATCTTGCGCAGGACGTCGTCGTCGATACCGGTAATCTTCGACACTTCATGCGAGGTTCTGAAGCCATCAAAAAAATGCAGCACCGGCAAACGCCCGGCCAGCGTCGCCGCCGAGGCGATGGCCGCCATGTCCTGCGCTTCCTGGACCGAATTCGACGCCAGTAGCGCAAACCCCGTCCCGCGCGTCGCCATCACGTCCGAATGGTCGCCAAAGATCGACAGCGCGTGCGTCGCGACGGTGCGGGCAGCAACGTGGAACACCGTCGGCGTCAGTTCGCCGGCGATCTTGTACATGTTCGGGATCATGAGCAGCAGGCCCTGCGACGCCGTGAAGGTCGTCGCCAGCGAGCCGGCCTGCAGGGCCCCGTGGACCGTGCCGGCGGCGCCGCCTTCGGACTGCAGCTCGACGACGCGCGGGACGCAATCCCAGACATTGGTTTTGCCTTGTGCGGCCCATTCGTCGGACAGCTCGCCCATGCCGGACGATGGGGTGATCGGGTAAATCGCGATCACTTCGGAAACGCGGTAAGCCACGTTGGCGACGGCTTCGTTACCGTCGATGGTCAGCATCTTGTTCATTTTCGGTCCAGCCCTGAAAAGCGCGCCGCCCGCGGAGGAGACTTCCCTCCTGTTGTTTGTTGCGACGCAGCAAGCCCATTCTACGCCCGCCCAGCAAGCATTTATGCCATTCGACAGCAAAAATATTGGCACCAAAGCGATGCCCGAAGCCCCGTCTTAAACCTTTATAATGTCCGGTTTTCAAGTATCTGGACGCCCGACCATGGAAGCCGAACACATGATCTGGCGCAGCGCGCCGCCGAGCTGCGGAGGTATCTTTGACTACGATCAGAAACGCGAGCGCCTGACCCTCCTCACGCAGGAGATGGAAGACCCGAAAATCTGGGACGACGCCAAGCGTGCCCAGGAACTCGGGCGCGAAAAGAAATCGCTGGAAGATATCGTGCTGGTGCTGGAAGAAGTTGCGGCCGGCCTCGACGATGGCCGCGAACTGTTCGACATGGGCAAGGAAGACGGCGATGAAGACACCCTGCTTGCCGTCGAAGCCGACAACGCCGAACTGGAAACGAAGGTGGCCGCCCTCGAATTCCGCCGCATGTTCAACAACCCGTCCGATCCGATGCCCTGCTTCCTGGAAATTCAGGCTGGTGCGGGCGGTACTGAAGCCCAAGACTGGGCCTCGATGCTGCTGCGCATGTACCTGAAGTACGGCGAGAAAAAGGGCTTCACGGTTGAGGTCATGGAAGAGTCGGAAGGCGACGTCGCCGGCCTGAAGAGCGCCACCGTCAAATTCACCGGCGACTACGCCTACGGCACGCTACGCACCGAAACCGGCATTCATCGCCTGGTCCGCAAATCGCCGTTCGACTCTGCCGCCCGTCGCCACACCTCGTTCACCAGCGTTTTCGTCTTTCCGGAAGTCGACGACTCGATCGAGATCAACATCAACCCTGCCGACGTGCGTACCGACACCTACCGCGCCTCCGGTGCCGGCGGTCAGCACATCAACAAGACCGACTCGGCCGTGCGTCTGACCCACGTCCCGACCGGCATCGTCGTACAGTGCCAGAACGACCGTTCGCAGCACCGCAACCGCGACGAAGCCTGGCAGATGCTGCGCGCCCGCATCTACGAGTTCGAGTTGCGCAAGCAGCAGGCCGAACAGCAGAAGCTCGAAGATGCCAAGTCCGACATCGGCTGGGGCCACCAGATCCGCTCCTACGTGCTCGACCAGAGCCGCATCAAGGACCTGCGCACCAACCACGAAACCGGCAACACGCAAGGCGTGCTCGACGGCGACCTCGATCCGTTCATCGAGGCCAGCCTGAAACAAGGCGTCTAAGACGGCGGTGAGTCAGCCATGACTCGCCTCCTCGCCTGGCTGGCCGGCACGCTGCTGGTACTCGTGCTGGCCGCCGGCGGACTATTGCTGGCGGCGCTCGACAGCCAGCCGCTGGTCGAGCGCGGCGAAACCATCTCGCAAGCTGCGGTCAATCAGGCGCGCTGGCTGTTCCATACCAACGACCCGCGCCGCCTGCAATCCGGCGAGGCCCGCCGGACGGCCATTCCAGCCGCACTGATCGACGAAGGCATCAACTATCTGACCGGGCGCAGCCTGCGCGGGCGCGGCGCCCTCGTCCTCGGCGAAGAAACGGCGGAAATCCGCATCAGCCGCCGCCTGCCGTGGTTGCCGGGTGAGCCTTACGTCAATTTGCGCGCCACCTTCCGCGAAGGCAAGGGTGAGCCGAAGATCGTTTCCGCCGCCATCGGCTGGCTGCCGATACCGCCGGAATTACTTGAATTCGCCCTCGCTTCGGCCATCCAGGCCGCCGGCTACGGGTCGGAATGGCGGCTGGCCCGCCAAGCCGTCCGCCAATTGATCTTCGACCCGCAGCACCGGCGCATTGTCGTCGCCTACGTCTGGGAACCGGCCCTGCTCGATCGTGCCCGGTCCATTGCCTTCCAGCCCGATGATCTGGTCCGCATCCGCTCCGCCCAGGAATCGCTGGCTGCCATGCTCGACCACCACGCACCGGGCCGCCCGGTGCCGCTGACCGATGTTCTGCGCCCCCTGCTCCGCCTCGCTCATTCCCGAAGCCCGCAACTGGCCGCAGCTTCGCCCGGTGGCGCTGATGCTGGCCGGGCGCAACGACAGCGCCCAGCATTTCGTCGTCTCCGCCACCCTTGCCGCCTGGGCCGGCGAGCCGGTGGCCGATGCCATCGGTGTTTACAAGGAAATGGCTGACGCCCGTCACGGCAGAGGTTTTTCGTTTGCCGACCTCGCCGCCGACCGGGCCGGGACCCGTTTCGGCGAGTTGCTGAGCGGCGCGGCCCCACGTCTCGATGCGCTGCTCGACAAGGCGTTTTCCGACGGCGACCTGATTCCGCTGATCAGCGACCTGCCGGAATCGATCAGCGCAGCCGAGTTCCGGCGCCAGTTCGGCAACACGGGCAGTCCGGCCTACCGACAACTGACCACCGAGATCGAACGCCGCCTCGACGCCCTGCCGCTCTACAAGCCGGAGTAACGAAGATGGATAACCTGTTTGCCGCAATCCCACGGTCAACCGGAAAAAACGAGCAATTTTCAAATCTGCTCCAGCGCCCCGGCCTGCGTATAGAACGCATCGTGTCGACTGGCCAGTGCAGCCCGGCGGATTTCTGGTACGACCAGGCCGAGGGCGAATGGGTGGTGGTTCTGCAGGGCGCGGCAAGGCTGCGTTTTGAAGACTCGCCGGAACCTGTTCAGCTCACCCCTGGCGATTGCATCGACATCGCCCCGCATCGTCGGCACCGCGTCGAATGGACCGACCCCGACCAGCCGACGATCTGGCTGGCCATTCATTACGCAGCCGACTGATTATTTCTTTATCGGCTTGTTGCGCCCGGACAGCTCGTCGCTCAGGCGCATCGCCGCATCGCTGACCTGACCGGTCGGATTCCGCCGACAATATTGATCCAGTTTCAGCGCCAGCGTCCCGCTGGAAAAGTTCGAAACCTGCTGGCTCGGCAAGGCGTAGTTATGTCCGGTCAAAAAGCCGCGCACCCAGACGACGTAGGCAGCACGCTGGTCTTCGTCGTCCTTCGACTGGCTCCAGGCGGTGCACGACATGTCGTCCAAACCGAGCAGGTTGAGGGCGGCAGCCGACGCGCTGGCCATCGTCAGGCCGGCCGCGGCAGCCAGGATCAAGCGGGGCAATGTTCGTCTGTTCATACCGCGAGTATATGTCCGACAGTGCGTACAGCGATACCGATACAAGCACCGAGGGCCGCCGGTTTCCACACCGCCGCGATGCGCGGCCCGGCGGAAATCAGCACGGCGACGCCGGGCAGATCGAAAGGGGAAATCAGGAAGCCGGCGCTGGCGTTGAGCAGTTCGACGCTGATCTGGCCGGCTTTGCGCATTTCGTCCATGACCCCCATCATCGCCGTGCCGCCGGCCATGTATTTGGTCAGCGTCGGCAGGATCAGCGCGCTGTCGATGGAAGCCGCAGTCAGCGCAGGTTCCAGCAGGCGGGTCAGCGCATCGATGGCGCCGCCGCTGCGCAGCGCGGTAACGACGACCAGCGACAGGACAAGCATCGGAATGGCCCCGACGGACAGCTTGAATGCCTCGGCCCCGGCCCGGTTGATGACATCGAGCACCCCCTTGGCGCTCTCGGCGACCGGATGATGCAGGGTTTCGTCGAGCCGGCTTTCACTGTTCGACAACGCCCGGCCGAACAGGTAATAAGTCGCCGCCGCCGCGGTCAAGCCGCCGATCAGCGAGTAGGTCAGGGTCAGCGCCAGATCGAGGCCCATGGTCATCATCGGCAACGCTGCGTTGGCTTGCGACATGGCGAAAACCATGGCCAGCGTAGCGGCGATGTGGCGGTCGGAAGCGCCACGCTGTTCCATCATGGTCAGCGTCGCCATCGGGGCGGCGAAGCTCACGAAGTTGATCTGCAGGGCAGCGAAGACGCCCAGCCCGGTCAGCCCGACCGGCTTGAGTAGCGGAGCTAGACGAGCGACGACCCAATCGAGCACACCGCGCGCTTCGAGCAGGCGCATGAGCGAGAGCATGACGACCATGACGGGGAGCAGAACGAAGAAGGCCAGCTCGACGGCCGAACGCCCGGCTTTGAGAATGATTTCAATGAGGATTTCCATAACCGGATTATTGCATTGGCGTGCGGAATCCGTCGTATTGGCGATTTCCCTTGTTTGGGGTTTTGGGCTCCGCCTGGCGGCTGACGTCTATCCCACGGTCAACCGGAAAAAAGGCCAAAAAATGAAATCCCGCTTAGGCCCGGGGCGGGCATGCCAAGCCCACCGCCAAATCGCATCCTGGTTTTGCGCCCGCCAATACGGCGCTACACGACCGCTACCAGCGCAGAACCGAGTTTCCGAGCAAGGCACCGACACCGGCCGGAATCAGCGTTCCCAGGAGGTACCAGAAGCCAACGAATGGCGCCCCCATTTCAGGGCAATGCAGGCTATAGACGACGGCCGCAACCGAGCCGGAAAGCAGACCGGCGGCGAAACCGGCCAGCCTCGGCCGGGTTGGCGCCAAATCCTTCATGGACCGCAGCACGGCGACAAACACCGGGACCGAGAGCAAGGCAATCAGGAGCGGACAGGATTTCCAGGTGTCGCCAAAAAATAGCTTCGAGCGCTCAATCGGCTCTGCCTCGATCAGCGTGAAGGCGGCGACGGCCCAGATACCCAGGACGGGTAGGCTGAGCACGACCGGCACCCACCTGGTTTCTGCCCCCGGCCGCGACAGGCGGAGCGCAGCAAACAGGCTACCGGCGGCAAGACTGGCGACAAACCCGACCTTGACCCAGAACATCGGCAGCAGGAGCGCTTGACCGAGATCGTTACGAACCTGCAGGAGCATGAACATGAGCAGGGTGGCGCCCGCCGCGCCCCAGCCGATGGCAAGCGCGTAGCGCTGCGTCGCAGTTGCTTGCTCGACGGGACCGGCACCGGTTGCCAGCATGGTGATCAGATCTTCAGTTTTCATGTGATGCCTCGTATCTTCGCAGCGAGCGCCTTCAGGCCTCGATGGACGCCAACCTTGACGGCTGACTCCGACATGCCGGTCATTTCCGCCGTTTCCTTTACCGACAATCCTTCCAGCTTGGTGTGCATGATCGGCAGGCGGAGCTGATCGGGCAGGTCAGCCAGCAACTTGTTCAGATCCCGTCGCGCCTCGGCAGCCTCGGAATCCGCCGTGGTGAACAGTTCCATTTCCTCATCCAGCGGATCGTTCAACATCTCATGCCCGGCCCGCCGGCGGAACAGATCGACCAGCTTGTAGCGTGCAATGGCCTGCACCCAAGCCGACAACGGCTGAGCGCTATCGTAGGTATGGCGCTGGTTATGTACGGCCAGGAGCGTTTCCTGCACGAGATCCTCGACTTCGTCTGGCAAGCTGACAAGGCGTCTTCGCAGGAAGGCGCGCAGATGCGCACTCAATTCCGTCAAAAACACCTGATAGGCGGCGTTATCGCCGGCAAGACCGCGCACCAGCAAATCCTTCAGGCGATCTTCCCTGGCGCGAAACCCCGCTTCTCTATCTATTCGTTGCATCAATGCCTTTGGTTACATCAGCCGGAAAAAATACCTGCCGCCGTCATGGGAAAACAAATATTGCCCTAGCTTGTAACCATTCGCCACCCGGGCCCGAACTACCTTCCAGACGAAACACAAAAAGGGACCTCGCCAAGAGGGAAGCAATGGCCAACGACACCGATCTCATTCACCCGCTCTGGGTCCGCCTGACGCATTGGATCAATGCGCTCGCCATCGTCGTTCTGGCGACCAGCGGCTGGCGCATCTATGACGCGTCGCCCTTTTTCGCCTTTGCAATTCCCCGCGAGATCACCCTGGGTGGCTGGCTGGGCGGCGCCATTCAGTGGCATTTCGCGGCGATGTGGGTGCTGGTCGGCAACGGCCTGATCTACCTGGCCTGCAACATCGTCAGCGGGCGCCTGTGGCGCAAGTTCTTCCCGCTATCACCGCGCGCCTTTTTAGCCGATGTCCTGGCCGCCGTGAAAGGCAGGTTGTCACACGTCGATCTGAGCCACTACAACATGGTGCAACGGGCCGCCTATCTGTTCGTGATGGTCGATTCGGTACTCCTCGTGCTGTCCGGCCTGGTGCTCTGGAAATCGGTGCAGTTCCCCATTCTGCGCGAACTCCTCGGCGGTTACGAAGCAGCACGCCGCGAGCATTTCCTGGCGATGGCCGCCCTGGTCGCCTTCGCCGCCATACATCTGCTCATGGTAGCGCTCGTCCCTCGCACGTTGCTGGCCATGATCCGCGGCCGTTAGGGAGCCATCGACATGATCAAGAAGCCCTTCCGACAACTTGCCATCGATGGCGACCTTGTACTCAAGGACGCAACGAAGGAAATCAGTCGTCGCCTTGACCAGCCGACCCGGCGCGCCTTTCTGCAACGCTCGCTGAGCCTCGGCGGGCTGTCGCTGCTCAGCGGTTGCAGCCTGGTCGATGACAGCAGCGTCGAGAACGCGCTGATGACCGTCTCCCGCTTCAACGACAAGGTCCAGGCCTGGCTGTTCGACCCTAACCGGCTGGCCCCGACCTATCCAGACTCGATGATCACCCGCCCCTTTCCGTTCAATGCCTACTACGGCGAGGACGAGATACGGCACGTGGAGGAAGAAAGCTACCGCCTGGAAGTAACCGGCATGGTCGCCGACAAGCACGCCTGGACGCTTGCCGAGTTGCGCGCCATGCCGCAGACCGACCAGATCACCCGCCATATCTGCGTCGAGGGCTGGAGTGCCATAGGCAAATGGGGCGGCGTGCCCTTCGCCAGTTTCCTGCGCCGGGTCGGCGCCGATCTCAGCGCCCAATATGTCGGCTTCAAATGCGCCGATGACTACTACACCAGCATCGACATGCCGACCGCCCTGCATCCGCAGACACTGCTGACGCTGACTTATGACAGCCAGCCCTTACCGCCGCGCTACGGCTTTCCGATGAAACTGCGCATGCCAACCAAGCTCGGCTACAAGAACCCGAAACACATTCAAGCCATTTTTGTCACCAATACCTACCCCGGGGGCTACTGGGAAGACCAGGGGTACAACTGGTTCGGCGGCAGTTGAGCGATTCCGCGCAACAGCCCTGAAAACCCGGCATTCCTGCCACGATTTACCAACCACCACGGAGTCCACCATGAAAACGATCATTTCCAGTATTTTCGCCGCCTGTTTGATGCTTGCCGGCAGCACCGCTTTTGCCGACGACATGATGAAAAAAGACGCGATGGCCACCGACGGCATGGCCAAGGATGGCATGAAGAAGCCGATGGACAAGGACCATATGGCCAAAGATGGCATGAAAAAAGATGCGATGGCCAAGGACGACATGAAGAAGGGCGCCATGAAGAAAGACGCCATGGCCAAGGATGGCATGGGCATGGGCAAGGACGACATGAAGAAGTAGTCGCCCCAGGTGGGGCCTGGCGCTGATCGCTGGCCCCACCGGCGTCCTGGCACGACCAGTCCGCCGTACGCAAGGCAATGACTGGCCTTGTGGCCAACCAAGTGAAACAGGAGTGAATCATGTCCTTTCTATCCAGTTCGACGAAAGCTGGCCGGCTGGTACTGCTTGCCAGACTGTTCCTTGCGGTCCTGATCCCCGCCCATAGCGCTTTGGTGATCGCCGAAAGCAAGGTGGATCGCCCGACGGCAAGCTTGCAGACCGCTGTTTTCGCCGGCGGCTGTTTCTGGGGCGTCGATGCGGTGTTCAAGCACGTCAAGGGCGTTGCCAGCGTCGAGTCGGGATATGCCGGCGGCAATGCCGATAGCGCCAGTTACGGTGCGGTCAGCGGTGGCCGGACGGGTCATGCCGAAGCCGTGCGCGTTCGTTTCAATCCGGCGCAGGTCTCGTATCAGCAGTTGCTGCAAGTGTTCTTTTTCGTCGCCCATGACCCGACGCAACTCAACCGCCAAGGTCCGGATGTCGGCCGCCAATATCGTTCGGCAATTTTCTTCACCGATCCCGAGCAGCACAAAACCGCAACCGATCAGATCAAAAAGCTGACCGCCGAGCGTACTTTCGGCAAACCCGTCGTCACGCAAATCGCCGCGCTGCAGCAGTTCTATCCCGCTGAACCGTACCACCAGAATTATCTGGCCCGGCATCTCACCCAACCCTACATCGTGATCAACGACCTCCCCAAGATCGAGCATCTCCGGCGCCAATTCCCGGACCTTTACCAATAAAAACCCATGCTGAGTGCCATCTCCAGTTCCTTGCCACCGGCTCAGGCCTCAGCAGGTAATTCTGCTGTCACGCTCAGCGCACAACTCGCGAGATATGAGGCGGAGCTGGCCAGTTGGGAAAACTGTCCATCGTGCAAAACCACCGAGGGGAAGGCCAAGATCGCTGAAATCGCTGGAAAGATCAGCGAAATAAAACAGCGCATCGAATCTGCCGAGCTGTCAAAACAGGACGCCAGCAGGCCTCGTTCCAATCAAGCTGAGACTCTCAACAGCCCGAGCGACACCGCGGCGGCTATCGACTCAGCATCCAGGGCCAGCGGCGTCGGCAGCGTGGTCAATGTCTATGCCTGATTGACTGCCCCGCCAGTTGATGGACGGCAGGCGCTCGCGGCACACCCTGGTCATTTGCTGCTGGCGCTCCCGGTCTGGGTGACGGTTTCAATCGGCTGGCCGACCCAAAATCCGGCCGAAACAAGCTGCACCAACCTTGTCCCCAATAGCCAAAATCGGCGAAAATCAAAGGTTCTTGGCATTTGCTCACAGCGCCGCCCATTTTCCCAAGGATTCTTCATGTCCAACCCCGAACAGCAAGCCCCGGTCCTGCAGGACGAAAACCAGCTCATCGCCGAGCGCCGCGCCAAACTGGCCGAGTGGCGAAAGACAGGGAAAGCCTTCCCGAACGACTTCCAGCGCGAGAACACCGCTGCCAAGGTCCTCGAAGGTTACGCTGACAAATCGGCGGAAGAGCTTGAAGGTCTGCCGGTCGAAGTCAAGCTTGCCGGCCGCATGATGCTCAAGCGCGTCATGGGCAAGGCCTCGTTCGCCACCATTCAGGACCTGTCGGGGCGCATCCAGCTGTACATCACCCGCGACCGCGTTGGCGAAGAGGTCTATGCCGACTTCAAGACCTGGGACCTGGGCGACATCATCGGCGTGCGCGGCATCCTGATGAAGACGAAGACCGGTGAGTTGTCCATCCAGGCCGCCGAAATCCGCCTGCTGACCAAATCCCTGCGCCCACTGCCGGACAAGTTCCACGGCCTGGCCGACCAGGAAATGAAGTATCGCCAGCGTTACGTCGACCTGATCATGAACGAGGAAACGCGCTTCACCTTCCGCGCCCGTTCGGCCATCGTCGCCTCGATCCGCAACTACATGACCGGCCACGGCTTCATGGAAGTCGAAACGCCGATGATGCACCCGATCCCCGGCGGCGCCTCGGCCAAGCCCTTCGTGACGCATCACAACGCGCTCGACATGCAGCAGTTCCTGCGCATCGCCCCGGAGCTGTATTTGAAGCGTCTGGTCGTCGGCGGCTTCGAGAAGGTTTTCGAGATCAACCGCAACTTCCGCAACGAAGGTCTGTCGCCGCGCCACAACCCCGAATTCACGATGATGGAGTTCTACGAGGCGTACGCGAACTACAACACGCTGATGGACTTCACCGAAGGCCTGCTCCGCCACGCCGCACGCGAAGCGCTGGGCAAGGAAGTCTTCGTCTATCAGGGCCGCGAACTCGACCTCTCCAAGCCTTTCCATCGCCTGACCATCAACCAGGCCATCCAGCGCCAGCATCCGGAATTCTCCGATGCCGAGCTGGCCGATACCGAATTTCTCAAGGCCAAGATCAAGCACTTCGGCGAGCCGGTCAAGCCGGGCGGCCTCGGCAGCCTGCAGCTGCAACTGTTCGAAGCCTGTGCCGAAGCCCAGTGCTGGGAGCCGACCTTCATCATCGACTACCCGGTCGAAGTGTCGCCGCTGGCCCGCGCCTCCAATAGCAATCCGGAAATCACCGAGCGCTTCGAGCTGTTCATCGTTGGCCGCGAGATTGCCAACGGCTTCTCCGAACTGAACGATGCCGAAGACCAGGCGGCGCGCTTCCAGGAACAGATGAAGGCCAAGGATGCCGGCGACGAGGAAGCGATGTATTACGACGCCGATTTCATCCGCGCGCTGGAATACGGGCTGCCGCCGACCGGTGGCTGCGGCATCGGGATCGATCGGCTGATCATGCTCCTGACCGACGCCGCCGCGATTCGCGATGTGATCCTCTTCCCCTCCATGCGCCCCGAGTGATGCGTGGCTGCGCTTGCCAATACGGCGTTGCACGGCACCTTGTCTTGGCTGCGCTCGCTCACCCATCGGGTTTTTCCGGTAATTTCTGATGCAAATTCGTCAGCTTCAAGTTGCTTGCGACCAAGTGCAGGATCGCCTGCTTCTGCGCATCTCGTCGCAGGATGACGAGGAATACCGGATCTGGCTGACCCGGCGTTTCCTGCGCGAGTTGTGGCCGCATCTGTCCCGGCTGGCCGGGAAGCAAACGGCTGCAATGCCGATTGTTGGCGAAACCCCGACCGACGAGGCAGTCAATTTCGACCAGGCCTTTTCTGAAGAAAATGCGACTTTCCCGCTAGGTTCGACGCCTCTGCTCAGCAGCGAACTCAAGGTGGACACCCTGGGCGACGGCACGTTCAACCTGACTTTCCGCGAAGGCCGGGAGCGAAGTTTTCAGCTCGCCGTCAACGCCGATCTGCTGCAAACCCTGTGCACCATGCTGCGCGCCGGCGCCGACCATGCGCAATGGAATCTGGCACTCGAGGACATACCGGCAACAGCCAGCACGACACCACGCAGCGAGCACCTTTCGCGCCTCCACTAGTGGACAAGCTGCAGCCCGCCACGATTGAATTTGTCGCCTACGGCACGCCCTACTCAGCCGCTTTTGACGACGTCTATCACTCCGCCCTGGGCGGCCCGATGCAGGCGCAGCATGTCTTTCTTGGCGGCAATGGGTTGCCGCAACGGTGGCAGGGTCGCGACCGCTTCGTCATCCTTGAAACCGGCTTCGGCACCGGGCTGAATTTTCTCGCCGCCTGGCAGGCCTGGCGCGACGACCCGCACCGCTGCCGGCGTCTGCATTTCATTTCTTGCGAAAAATTCCCGTTGACCGTAGCGGACCTCGCCACCTGCCAGCAGGCCTGGCCGGAATTCGGCGAACTGGCAGCGGAACTGCAAAGACACTGGCCGCCGCTGGTGCCGGGCATGCACCGCCTGCATCTCGATGGCGGCCAGGTCATCCTGACCCTGCTTTTCGGGGACGCTTCGACCGAGTTGCGAGCCATCGACGCCTCGGTCGATGCCTTCTTCCTCGACGGCTTTTCCCCGCAAAAGAATCCGGAACTGTGGTCGCCGCAATTCTGCAAGGGCCTCGCCCGCCTGACTGCACCCGGCGCCACGCTGGCCACGTGGACAGTCGCCGGCCATGTCCGCCAGGCGTTGAAAGACGCCGAGTTCGATGTCGAAAAACGCCCGGGACCGGTCGGCAAACGGCAGATGCTGGTCGGCCGTTTCCGTTCGCGCCGACCGGATCGCCACCTCGCGCCGACCGATCGCCGGGCGATCGTCATCGGCGCCGGGATTGCCGGCAGCGCCACGGCCTACGCGCTGGCCGCCGCCGGCTGGCAGGTCACCGTCCTTGAGCAGGCTGCCGCCCCGGCCACCGGAGCCTCGAGCAACCTGGCCGGCATGCTGCGCCCGCTACCCAGCGCCGACGACAACCGCCTGTCACGCCTGACCCGCGCCGGCTTCCTCGCCACCCGCGCCCTGCTCGCCGGCCTGCCCGATGCCCGCTGGTCGCCCTGCGGCGTGCTGCATCTGGCGCGCGAACCGGAGCACGAAGCACAGCAAAGGCGCACCGTCGAACAACTCGGCTTGCCGCCCGACCTTCTCCGGTTCGTCGACCGGGAAGAAGCCAGCCTGCTGCTCGGGCAAACGGTGAATATCGGCGGCTGGTGGTTCCCGAATGGCGGCTGGGTGCAACCGCCATCGGTTTGCCAGGCCGCGCTGGCTGCTTTTCCAGAAAAAATCACGACGCGCTTCAATGCTACGGTCAACCGGATTTTTCGGCCAAAAACGGAATGGCAGGCGCTTGATGCGGCCGGCAACATCCTGGCCGAGGCGCCTGTCCTGATCATGGCCAGCGGCGCCGCCGCCCCACGTTTCGAACAGTTCGCCTGGCTGCCGCAACGCTCGGGTCGCGGCCAGGTCAGCCATCTGCCGGCAACCAACGGCACACCGCTCAAGGCCGTGCTCTTTCAGGTCGGCTACGCCATCCCGGACCTCGACGGTACGCAGTTGATCGGCGCCTCGCTCTCCTACGAGGACGACGAATCAGCCGAGCGCGAATCCGACCACCGCGACAACCTCGCCCGCCTCCGTCTGACCCTGCCCGACTTCGCCGCCGGCCTCGACCCGGCAGCATTGCACGGCCGCGTCGGCTTCCGCCCGATGTCGCCGGACCGCCTGCCCATCGTCGGCGCCGTGCCCGATGCCATGGCGGCGACGCCCAACACGCGCCTCCACAACATCCCGCGCCAGCCCGGCCTGTGGTGCGTCCAGGGCTTTGGCGCGCGCGGCATCGTGTGGTCGGCGCTGATGGCCGACCTGCTGCTCAGCCAGATCGAAGGCGAGCCGCTGCCGCTCGAACGCGACCTCGTTGACGCCCTCGACCCGGGTCGTTTCATGATCAAGGCAGCGCGCCATTCAGCCGAGACCTTTCCCGGTGATGAAGAAGCAAGCGCCCCGGCCGCATGACATTCGGGCATATCGATAGAAGACATCGATATTGGCGCCCATCGCCGGGCGCGCTAAGCTAGCCAGTCCGTTTCCCGACCGCCCTTTTTCAACAACAACACGAAGAGAGACACGCATGAAGATCGAAACCATTGCCGTCCACGGCGGCTATTCGCCCGACCCGACCACCAAGGCGGTCGCCGTTCCCATCTACCAGACGACGTCCTACGCCTTCGACAGCACCCAGCACGGCGCCGACCTGTTCGACCTCAAGGTGGCCGGCAACATCTACACGCGGATCATGAATCCGACCCAGGACGTGCTCGAAAAACGCGTCGCCGAGATGGAAGGCGGCATTGCCGGCCTGGCGCTCGCCTCCGGCCAGGCGGCCATCACCTACGCCATCCAGACCATCGCCGAAGCCGGCGACAACATCGTCTCGGCAGCCACCCTCTACGGCGGCACCTACAATCTGTTCGCCCACACCTTCCCGCAATACGGCATCGAAGTGCGCTTCGCCGACCACCGCGACCCGGCCTCCTTCGAACCCCTGATCGACGCCCGCACCAAGGCCATCTACTGCGAATCGGTCGGCAACCCGCTCGGCAACATCACCGACTTCGAAAAACTCGCCGAAATCGCCCACCGCCACGGCCTGCCGCTCATCGTCGACAACACCGTACCGTCGCCCTACCTGTGCCGTCCGATCGAGCATGGAGCCGACATCGTCGTCCATTCGCTGACCAAGTACATCGGCGGTCACGGCAATTCCATCGGCGGCATCATCGTCGATAGCGGCAAGTTCCCGTGGGCCGAACACAAGCAGAAATTCAAGCGCCTTAACGAGCCCGACGTTTCCTACCACGGCGTCGTCTACACCGAAGCCCTCGGCCCCGCCGCCTACATCGGCCGCGCCCGCGTCGTGCCCCTGCGCAACATGGGTGCCGCGATCAGCCCATTCAACGCCTTCCTGATCCTGCAGGGCGCCGAAACCCTGGCCCTGCGCATGGATCGCATCTGCGACAACGCCCTCATGGTTGCCACCTTCCTGAAGAATCATCCGAAGGTGAACTGGGTCAATTACGCCGGCCTGGCCGACCATCCGGACCATGCACTGGTCCAGAAATACATGGGCGGCAAGGCTTCCGGCATCCTCACCTTCGGCGTCAAGGGAGGCAACATCGCCGGCGGCAAGTTCCAGGACGCGCTGCAACTGTTCACCCGCCTGGTCAATATCGGCGACGCCAAGTCCCTGGCCTGCCATCCCGCCTCTACCACGCACCGCCAGCTCTCGCCGGCTGAACTGGTCAAGGCCGGCGTGTCGGAAGACATGATCCGCCTGTCTGTCGGCATCGAGCACATCGACGACCTCATCGTCGACCTCGATCAGGCCCTGAACGCCGCCTGATCAAACAAACTCAACAATGACCCGGCCAAGCGCCGGGCCTTTACCTTCAAGCGCAGCAAGCGCTGCGCTTGATTTTCAAGTCTGAAATGCGCAGGCAAGAGACATTCGCCTATTGAGCGAACCAACGGCCGGTTGCTAAGTAGAGCAGTTGAGCAGACGGATGATTGACTAGCTACTCGTCGGCCATTGCCGCCGGTCGCGCTGGCTTAGGTAAGCGGCCGGTGTTGCGCAGGTTGCCGACACTGGGTTGGAATTTCGACGGAATGGCCGCTTCCTTTACTGGCGAATGCGTACTCCGTGTCCTGAGGTGCCAGCAGGTTGGAAGTACAGACGACGGCAATGCCGTGGGAAAGCGAATGAAGTGCAATAATCGGGCGCATACATTGATTTTTCTGTTGCCAATGGCCGGGCCTCTTATCGCCAAATTCAATTGGCATCATGAAATTGCCCTGCTCGAGATAGCCCCCAGCTTTTTTGGTTGGAGCGCTTCTTTCTGCCGTAATCGTGTACGGTCCTTGAGTCAGAAAGCCCTGGACGGACCTGAAAAATCGGAGAATTTATAAGTGATCGGTAGATTAGGATGCTTTCATTGAGACGCTTGCCTTTAACCTGCAATCAATCTTTTCTTGATCGGAGCGTTCGCTTCTTTCTGGGCGTAACGCTTGCTGCCATCTCAGCGCCAGGCATGCCCTTTCTCGAAGAGGGGCTCCTGAAACAGGTCATCTTCATATTTTCGCTACTCAACATCTTTGCAGCAGTTTCGGGATGGTGTTTTGGCTATGCCTTGTTTGGCTTTTCCACCAACCGAATTACCAAAGCGCTAGCGACCGACGCCGGTGTTGAACAGGTTGTCGATCCGAAAGAACTTCTTCAACGTCCCGACGATCTTCGCAACAGCATTCTGATGTGGGTCATCCCCCTTCTTGTCCTGGCTTGCGCAGGCTATATCTACGAGATTGGGGCCACCGCAAAAGAAATAGGGCAGCGGAAGGAACTGGAAACCTTCATGGTCCGCCTCCAGTATTTGGCCAACCATTTTGACGAAGATATCCGCATCTGGAAATCCAACAATCGGGAAGCTACGGAACTTGAATTTTCAAAGCACCTTGATCAGGAGCTTTATCTCGATAAATCGAAATTCACCGCCCCCGTCTTCATGAGGGTTCGTTTTGGCGATCGAAGCTTTCTGGAATTAAAGGATATCGACTCCACCGTTGGTTCAAATCTCATAAAAGACTTTGATGACAGATTTGGAAAGGACGGCGGTCATTCCATAAGCACCATTCATATGGAACCGGATTTCCTGACCACTAAAGACCATTATTTCAGCGCCAATGGAAAGGCCTATTTTGCAGAGACTCAAGATTTTCACGACGGTCACGGGTCGATAACGCTTTTCCAGGAATTGACCCAAGGCCAGTCTGAATATTCTCTAGCGATCAAACAAGCCTTGGTGGCTTGCGGTATTGTCTTCTGGGTCGTGGGTTGGTTGACGATCCTTCTGACCAGAAAAATTGAGCGAAGGCTGAATCAATCGAATGCGGCCATTCTAAAAGCCTTGGAGATGCAGGAAGAGTCCAACCGTCTCCTTGAAGAGACGGTTGAGAACCGTACCCAGGCGCTTAAATCGGCGCTTCAGTCGGCGGAAACTGCCAATATGGCCAAAAGCGCCTTTCTGGCCAACATGTCGCATGAGATCCGAACGCCAATGAATGCCATTACAGGGATGGCTGATTTGGCTTTGGCTACGGAGTTGAGCAACCGGCAAAGGAACTATGTAGAGAAAATCAAAACAGCCTCGGACTCCCTGTTGCGAATCATTAACGACATATTGGATTTCTCCAAGATCGAATCGGGAAAACTCGACGTCGAATGCATCCCGTTCACTCTCGAGGAAGTCTTTGATCAACTCTCGGGGGTCGTCGCACTTCGAGCCGAGAGACAAGGCATCGAACTGGCCTATGACTTTGAAGAGAATAGCCGGGTTCTGGTGGGAGACCCGCTGCGTTTGTCCCAGATTCTCACCAATCTGGTATCAAATGCGCTGAAGTTCTCTGCCGGCGGCAATGTGGTCGTTCAGGTCAGAGGACAAGAAGTCGAGGCAGAAGAAGTGAAATTGCACTTCTCGGTCAGTGACCAAGGCATTGGCATGACGGAAGACCAGATTGCCAATCTCTTCCAGCCGTTTTCTCAGGCGGACACCTCGACAACACGAAAATTCGGCGGCACCGGTCTCGGGCTCGCCATATGCCGGCATCTGGTCGAGGTGATGCATGGCAAGATTTGGGTAGAGAGCGAAGTTGGTAATGGGAGTACCTTCCATTTCACTGTAAAACTCGCTGTCTCAAAAGATGGCAGCAGGTTGAACATCGTCAAGTTTGCTGAAGCCCTGGCTGAACATGCCCACCAGCCAGTGTTGCTGATTGACGACAATCCGATTGCGTTGCGTATTCTCAGCCGATTGATCAGACATCTCGGACTCGATGTCGTCACCGCGCGTGATGCGACGGAAGCCCTTGAGCACGTCAATGTTGATGTGCCGCCCAACTATCTGGCCTGCCTTAGCGATTGGCAAATGCCGGAAACGGATGGGATCGAAACGATTCGTCGCTTGCGCAAGGCATTTGCCAATCGTCAACTACCCGTTCCGCCCATGTTGCTAGTCACCTCTTACAGCCATAACACCGGCCTCGATGACGTTGCTCATGAGCTTGATGGGTTACTCGCAAAGCCTGTCAGCGCACGTCATCTTTACGTTGAGCTTGGTCGCTGTCTTGGTATCTCGAGTCGGGAAAAACCGGCTCTGGAACAGCGGACGGCAGTTGCAAGCCAGTGGGCCCGTTTCCGCCATCTGGATATTCTGCTGGTGGAAGACGTAGAAGTTAATCAAGAGGTCATCCTTGGGCTTTTAGAAACCGTAGGCCTCTCTGCGCGAGCGGCTTCGAATGGTGTCGAGGCGCTTGCTGCGGTTGCCGAAAAACGGCCGGATGTGATTCTGATGGATTGCCAAATGCCGGTCATGGACGGCTACGAGGCAACGCGGCGACTTCGCTCGCAGGCTGAATATCGGGAATTACCGATCATTGCCCTGACAGCGCATGCCACACTTGCCGATCAGCAAGAATGTCTGGATGTGGGCATGAATGCCCATGCCGCCAAGCCAATCAGCCTGGAAGTGCTTCATGATCGCCTGTCGCAATGCTTTCCCGATCTTGTTGCCGTGCCTGAAACAGCATTTGAGGTGTCACCGGAGGTGGTTGTGGCAGAGCGGCCGACTCAGAATGTTCCGGACTTTCCTGGTATTGAGATGGCGATTGGTTTATCGGTTCTGGGCGGCCGGATGCCGATGCTGCTACGTATTCTAAAGAAGTTCCGGGACCGGCACGGTAATGACTTCGGGCGGCAGTATGAGGCTGCCCGGAAAGCAGAAGATTGGGCGACCCAACGGCTGCTGGCGCACTCCCTGAAAGGGGCGGCAAACTCTATTGGCGCAACCGAGTTAGGCGAAGCTGCTTTTGCGCTGGAGGTGGAAGCGAAAAATGCTTCAGCCGAAGGCAGTGATCGGCTTTTACCAGAAGTCTTGGCGAAACTGAAAGTCGTGGTTGACGGGCTTTCCGACATAGACAAGTACATAGATACCTGACAATGACGAGGTTACATGCACTCCTTGAGCAGACATTTGATGGATCAGATAGCCAGCATTCCAAGCTCATGGTGAGCCGACGCTACCAGGAAGCACTCGGCTATTGGCAGTAAGCGACCTTGTGCTCGGTTTTTTCTTAAGCAGCAGCAACCTGGGTCGATCAATGCGATTGTCTACTCGTCGAAAAGGCCATCTCGGGTAGCCCGTATTCCGGTTGGCGCAGTGAGGCCGAAATGCGTTTTCTTGATTAATTCGAAAAATGCCTCTGCTGCTGGCGAGAGGGTATTGTTCTTTCTTGTGATCAGGATGACCTTGCGTTTTACAACCGGACTGATCAACGGGATTCTGCGAACGCCAGGTCTATCGCCTTCCTGGAACGTTGATGCCGGAAGAATGGCACAACCGACCCCAGCTGCAACCAGGCTGATCGCTGTGGCATGGTGCTGGACTTCATAAGCACCACTCAGGCTGATTCCGCGCTTGGCGAGTTGATAGTCCATGAAAACTCGGGTGGCAGTCAGATTGCTGACGACGATGAGATCGGCCCCGCTCATGTCAGACCAAGTTACTGACTCCCTGTCGCTCAGTGGATTTGATTCGCGGCAAAAAAACATCAGTGGATCATCGAACAAAGGCGTTTCGTTCAGATCCGGATGCTGCTCTCCATGAATTCCGATGCCTAGCTCGGCCTGACTGTTGAGTACAGCATCTCGTACTTCGTATGAAGTGGCATCGAGCAGGCGAATCCTGTTTCGTGGACAAGTATTGGCATATTCACGCATCAGCTTCGGCAGGATTTGGCCCGCCATCGTGGGCACACAGGCGAGCGTGAAATTACCCCTGGAATTTTTTGACATGTCTTTGAGGCGACTCACTGCAGCCGTCATCTCTCCGACGATTGCCCTGGCTTGCGGCAGAAATTCGCGTCCCACTGCCGTCAATTCAACGTACCGAGTTGTACGGTCGAGAAGCTTCAAATCAAGATAAGCCTCGAGTTTTTGTATCCGGCGAGTCAATGCGGTTTGGGTGACATGAAGATGCTCGGCAGCCTTGTTAAAGCCACCTAATTCCGCGATCACCACAAACGCCTGAATTCCATCGAAGTCGATCTTCATCCGTCTTCTCTCCGTGAAACAGCCATCGGTAACTGGCAATGGCTTTTTATGTCTGGCGCTATTGCGCCGACCACCCCGATTGTACGCTCTTGATATATGCGCACATCGCAATAAATCTGAAATTTATTGCATTTCAAGTCAAGCGACGAATTGCCTATTATTCAATTCAAGAAAACGTTAAAACCAATGAGGAGACAAAGTTGCGCATTCCCTGCGTTCTGATGCGAGGTGGTTCGTCGAAAGGCCTGTTCTTCTTCGCGAAGGATTTGCCATCCAACCCGGCGGATCGTGATCGCATGCTCCTCGCTGCCATGGGGTCGCCTGATGCCCGGCAAATTGATGGCATGGGAGGCGGTAACGATCACAGCAGCAAAGTTGTAATTGTAGCGCCGTCGTCACAACCCGACGCTGATGTCGAATATCTGTTTGCTCAAGTTTCGGTGGCCCGTGATCTGGTGGACGTTCTGCCAAATAGTGGCAACATGCTGGCCGGCGTCGCTCCATTCGCCATTGAATATGGCCTTGTTAAAGCATCCAGTCCGGTTACAAAGGTCAGAATTCTCAACACCAATAGCCAGAAAATCGTCGAAGCGACGGTTCAAACGCCGGGTGGCAAGGTCACGTACAGCGGCAACTTTGCTGTGGACGGCGTGCCCCACAAATGCGCCCCAATCGGATTGCAATTTTTTGACCCTACTGGGACAAAAACGGGTCGTTTGCTACCGACTGGTTCGCCGCGCGACGTCATTCTCGGTATTCCGGTGACTTGCATGGATTTCGCCATTCCCATCGTGCTGGTCAACGCCAAGTCGTTTGGAAAAACAGGTTACGAGAGCAAGCAAGAGCTTGACGATGATCCAGTTTTTCTGAAGGCGCTTGAAGAGATACGTTGTGCCGGTGCGCGCTTGATGGGACTCTCGGATGCGCCAGGCCTTGGCATTCCGAAGATCGCCATCATTGCGCCGCCACGTGAAGGCGGTGCCATTGCCTCGCGTTATTTTGTTCCATCGAACTGCCACCCCGTTTTCGCGGCCACCGGCGCGATGGCTTTGGCCGCAGCGTGCCAAACCCCGGACACAATTGCTGAAGAGATTTCAGTCCTTAATCAAAACACGCCGCACCAAATCGTGATTGAACACCCCAGCGGCAAAATGGCTTGCAACATCATCTCGTCCCCCGATCCATGGACGGGGATTCCAAAACTGGTCGGCGCTGCGCTACTGACCTCAGCTCGTCCATTGCTGGTCGGCGACGTATTTATTGCTGACCACTGCCTTGGATTGATTCAAGAAGCAATCTTGTCTTGACCTGATTGCACCAATGATGCGGCCGGCCTTTCCGGTACCGTTTTTCAAAATAGAGGAGACACCACATGAAACCGATTCTTACACTTACCGCTGCTCTTGGCATTGCCCTGTCAGGCTTTGCCTATGCCCAGGAACCCATTGTCATCAAATTTTCGCATGTTGCCGCGATCGACACGCCAAAAGGCCAAGCGGCCGAATACTTCAAACAGCAGCTAGAAAAGCGCACCAATGGCCGAGTCAAGGTCGAGGTGTTTGCCAACTCCACCCTTTACAAAGACAAGGAAGAGTTGGAAGCCTTGCAATTGGGAAGCGTCCAGATGCTGGCACCGGTCGCGGGGAAATTTGGTCCCCTGGGCGTCAAGGAATTTGAGGCTTTTGACCTGCCCTATATTTTCCCGGACGAGGCGGCACTGCATCGTGTGACACGCGGGCCGATTGGTGCCTCGCTTCTGAAAAAACTCGAGCCTCGCGGCATGATTGGTTTGACTTATTGGGATGCGGGTTTCCGGGTGCTGAGTTCGAACAAGCCGATGCATGTGCCGGATGATGCCAAGGGTCAAAAAATCCGTATCAATTCATCGAAAGTCAATCAGGCCATCATCAGGTCAATTGGTGCTATCCCGCAAACGATGGCTTTCTCGGAAGTCTACCAAGCGCTGCAGACCGGGGTCGTTGACGGCGCCGATGGAAATCTGGCCAATCTCTATACCCAGAAGCAATACGAAGTGCAAAAGCATGTGACGCTAACGCGTCACACCTACAGCGGCTATGTTGTCGTCATTAACAAGGCGTTCTGGGACAAGCTTCCGGCCGATATCAAGACGGCGGTCAAGGGCGCGATCGAAGATTCGACAGCCTATAACGACAAGGTCGCCGAGGAAGACGAAGCAAAGGCTGTGGCTGCCATGAAGGCTTCGGGAAAAACAACGATCTACACACCGACCGCTGCAGAAAAGGCGCTCTGGGTTAATGCCATGATCGGTGTCCAAAATGAGCTGTCCCCGCGCGTCGGCAAGGATTTGATTGCCGCAATCCGCGAGGAAACCGGCCAGACCAAGTAACCAGAACCATTGGCTGGCATTGCAAGCGCGTAATGCCAGCCCAATCATTTCTCAGTGAGGAAAACATGAGAATACTTGATCGGTTGGAAGAGCTGATTATCACACTGCTGATTGGCGTGGCGACACTCGTCACTTTTGCCGCTGTCATTCATCGCTATATGTCTGGCTACGCCATTCCGGTTTTACAGGACTGGCTGCTTTCCCTCGACATGAGCTGGGCCCAGGAACTGACCATCATTCTCTTTGTCTGGATGGCCAAATTCGGTGCCGCTTATGGCGTCCGTACCGGCATCCACGTCGGCGTTGATGTATTGATCAATCGCATGAGCGATACGCTTCGCTCCAAGTTCATTGTCTTCGGCCTGCTGGCCGGCGCTTTATTTACTGGCATTGTGGCTTATATGGGCGGCCACTTTGTCTGGGAAAACGGGGCAAATTACGGTTTACGCCATTTCTTTGGCCTGAGTCTTGACGGCCTTATCGAAGGGCCAGCGACGCCTGATCTTGAGTGGCAAACCTGGTTGGTTTACAGCGCGGTTCCGCTTGGCTCATCGCTGATGTGCTTCCGCTTCCTGCAGGTCTGCGTTTCGTTCATTCGGACGGGCGAACTTCCCCACCATGATCACGGCCATGTTGATGGGTTGGAGGACGCAGTCTTACCGGTGGATATCGACGTGTACTCGATGGACGACAACCTGCATCCGCATGACACCAAGCACGTCATGATCGGCGATGACCGTCGTATCAGCGAGGAAACCGTAGCAGAAGAACGCCGCAAAGAAGATCTCGGAGGAGAACCGAAATGAGCGCACTTGTAATTTTCGGTCTCTTGGCCGTCCTCATGCTGACCGGCATGCCGATATCGATTTCCCTCGGCCTGACGGTAATGACCTTCTTGTTCGGCATGACCGATGTGCCGCTTGAATCCGTAGCCCTCAAGCTCTTCACCGGCATTGAGAAGTTCGAGATCATGGCTATTCCATTTTTTATCGTGGCCGGTAACTTTCTGACGCACGGTGGCGTCGCGAAACGAATGATCAACTTTGCCTCGGCGATGGTCGGCCACTGGTACGGCGGCCTGGGTCTGGCTGGGGTGGTTGCTTGTGCGCTGTTTGCCGCTGTTTCGGGATCCAGTCCGGCGACCGTCGTGGCGATCGGCTCGATCCTCTTGCCAGCCATGGTCAAGGCCGGGTTTCCCAATCGTTTTGGGGCGGGCGTTATCTCTACGTCTGGGGCGCTGGGTATCCTGATCCCGCCGTCGATCTGTATGGTGATGTTCTCGGTCGCAACCAATACCTCAGTCGGTGCACTCTTCATGGCGGGGGTTATTCCGGGGCTGGCCCTGGCACTGACCCTCGGTGGCGTCACGTGGTACCGCGCTCGTAAATACAATTACCCACGTCAGCCAAAGGCATCCTGGGGGGAGCGCTGGGTTGCTTTCCGTGGCTCGGTTTGGGGACTGTTGCTGATTTTTGTCGTGATGGGCGGCATTTACAGCGGCATCTTTACACCGACCGAAGCGGCGGCCATGTCAGCGGTCTACGCCTTTATCTGCGCAATATTCATTTACAAGGATATGGGCCTGAAAGACGTGCCAAAGGTGCTGCTCAATTCAGCCAACATGTCGGCGATGCTGCTCTACATCATCACCAATGCGGTCCTTTTCTCCTTCATCATGACCAATGAAGGCATACCGCAGACATTGGCCGACTGGATGCTGAACCAAGGCTTTGGCGTCATCACCTTCCTTTTGGCAGTCAATGTCATCCTGCTGTTGGCCGGCAACTTCATGGAACCTTCCTCCATTGTCCTGATCTTCGCCCCCCTGCTTTTCCCGGTGGCCGTGGCGCTCGGTGTTCATCCGATTCACTTCGGCATCCTGATGGTGGTGAATATGGAAGTCGGCATGTGCCACCCGCCAGTTGGCCTGAATCTCTACGTCGCATCGGGCATCACCAAAATGGGCATCACCGAACTGACCGTAGCCGTCTGGCCATGGTTGCTGTCGATGCTTTGTTTCCTTGGTCTGGTTACCTACTGGCCAGGCCTGTCGCTCTGGTTGCCCCGCTCCCTGGGCATGCTCTGACATATTCCAGCGCCGCTGGTACAGGGCGCTGCTTTCAAGCCTTTGCAAACAAGATGAATCCAGGAGTCACCTCAATGAATCTCAAGACATGGATCGGCCGTTCGGAAGAAGTCACCGACCTGTTCACGGCCACCCCTTACGCCGCGCTGTCTGCTACCTTCGACCGCCCGGCCGAGCGCCCGGCCAACGGCACGCCGCTGCCGGCACTGTGGCACTGGCTGTATTTCCTGCCGATGCACCGCCAATCCGAAATCGGCCCTGACGGCCATGCCAAGCGTGGCGGTTTCCTGCCGCCGGTGCCGTTGCCCCGCCGGATGTGGGCGGGTAGCCAGTTCGAATTCCATGCTCCCCTGCATATCGGCGAAACAGTGACCCGTACGTCGACCATCCATGACGTCACCGAAAAGAGCGGCCGCACCGGTCCGCTGGTTTTCGTCAAGGTCCGCCACGAACTGCGCCGTGCCGGCGAAAGCGCCATCGCCCTGACCGAGTTCCACGACATCGTCTATCGCGAGGCGGCCGGTCCGAACGACGTCGCACCTCCGCCCAAGGCCACCTACCCGGATCCCGTCTGGCGAACCAAGTGGGTGCCGGACGACGTTCTGCTCTTTCGTTACTCGGCGCTGACTTTCAACGGCCACCGCATTCATTACGACCGCAAATACGTGACCGAAGTCGAAGGCTATCCCGGCCTGATTGTGCACGGCCCGATGATCGCCACGCTGCTGCTCGATCTGCTCCGCCATCAGATGCCGGATGCCGAGGTGGCGAAGTTCGAATTCCGCGCCATTCGGCCGACTTTCGACATCAATCATTTCTTCGTCAATGGCACGCCCTCGGCCGATGGCAAGACCATCCATCTATGGGCGGAAGACCACGAAGGCTGGCTGACCATGGACGCCACCGTGGTGCTGAAATAAGGAAAGCCGCATGAGACCGTTGGAAGGTATTACCGTCATCACCCTGGAACACGCCATTGCCGGCCCGTTCGCCACGCGTCAGTTGGCTGACCTCGGGGCTCGCGTGATCAAGATCGAACGCCCTGGTGTGGGCGACTTCGCCCGCGGCTACGATGAGCGCGTGCATGGTCTGGCCTCGCACTTTGTGTGGACCAATCGCTCCAAGGAAAGCCTGACCCTCGACGTCAAGCATCCGGAAGCCCAGAAGATTTTGCAGCGACTGGTTGCCGAAGAGGCCGACATTCTGGTTCAGAATCTGGCCCCCGGCGCCGCCGCCCGGCTCGGTCTGTCCTACGAAGCCTTGTCGGCAATCAAGCCGGAGATCATCGTCTGCGACATTTCCGGCTACGGCAACGATGGCCCCTACCGCGACAAAAAGGCTTACGACCTGCTGATCCAGAGCGAATCCGGTTTCGTTTCGGTGACGGGTACCGAGGATGAGCCGTCGAAGGCTGGTCCGTCGATCGCCGATATTTCGGCCGGCATGTACGCCTACAGCAATATCCTGGCAGCGCTGCTGCAAAAGCAGATCACCGGTCGTGGCCAGCATCTCGACATCTCGATGCTGGAAAGCTTGGTGGAGTGGATGAACTACCCGCTCTATTACGCCATCGACGGCGCTTCGCCACCACGTCGGGCCGGCGCCAGCCATGCCACGATCTACCCGTATGGCCCGTTCCCGGCCGGCGATGGCAAGAGCGTCATGCTTGGCTTGCAGAACGAACGCGAATGGGCGGCTTTCTGCGAAAAGGTATTGCTCCGTCCGGAACTGAGCAAGGAAGAACGCTTCTCGTCCAACTCCAAGCGCAGTGCCGCCCGGGACGAAGTGCGCAAACTCATTATTGAGGCTTTTTCCGGGTTGACCGCAGAACAGGTCGTCGAGCGACTGGAGGCCGCACAGATCGCCAACGCCCACCTCAATGACATGCATGATGTCTGGGCACACCCGCAACTCAAGGGGCGAAACCGCTGGCGCGAAGTCGACACCGCAGTCGGCAAGGTACCGGCCCTGTTACCTCCGGGTTCGTGGAGCGAATGTGAACCGCGTATGGATGCGGTGCCTGCCCTCGGCCAGCATACTGACGCCATTCTGACCGGCCTCGGTTATTCCAGCGAGGCGATCGCCGAACTGCGCGCTGCCGGAGCCATCTGATGTTGCCCGTCAGCTACCTCTTTGTTCCTGGCAATCGTCCTGAACGCTTTGCCAAGGCGCTGGCCAGCGGCGCAGGGGCGATCATCCTCGATCTTGAGGATGCCGTTTCCCCGGAGGACAAAGAGCGCGCTCGGCAGGCTATCGCCGAATGGGTCGCGACGGCCAACGCGGCGCCAGAACGGCTGGTGGTGCGCATCAACGATGCTTTGTCACCGTGGTTTGCCGACGATCTGGCAATGATCAAAGCGGCCGGCATCAAACAGGTTATGTTGCCGAAGACGGAATTCGCCGGGCAAGTGGCGATGACGATTGCCGCAACGTGCAGCGATCTGGCTGTCCTGCCGCTGGTGGAAACGGCACGCGGCGTCAATAACGTTGAACAAATCGCCCTGGCCAATGGCGTTCAACGCATAGCCTTCGGCACGCTCGATTACGCCGCCGATCTCAGCCTCTCGGGCGACGAGCGCGGCCTGATTTACCCCTACAGCAAGATTGCCATCGCCTCCCGGTCAGCCGAACTGGCGCCGCCGATTGCCGGGGTCACGCCCAATATCGACGACCTCAGCCGGACCGAAGCGGATTACGCCTTTGCCCGAGCCTTCGGTTGCACGGCAAAGATGTGTATTCATCCGAAGCAGGTCGCATTGATCGAGCAACTGAGCCGGCCAACCGAGCAGGAAGTGCTTTGGGCCAACAGAGTTCTGGCGGCCGCCGCAAGCGCATCCGGCGCAGTTCAGCTTGACGGCAAAATGGTGGATCGGCCGGTCGTCCTCAAGGCGGAAGCCATTCTCGCGCGAAGCACGTAGCAAGACAGCATTTGAACAAAAACGCAGCAAAACAGAATCCTTCCCCACATTGAATCAGGAGACAACATCATGGGCGCGAGCATCATTGACTCTAGTATTTTCGGCAACATCTTCAGCACCGACGCCATGCGTCAGGTCTGGTCCGACCGCAACCGTACCGAAAAATACATCGACATCGAACGGGCGCTGGCCGTCGTGCAAGGCCGGCTCGGCATCATTCCGCAGGAAGCGGCCGACGAAATCGTGCGCAACTGCGACATCGACAAAATCGACATGGACAAGCTGCGCGCCCAGACCGAGCGCATCGGCTATCCGGTACTCGGCGTGGTCTCACAACTGAACGCCCTGTGCCGCGACCGTCTTGGCGAATTCTGTCATTGGGGCGCCACCACGCAGGACATCACCGATACCGCGACCGTCATGCAGATCCGCGAAGGTCTTGATCTGGTCGGCGCCGAAATCGACGCCATCTGTGCAGCCTTGATCAATCTCTCGACGCGTTATCGCGACACCCCGGTGATTGGCCGAAGCAATCTTCAACAGGCCATTCCGGTGACTTTCGGCTTCAAGACGGCAGCCATCCTGGCCGGCATGGAACGCCATCGCGAACGTCTGCAGCAACTGCGTCCGCGTGTGCTGATGGGTGAGTTCGGCGGCGCCTGCGGCACCTTGGCCTCGATTGAATCCGGCGCCATGGAAACCCAGGCCGGCCTGATGGCCGAACTGGGGCTGGCCCAGCCGGACATCGCCTGGCACACGGTGCGCGACACCATTGCCGAAGTTGGCGCTTTCCTTGGCCTGGTCGGCGGTTCACTCGGCAAGATCGCCATGGACGTCAAGCTGATGATGCAGCACGAAGTGGCTGAAGTCTTCGAGCCCTTCGCCCCGGGTCGTGGTTCAAGCAGCACCATGCCGCAGAAGCGCAATCCGATTTCGAGCTGCTACATTCATGCCGCCGTCTCAGTTGTTCGCCAGCATTCCGCCGCCCTGATGGATGCGATGATTGCCGATCACGAGCGCTCGACCGGCCCGTGGGAAATCGAATGGATCGCGCTGCCGGAAGCCTTCTGCCTGACGGCCGGCGCCCTGAAGCAGACCCGTTTCGTTCTCGAAGGGCTGGAAGTCGATCCGGCGGCGATGATGGAAAACATTGAGCTGACCAATGGTCTGGTCATGTCGGAAGCCGTGATGATGGGCCTTGGCCCCTACATCGGCCGCGAATACGCCCACGACCTGGTCTATGACCTGTGCCGCGAAGCGATCAAGAGCCAGCGCCCTTTGCTCGATCTGCTGGCCGAGCACCCGGAAATCAACCCGCACCTCGATCGCGCGGCGTTGGCCAAGCTCTGCGATCCGGCCAATTACCTCGGTCAGGCCGGCGTCATGGTCGACAAGGTTTTGCGGCGGGCGGCGGCTTCACGATAAGGCGCTTCACGCATGGAACTACGGCAACTGCGTTATCTGGTTCGCACCATCGAACTGGGCAGCATCAGTCAGGCGGCGCTCGATCTGGGCATCGCGCAGTCGGCCGTCAGTTTGCAAATTCAGCGTCTCGAAGGTGAGTTGTCGACGCGTCTGTTGCAGCGAACGACGAGCGGGGTGATCGCGACCGATGCCGGTATCGCCTTTCTGTCGCACGCCCAACTGGCTTTGCGTCACGCCGACCAGGCGATGCTGGCGGCCCAGCAATCGCGTCTTTCCGGCGTCGTCGGGCTGGGGCTGGCGCCGACCACGGCCGGGGTGCTTGGCCTGCCGCTGCTCCAGGCCATGCAGTCACAATATCCGGATATTCGCATCCATCTGGTCGAAGGCATGTCCGGCCATCTCGGTCAGATGCTCAATGCCCGCGAGATCGATCTGGCGGTGTTGTTTGACGCCGATCAGGCCAGGCGGTGGACGATTCAGCACCTGCTTGACGAGCGCCTTTTCCTGGTTCGTCGCGAACAGCCCGGGGCGCCCGAATTGCCGTCGACGCTGGCGGCCATCAGTAAATTACCACTGGTTCTGCCGACCCATCACCACGGCTTGCGCCGGGTGATCGATGCCTTGTTTGCCGCGCTGAAGCTGCAACCCAATATCGTGGCCGAAGTCGATTCGCTGTCGGTGCTGATGGATATGGTCGACGCGGGCATTGCTTCAAGCTTGCAGCCCTGGTCAGCGCTGGCGCGCCAACCGGTGGTCGGCAGTCGCCTGCGCTGGGTGGAAATCGCCGATGCAGCTACAACGCGGCGCAACTTGCTATGCAGCCTGTCCGACGATGAGTTGTCGCCGGCGGCGTTGGCGACACGTGGTGTCTTGCGCCAGCTGGTGCGGCAGATGGTCGACGATGGACGCTGGCAAGGGGTGGCAAACAGCCATCTCGATTCGAGATAGCGGAATATCGTTGTGGCTTAGGGCGTGGTCAGCATAGACCGGCATAGTGTCGTTGCTGAAACCAATCAAGGCTCACGAGGAGCGAACGATGAGTAACATAAATTCACCGGCCGTCGATGTACTGATCATCGGCGGCGGCAATGCCGCGCTGTGCGCGGCCCTGATGGCCCGCGAGGCGGGGGCCACAGTACTCTTGCTGGAAGCTGCACCGCGCGAGTATCGCGGCGGCAATTCCAGCCACACCCGAAACCTGCGCTGCATGCACGATGCGCCGCAGGATGTGTTGACCGAAGCCTATCCGGAAGAAGAATTCTGGCAGGATCTGTACAAAGTCACGGGCGGCAATACCAATGAACAACTGGCCCGCCTGGCCATCCGCGGCTCATCGCAGTGCCGCGACTGGATGCGCAAGCATGGCGTGCATTTCCAGCCTTCGTTGTCCGGCACGCTGCAACTGTCGCGGACCAACGCGTTTTTCATGGGCGGCGGCAAGGCACTGGTCAATGCCTACTATCGAAGTGCCGAGGCGCTGGGTGTGCAAATTCGCTACGAATCGCCGGTCGACCGTATGGAGATCGTCGATGGCCAGTTTCAAGCGGCCTGGGTCGGCGGCCAACGCATTGCTGCCAAGGCATGCGTCATGGCAGCCGGTGGCTTCGAATCGAATCGCAAATGGCTGCGCGAAGCGTGGGGGCAGAACGCCGATGGCGAATGGCCGGCCGACAACTTCGCGATCCGCGGCACGCGTTTCAATCAGGGTGTGTTGCTCAAGGCCATGATGAATGCCGGCGCCGATTTCATCGGCGATCCGTCGCAGTCGCATTGCGTCGCCGTCGACGCCCGGGCACCGCTTTACGATGGCGGTATCTGCACCCGTATCGACTGCGTTTCGCTCGGTATCGTGGTCAACAAATTTGCCCGGCGCTTCTATGACGAGGGCGAGGACTTCTGGCCCAAACGCTACGCCATCTGGGGCCGCCTGGTCGCCCAGCAGCCCAGCCAGGTCGGCTATTCGATCATTGATGCCAAAGCGGTCGGACGTTTCATGCCGCCGGTTTTTCCGGGCACCCAGGCCGACACGCTGGAAGACCTGGCCCGTCAGCTCGGCCTCGACGCAGCGACTTTCGTCCAGACCGTCAGCGATTACAACGCCGCCTGCCGGGTCGGTACTTTTGACCACACCGTACTCGACGACTGTCATACCGAAGGACTGTTACCGGCCAAGACCCATTGGGCCCTGCCGATCGACAAGGCGCCGTTCTATGCGTACCCGCTGAAACCGGGCATTACCTTCACCTACCTCGGTTTGAAAATCAACGAGGAGGCGGCCGTGCATTTCGCCGGCAAGCCCAGTCGTAACCTGTTCGTGGCCGGTGAAATGATGGCCGGCAATGTGTTGGGCAAGGGCTACACCGCCGGGGTCGGCATGACCATCGGCACCGTATTCGGCCGCATCGCCGGCACACAGGCAGCCAAGGCCGTGCTGGAAAAAGGAGTTGAACATGCAGGCGCTTGAAAAACTGGTCGGCGAGGCACGCAGCCTGGCGACGGGCGAGCTTTCCCCGAGTGCGAACGAGGCCGAAGTCGGCCGCATCATGTCGATCTGCAATGCCTGCCGCTATTGCGAGGGCTTCTGCGCCGTCTTTCCGGCAATGACCCGCCGTCTGGAATTCGGTCAGGCGGATATTCATTACCTGGCCAATCTTTGTCACAACTGCGGCGCCTGCCTGCATGCCTGCCAATACGCACCGCCACACGAGTTTGCGGTCAATGTGCCGCAGGCGATGGCCAAGGTGCGCGGCGAAACCTATTCCAGCTATGCCTGGCCCAGGGCTTTGGGCCGCCTCTACAAAAATAACGGACTGACCGTGGCGCTGGCTCTAGCCTTCAGTTTTGCGCTTTTTTTGCTGTTGACCGTACAAGTCACCGGCGGTCTGCTGCATGAACCGCTGGCCGGCAATTTCTTCGCCATTTTCCCGCACAACACGCTGGCGCTGATGTTCGGTGCGGTTTTCGGCTACGCGATCCTGGCATTGAGCCTCGGCGTGCGGCGTTTCTGGGGCGAGGTCTCGCCGGGCGAAATCAGTGGCGAGGCCAGTGCCGAAGCGGCCGGCAACGTGCTCCGCCTGAAGTATCTCGACGGCGGTCACGGTCAGGGCTGCAATAACGAAGACGACGCCTATACCTTGTTGCGTCGCCGTTTTCACCACTTCACCTTTTACGGCTTCATGCTCTGCTTCGCGGCCACCAGCGTCGCAACGCTCTATCACTATCTGCTTGACCTGCATGCCCCCTATGCGCTGAACAGTCTGCCCGTCATGCTCGGCATCGCCGGTGGCATCGGTCTGCTGATCGGGCCGACCGGTCTGCTCTGGCTCAACCTGAAGCGTCATCCCTTGCACGGCGATGCGGCGCAAAAACCGATGGATCGCGGCTTCATTGCCCTGCTGCTGCTGACCAGCCTGACCGGCTTGCTCCTGCTCGCCCTGCGCGACACTTCGGCCATGGGCCTGCTGCTGGCCATTCACCTGGGCGTGGTCATGGCCCTGTTCCTGACGCTGCCCTACGGCAAATTCGCCCACGGCATCTTCCGCTCGGCCGCCTTGCTCAAGTGGTCGATCGAAAAACGCCAGCCCAACGGCCTGCAACTGGGGGCCGAGTAGGTCTCGCCGGGATGTTGCCTGTGAGCGGTTTATGCCGGCCAACCGGATGGCTTCCACCATCCGGTTCTTTCGCTCCCATGTCACCGTGACAGGCCGGGGCCATGCCTGGCGCGCCCTGCGCCACGCCAACTATCGTGCCTATTTCGCCGGGCAGGCGATCTCGATTCTCGGCAACTGGGTACAGCAGGTGGCACTGGGCTGGCTGGTATATCGACTGACCGGCTCGGCCATGCTGCTCGGCGTGACCGCCTTCCTGACGCAGATTCCGCAATTGGTCGTGGCGCCGGTTGCCGGCATCATCATCGATCGCTCGAACATCCGGCGGCTGATGATCCTGATCCAGTTTGCCATGTTTCTGCTGGCCGTCCTGCTCGCGGCGATCACGTATTTCGGCTGGGTTCAACCCTGGCACATTCTGCTGGTAGCCGCGTTCTTCGGTGTCCTGAACAGTTTCGACGTGCCGCTGCGCCACGCTTATACCAGCCAGTTGGTGACCGATCGCCAGGACTTGCCGAATGCGATTGCGCTCAACTCGCTGTTTTTCAATATCGCTCGCTTCATCGGGCCGCCACTGGCCGGCCTGATTCTTTCGCTGACATCCGAATCCCTGTGTTTTGCGCTGAACGGGCTGTCATTCCTCGTCATTCTCGCCGTCATGATGAGCCTGCAGACCGGCGCGCAGCGCCACAGCCAGGCGAGTTTCCGGGAAGCGATGGTGGAAGGCGTGAAATTCATTCGCGGCAGCGTTCCTGTCCGCTTGCTACTGCTCCAGGTCGCGGTTCTCAATTTCCTCGCCGCCAATTACATCCCGCTGATGCCGGCTTTTGCCCGCGAAATTTTCCACGGCGGAGCGAATATGCTGGGAACCCTGCTCGGTTGTGCCGGGGCGGGAGCGCTTTGCTGCTCGCTGAGCCTCGCAGTGCGGCCCAGTGTACGCGGCCTGAGCGGGGCGATTACCCAGGGCTGTTTGCTGACCGGGCTGGCTTTACTTGCCTTCGCGCTGAGTTCTGCCGCCTGGCTCGGCGGCGTCATGTTGTTTCTGCTGGGCTACGGCATGGTCAACGGCAACGCCTCGAGCAATACAATTTTGCAAACCATTCTTCCCGAGCATCTGCGGGGACGTGTTCTGGCCATCTACAGCGCGGCCAATCTCGGGGCGGCGGCGCTGGGCAGCCTGCTAAGCGGCGCCCTGGCCGAACGTCTGGGGCCGGCGCAGGCACTCGCTGTGCTGGCCGCCATCCTGGTTTGTACATCGCTTTATTTCTATTCCAAGCTGGAATGGTTGCGGATGTATCTGCGACCGATCTACGCCAGCCAGGGGATTACCCGTCAAAAGCCACGCGGCCAGGAGATGTGAAGATGAAAGTTACCGTACTGGATGATTACCAGGGGATCGTCACTCGCCTGGCGGCCATGGCGGTATTGGAGGGGCTTCCCGTCGAGGTGACGGTGCTTGAGCGTCGGGTCAGCGAGGCGGGTGAATTGATTGATTTGCTTGCCGATACGGAATGCCTGGTGCTGATTCGTGAGCGAAGCCAAATCACGGCCGAGATCATCGGCGCTTTGCCCAGACTCAAACTGATCGTCCAGACCGGCCGCCTGAGCGGCTGCATCGATCTCGATGCCTGTGCCCGCCAGGGGGTGACGGTGCGTGACGGCACCGGCAATCCGATTGCGCCGGCGGAAATGACCTGGGCGCTGATCATGGCCGCATCGCGGCGCATCCTGCCCTATGCCGGCCAGCTGGCGCGTGGCAAATGGCAGCGTAGTGCAGAACAGATTGGCGATGAACGCCTGGGCCGCTCGCTATGCGGACGCACCCTCGGCATCTGGGGTTTGGGCAAGATCGGCAAACGCGTGGCGGCGGTTGGCCAGGAATTGGGCATGACCGTTCTTGTCCATGGCCGGGAACAGACGCGCACGGCTGCCGAAGCGGCCGGTATTTCCTACGAAGCAGACCGCCGCCGCTTTCTGGCGCAGGTCGATGTGCTCAGCCTGCACTTGCGCCTCTGTGCGGAAACCCGCGGCATGATCAGCGCCGACGATCTGGCCGGCATGCGTGCCGATGCCTTGCTGGTCAATACCAGCCGTGCCGAACTGATCGCACCCGGGGCCTTGTTGCAGGCGATGGCCGGCGGGCGGCCCGGCACGGCGGCGCTCGATGTCTTTGAAAACGAGCCGGAAGGCGTCGCGGATTACCTGAATCACCCGAACATCCTGTGCACCCCGCACCTCGGATTTGTCGAGCAGGATACCTACGAATCGTATTTCCGCGAGGCTTTCACGCACATCCGCCAGTTCCTTCAGAGCTGAGCGGCGAGGCGGCGGTTTATTAATGCCCACACCGAAATAATCAACACAATTAATTCATTTTCCATTCATGGCCGGAAGGCCAAGAATGCGCCTTTCTTCTCGATGAAGGAGCCCAAATGCTCGTTGCCATTCCCTGTATGCTGATGCGTGGCGGGACCTCGAAAGGTCCGTATTTCCACGCCAAAGACCTGCCTGCCGACCCGCAGGAGCGCAATCGCATTCTGCTCGCGGCCATGGGCTCGCCTCATGTGCGCCAGATCGATGGCATCGGCGGCGGCGACACGCTGACCAGCAAGGTCGTTATCGTCAGTCCGTCGCAGCGCCCCGGTATCGATATCGATTACCTCTTTGCCCAAGTGTCCGTCGAAACAGCGACGGTCGACACCACGCCGAACTGCGGCAACATGTTGGCCGGGGTCGGGCCATTCGCCATTGAAAATGGCCTGATCGCTGCGACCCATCCGGTCACCAAGTTGCGCATTTTTAACGTCAATACACAAAAGGTGGTCGAGGCCGTCATCCAGACGCCCAATGGCCGGGTAACTTACGACGGCGAAGCGAGAATCGATGGCGTGCCGGGCAGTGGCGCACCGATCCAGCTCAATTTCCTGAATGCCACTGGCGCCAAGACCGGCCGTTTGTTCCCGACCGGAAACTGTCTCGATGTCGTTGACGGCATCGAAGTGTCGCTGGTCGACTTTGCCACGCCGCTCGCTTTCGTCTCTGCCGCCGCGCTTGGAAAAACCGGTTACGAGAGCAAGAAGGAGCTCGACGCCGACAGTGTTCTGAAATCGCGTCTCGAGTCGATTCGCCTGCAAATTGCCCTCAAGGCCGGGATGGGCGATGTCAGCGGCAAGGTGTTGCCGAAAATCGCCCTGGTGGCCCCACCGGTAGGCAAGGCGGTGATTGCTTCACGCTATTTCACCCCCTGGAGCTGCCACTCGGCCTATGCCGTGACGGGGGCTCTGTGTTTGTCGGCCGCCTGCATTCTGCCGGGAACCGTGGTACAGAAAATTGCCCGTCGCAACGATGTCGACCCGCAGTTGATCACTATTGAACAGCCGGCCGGTCGCTTGGAAATTCGCCTTGAAATCGACGATAGCAAGGCTGATTCGGCGTCCGAAATAGTCTCGGCCGGACTGATTAGAACCGCACGCAAATTGTTCATGGGGCAGGTTTTGCTCCCGATGGAAGAAGGCGTTGAAGCCTAGTCCGCGTTAACGGGAAGACAGTTCAATTTATTCGATAGTCGCAACAATAAACCGAATTTATTCATTATCTACAATTCAATGGATTGCATAAACTGCAATCAGCGCTCAGTTAAGTGACTCTGCGCAAGGTGTTTCGCAGTAGCGGGGCAAGTAAAAATATCTGGAGGAGTTTTTATGAGACAAAAATTCAAGAGTGGCGTACTGGCTGCCGCGATCGGAGCACTTCTGCTGCCGCTTGCTTCGCAGGCTGCTGATGGAGAGCACAAGCTGAATATCGCTTTTCGGGGTGTCTATTTCAATGATGAAAGTACCGCCTATCCAACGTCGTCGGTCCCTAATCCGGTGCCGAGCGCCTACGAGCAGAGCGCGCTTGGCGTCCAGTTGAATTACCTGTCGCCCTATTGGGGTGGATTCGTCGGTGTCGACGCCTCCCTTTATGGCGTTGCCAAGATTGCCGATAGTGGAAAGCCGACGACCAATATGGTCGAGCTAGGTAATAGCGGTCAGCTCAATGATGGTTATGCCACCCTCGGTCAGGCTGCCGTCAAGTTGAAATATGCGAACTATGTGGAGGCCAAACTCGGTCGCCAAGTTCAGTCCAGCCTGCTTTTGAAAAGTTCCTATACCCGAGCAGTACCCGATACCTATTCGGGTGCCTCCGTGTCGGTTACGCCAATCAAGGCCGTGAAAATCTACGGTGCCGTTTACGATCAGTGGCGAGCCCGCAGCAACGACTCTTTTGAAAGCTTCAGAACAGAGGCGACGGCGACCAATGTTGCCAAAGAGATCGATTACATCAGTCTGGTTGGCGCAACGTATCGCGAGGGCCCGATAGCGGTCACCGCCGAATACCTGAATTCGAAGAACTATCTCTCCAAATTTGGTCTGGTTGGCGCGTACACCATCCCTCTTGGCAAGAACTCCCTGAAATTATCTTCGGGCTTGTTTACGTCGCGTGACGCCGGCGACCTCTTCGTATGCAGTGCGGAAAAGGAAGTCGACTGTTCAGGAACCGGCCGGATCGAAAATAACGGGATGGGAATCTATATCGACGCCGAGTGGAAAGTAAGCAACTTCACCATTGGTGGCGCAGTTGCGAAATTCGACGGGCTATGGATCGAGGATAATTTTGCCGCAAACGCCAGCAAGAATGGCAGCCTCAATCAGGATCACGGCACCAATCCTTTCCCAACTTCGGCCGGTCTCGGTCCTGATCTGGCGAACAACGATGAACTCGTCACCTCTGTTCGTATTGCTTACGACTGGAAAGACTACATCAAGGGCCTCAAGACCTCATTCAAGTATTCGAGGGGAACAGGTGCGCATAGCAGCAATCGCTCAAACAATGCGGAAGGTTCAGAAAACTTCCGGGAGTTTGACGTTCGCTACGCAGTGCCTTTTGTTAAGAACGTAAGCATGCGCTATGTCTACTACAACTACGATTCGCATGTTGACGGTGGTTCAACTTCAGCCACGATCAAAGGTATGACGCGTCAAGATTGGGAGCAGCATCGCTTTTATATCGATTACGTCTACAGCTTTTAAATCCATCGATAGGGTATTGCAGCCTCCTTTGCACTACTTCCCCCGGGACGTGCATTTTTCCCTCCCCAAGAAATTGGGGAGGGTTTTTCTTGGTTCTTTTTCGGGACCAACCGATAAGTCATCAGTCAGGCGCTCATGAGCTACGATTTGATTGATTTGAAATTAGTCCAGGCAATTGCCGAATGTGGCACCTTAACCCAAGCTGCCGCAAAAATTGGGCTCTCTCCTTCTTCGGCCAGTGTTCGCCTTTCACAGGTTGAATCGACGTTAAATGTTTTGCTATTTATACGGCGAGCCCGCGGTCTAACTCCAACGATTGCCGGTTCTGTAGCACTACGGCATGTGAGCAAAATACTCACACAATTATCAAACATGGAAAGTGACTTTGGAATACCACTGCGCGCTGATTAGCCTTCTCGGAAAGCTAAAGGCTTCCCGGAATTCGCATCAGGGGTATTTAACAGAATCACCAACGAGCTAACCCGCAAGGCGTACAAAAAATACTAGACGACTGGTCTATTTTTTGACAAACTCCTACCCCATGAACACTCGTCACGACAACACGCGCCAGCACATTCTTGACACAGGTCTCGGCATTTTTGCCGGGAAGGGCTTTGCCAGCGTGGGTTTGAATGAATTACTGAAGGCTGCCGGCGTACCGAAGGGGTCGTTCTATCACTATTTCGAATCGAAGGAAGACTACGGCAAGGCGCTCCTTGAGGACTACTTCGAGCGTTATCTGGCCGATATCGACAGCCTGTTTGCGCTTGAAGCGGCGTCAGGCCACGAACGTCTGATGCGCTACTGGCAGCGCTGGGTGGACAAGCAGTGCACGGAATGCTCGGAGCAGAAATGCCTGGTCGTCAAACTCGCTGCCGAGGTTTCCGATCTGTCGGATGCCATGCGCCTGACCCTGCGCGACGGCACCGACCGCATTGTGGATCGCATCGCCGGAGCCATCGAAACCGGCGTCGCCGATGGCTCGCTGCCTGCCCTCGATGCGCGGCCGACCGCGCAGTTGCTTTACCAGCTCTGGCTGGGCGCCAGCCTGCTCGGCAAGCTGCACCGCAACAGCCAGTCCCTCGAAAACGCCATGCGCTTTACCAGGCAGTTGCTGACGCCTTGACTCATTGAACATCCGATTACCGGCCGCACGCTGTTGCGGCCTATTTTTAACTGAATTTCATAGACGACCGGTCTAATTTTCACTCTCTACCATCCAGGAGACTCACCATGACTACCCTGTTCGATCCCATCCAAGTCGGCGACATCGCCCTCGCCAACCGCATCGTCATGGCGCCGCTGACACGCAACCGCGCCATCGCCGGCAATGTTGCCGGCCCGCTGACCGTCGAGTATTACCGCCAGCGCGCCACGGCCGGCCTGATCATCGCCGAGGCCAGCCAGATCAGCCCGATGGCCCAGGGCTACCTCGACACCCCGGGCATCTACAGCCCGGAACAGATCGCCGGCTGGCGCCAGGTAACCGACGCCGTGCATGCGGCCGGCGGCAAGATCGTGCTGCAACTGTGGCACGTCGGGCGCATTTCGCACACCTCGCTGCTGCCGGATGGTGCTGCCCCGGTTTCATCGACCAACCGGGTGGCAAACGCTTCGACCTTTACCAAGGATGGCTTCGTTCCCGTTTCCACCCCGCGCGCCCTGCGCGACGACGAAATCCCGGGCCTCATCGAGGATTACCGCCGCGCCGCGCGCAACGCCATAGAGGCTGGTTTCGACGGCGTCGAGCTGCATGCCGCCAACACCTACCTGATTGAGCAGTTCCTGCGCGATAGCGTCAATGACCGCAGCGGCCCGTACGGCGGCAGCATCGCCAACCGCGCCCGCCTGCCGCTTGAAGTCGTCGAAGCGATCACCAAGGAAATTGGCGCCGGCCGCACCGGTATCCGCCTGAGCCCGATGACAACTTTCACGGCACCGCTCGACAGCAATCCGCAGGCGCTCTACGGCTATGTTGTCGAGCAGTTGGCACCGTTCGGCCTGGCCTATCTGCACGTGATCGAAGGCGAAACCGGCGGCACGCGCACGCCTGAGGGCAAGGCTTTCGACTACGAAGCCCTGCATCGCGCCTTCCCCGGTGCCTGGATGCTCAACAACGGCTATTCGCGTGACCTGGCCATCGAGAATGTCGCAGCCGGCAAGGCCCAGTTGATCGCCTTTGGCCGGCCGTTCATCAGCACGCCGGACCTCGTCCGCCGCCTGAAGGACAACCTGCCGCTGAACGAACTGCAGGCCGACAAGCTGTATGGCGGCGGGGCCGAGGGTTACACCGACTACCCGGCGCTGGCGGCCTGATTATCAACTAACTCGCACCCGGACCGGCCAGCCGCCGGCCGGGGCCGACTTTCCCGGAGAAATCATGTCCGAATACCGCCGCTGGCTACCCGCACTGGCCTTGATCGTCCTCTCGCTGACCTGGGGCTACACCTGGGTTCTCGCCAAGCAGGGTCTGGCCTACGCGCCCCCCTTTGCCTTTGCCGCCGAGCGTTGCGTCGGCGCCGCCCTGGCACTGATCATTGCCGTCAAGCTGAGCGGCCATTCGCTGAAACTCGTCGCCCCGCGTCAGACCGTCGCCATCGGCCTGGCGCAAGTGTCGGGCTTCATGATTTTCCAGACCTGGGCGCTGGTCGAAGGCGGCCCGGGCAAGACGGCGGTACTTATTTTCACCATGCCGATCTGGACGCTCCTGCTCGCCTGGCCGATTCTCGGAGAGCGCGTGCGCGGCAAGCAGTGGCTGGCCGCGGCGAGCACACTGGGTGGTCTGATCCTCATCATCGAACCGTGGGACATGCATGCCAGCCTGTTCAGCAAATTCCTCGGCCTCATGGCGGCGCTGTGCTGGGCGACCGGGACGATCCTGATCAAGCGCCTGCGCGGCAAGACGCCGGTCGACCTGCTAACCCTGACCACCTGGCAGATGATCATCGGTGCCGTGCCGCTCGTCCTCCTCGCCTTCATCGTGCCCGAGCACCCGACCGAATGGACTGGCAGTTACGTCGGCATCCTGATTTTCATGTCGATCGGCAGCACGGCCATGTGCTGGTGGCTATGGATCTACATTCTCGACCGCGTGCCGGCCTGGGAGGCCAGCCTGTCGGTACTCGGCACGCCCGTGGTGGCCATTCTTTCGTCGCGCCTGATCTTCGGCGAGGCCTTCAAGACCAGTGAAATCGCCGGCATCGTGCTGATCGGCAGTGGCCTGGCCCTGCTCTCCCTGCTCGGCTGGGCGGCGAGCCGGCGCGATCCGTCCAAACAAATTCAGGAGGCGGCATGAGTACCCTGCACGACACCAAACTTTCGATGCTCGACCTCGTCGCCATCCGCGAAGGCGGTACGACGGCCGAGGGGCTGGCCATCGCTCGCGATACCGCCCTCCATGTCGAGAAGCTCGGCTTCACCCGCTACTGGCTGGCCGAACACCACAACATGCCGGGTATCGCCAGTTCGGCCACGGCCGTGCTGGTCGGCTACATTGCCGGGGCGACCAGCCGCATTCGCGTCGGTTCAGGCGGCATCATGCTGCCCAACCACGCGCCGCTGGTCGTCGCCGAAGCCTTCGGCACGCTGGCCGAGCTCTATCCCGGCCGAATTGATCTCGGCCTCGGTCGCGCCCCGGGCACCGACCAGATGACGATGCGTGCGCTACGCCGCGACCGCATCGAAACGGAAGCCGATTTCCCGCGCGCCGTCAGCGAACTGCAGCAACTGCTCGGCCCCCGTTTGCCCGAGCAGATGGTCGTTGCCGTACCCGGCAACGGCACCGAAGTGCCGATCTGGCTCCTTGGCTCAAGTCTTTTTTCTGCTCGTCTGGCCGCCGAGCGCGGCCTGCCCTACTCCTTCGCCTCGCATTTCGCACCGGCCATGCTGTTACCGGCCATCGACATCTACCGACACAATTTCCGCCCCTCGGCCAAACTCGACAAACCCTACATAATGATCGGCGTGCCGGTCATTGCCGCACCGACCGACGACGAAGCCGAGTTTCTGGCCAGTAGCACCTACCAACGCGTTCTCGGCATCCTGCGCGGCGACCGCCGCTGCCTGCCGCCGCCGATTGCCGACTACCTGAGCAGCCTGCATCCGCAGGAACGTTCGGGCATCGCCGACTTTCTCGGTGCCGCCGTCATCGGCGGGCCTGATACAGTACGCGATGGCCTGCTGGCACTCAAAGAGGCGACCAAAGCTGATGAAATGATCCTGGTCAGCGATGTCTTCGACCCGGCCCTGCGCCTGCGTTCACTTGAAATCACCGCCAGTTTTTTCACACAATAAGCCGCCGTTCGCCGCGCAACCAAGGAGACAAGCAATGCCGCACATTTTCGAGTTCAGCTACCACAACCCGACGCAAATCCACTTCGGCCCGAACAGCTTTGCCAAACTGGCCGACCTGATTCCGCGCGAGGCCAAGGTGCTGCTGCTTTACGGCGGCGGTTCGATCAAGCAAAACGGCGTCCACGCCCAGGTAGTTGCGGCGCTGGCCGGGCACACCGTGGTCGAATTTGGCGGCGTCGAGCCCAACCCGACGCTCGAAACACTGACTGCTACGGTCAACCTGATAAAAGAGCAAAAAATCGAATTCATTCTCGGCGTTGGCGGCGGATCGGTCGCTGACGGTGCCAAGTACGTCGCCTGTGCCGCACTCTACGACGGGGACGGCTGGGATATCGTCAGCGGCAAGCACGTACCGCAGCAAGCCCTGCCGGTCGGCGTCGTGCTGACGCTACCGGCCACCGGCTCGGAATCGAATGCCGGCGCCGTCGTCACCCGCAAGGCGACGCATGAAAAGCGCGTTTTCTTCGTGCCGCCGGCTCGGCCACGTTTCGCCATTCTCAACCCGGACGTGATGGCCAGCCTGCCCGATCGCCAGTTGGAAAACGGCCTGGTCGATGCCTTCGTCCATGTCTGCGAGCAATATCTGACCTACCCGGTCGGCGCCCTCGTCCAGGACGGCTATGCCGAAGCCGTGATGAAGGCTCTGAAGACGTTGGCCGACAGCTTCGCCCAGCGCCACGAAACCACGTGGCGGCAAAACATGATGTGGTCGGCCAATCAGGCGCTGTGCGGCATTATCGGCCTCGGCGTTCCGGTGGACTGGGCAACGCACCGCATGGCCGTCGAGCTAACCGCCCTGTACGGTATCGACCACGGCCGCACCTTGGCAATCATCCAGCCCTGGCTGTTGCGCGAGACGATCGAAGCCAAGCGGGCCAAACTGGAGCAGATGGGCCGCAACGTCTTCAATCTGAGCCAGCCCAGCGCCGAGGAGACCATCGATGCAATCGAAACCTTCTATCGCAGCCTGAACATGCCGGTCCATCTATCCGACACCGATGTCCGCGACCCCGATGCCGCCAGTCGCGTCATGCAGGCTCTGCGCGACCATGGCAACGCAGCCCTCGGCGGACATGCCGAACTCGACGATCTCAAAACCGAACGCATCATCCGCGCCGCTTGCGCGAAACCGGGGCTGACAAGCAATTGATCTGAAAAGATTCTGAGGCAGTCAAAAACATGCCATGGTGCTATGCTGATCCGGAGGTTCAAAAATAATCAACTGACCAATCCGGACGAAAGGAGTGGAACCATGCTGACCCCAACTCAGAAGCAGACGGCACAATCGATCGTCAATCTGTTTGAAACCGGTGTCGTGCTTGGCGATTACGGCAGCGTCACTGTCATTCCCGGCGATACCGGCCACCTCACTTTCGGCCGTTCACAAACCACGCTCGCCTCGGGTAATCTGCTCAACCTGCTGCAGCGCTACTGCAACAACGACGGTGCCCGTTTCGGGCCGCGGCTGTCTCCCTGGCTGCCACGTTTAGAAGCCATGGATGTGAGTCTGGACAACGAGCTCCGTCTGCATAACCTGCTCCGCGCGACGGCAGACGACCCCGTTATGCGTGAAACCCAGGATCAATTTTTCGACGAGGTTTACTGGCAGACAGCCGCCCGCATCGCCGCCAACCTTGGCATCACCTCGGCCCTCGGCACGGCGGTAGTCTACGACAGCACCGTGCACGGCTCCTGGAAAGCCATGCGTGACCGCACCATGGCCCAGTCCGGCAGCCTCTCAGCCCTTGGCGAAAAAAAGTGGGTGACGGCCTACGTTGCGACCCGACGTGCCTGGCTAACCAGCCATCCGCGCAGCGACTTGCGCAAGACGGCTTACCGGATGGATGCCTTCCAGCGGCTGATCGAACAAGGCTACTGGGGGCTGGAACTGCCGCTCGTCATTCGCGGAGCCGAGATCTCGCCGAGCACCCTGCGAGCCACACCACCCGGTTGCTACGACGGCCCGCAACCCTGCACCCGCAGCATCGTGCTGCAAAGTCCGCTGGCCCGCGGCCTCGATGTCCGTCTCGTGCAATTGGGTCTATCCGAACAAGGTGTCCCGATCAAGGCCGACGGCATTTTCGGGCAAACCAGCGCCAATCTGCTCAAGCAATATCAGACAAAGACAGGCCTGCCCGCCACCGGCATCGCCGACAGCACGTTGATTGCTCGCCTGATTGCCTGAAAGGACGGACCGTCCGGCTCAGCTGTCAGCCGAGGCATCCTCGGCCGGTAGCGGCGGTTGCGGGCGGCTGGTAACGTAGAGCACGACTGCACAGGCGCCAAGAAAGCCGACCGTGGCCAGGGCGCTCGGTACCCAGCTGTCGGCCAGCCCACGCTCCATCCACAGCCAGATGAACAGGCCAAAAGCCGGCAAGGCCAGCAGGGCGCAAAAAACCGCGGTAGCCAGCGCCACCTTTTGCCCGATATGTCGTTTCAGTTCGCTCACTCGACTTCCTCTACCATCAGCCATAGGGAGCGATTGTCACGCGCGTCGCTGGTTGAAAGACTGAGCGCGCCGCCCTGATTGCCGCTGGCCTGGCGACCGCTGCCGCCGAGCTCTATCCATTCGCCGAGACGCCCGGAAACGGTCGTCGACAGGCGCTGGTTGTTGATGCTGCCATAGCCGCCCTGACTGGCTGCCTGCTGGCTGATGTCGAGTGTGACCCGGTTGCCGTTCACCCGTGGCACCGCATAGAAGCCGCGGCCGACATCCTGATAGACGACATTTTCATTGATCACTGCGCCGCCGGGGCCAATGAAAACCTGGCGCATCGGGATGGGCAGCGAACGACCAACCTGGATGAAAGCCTGGCCTCCTTCAACGGTCTGCACCATCTGCGCCGCGCTTTCGCCGCGCACTCTCTTGGTGTCCCAGACACTGGCTTCTACATGGCTGCGCCGGGTACCGCCGAGGACAACCTGGCCGCTCGCCTCGGCACCCCGTGCATTCTGCTCTGCCTGTCGGTTTTGCGAAACGCGGATGATCAAGCGCCGGGCCGGTTTGTCGATGGCTGCCAACGCCCGCTTGATGTCGGCCCGGTTGCGCGGCGAGGCCTTGAGAAACAACTGGTTGTTCATGCCGGTCAGCGTACCGCCTGGTTCGACCAGCGGCAACAGAACCGGCAGCACCTCGTCAACGTTCTTGCTCCTGAGCTCGATGACTTCCAACTGCTGGGCCCACAGCGAGGTGCTGAACAGGCAGGCCAGCAGGCAAAGAATACGAAGTATCACGGACATTCTCCCGGCAGCGCCAAGGGTCAATCGAGACAGACGGCGACCCGGTAGCATTCGGCCAGATCTTCGGCAACCAGGCCGACGATGCCCGGATCGGCGCGTCCGAGATCGGCGCGCTCTTGAAGGATGGCCAATATCTTGTCCGGTGTCATTGATTTGCGATAAGGACGGTTCTGCGCCAGCGCCTGGAAAATGTCAGCCACATTGATGATGCGCGCCTCGATGGGCAGCGCGGCGCCACCGATGTGGAAAGGATAGCCGTGGCCGTCCGGTGTTTCGTGATGCAACGAGGCCCAGCGGGCAATCTCCGCAATGGCATGGAGACGCTTGAGCACTTGCAGCGTCCCGTAGCTGTGGCTCTTCATGATGTCGAACTCATGCGCCGTCAGGGCACTTTCACCCTCGATGATCTCGTCGGGAATCTGCAGCTTCCCGATGTCGTGCAGCAAACCGGCCACTTCGATCTTTTCGCAGGTGATAGCATCAAGCCCGAATCGTTTGGCAAGGTGGCGCGACAGCCGCGCAACCCCTTGCGAATGCTGCTCTGTGTAAGGCGATTTGGCGTCAATGATGCGCGAAAAAATGGTGGCACACTGCTTGAACTCGGCCCAGCCGATCATCTTCAGATCGCCGTGCGACTCCATCTCGACCTGATATTGCTGCACCCACTCTGGCTGCAGGGCCAGCCAGAAAGCCTCTTCCTGCGAAATCAGCTCGAAGACGTCGACCAGCTCGGGCGAAAAGAGGCGTCCGCGCGCCGAGGCCAGACGGGCGCGAATTTCGTCAGCGTGCGACAGCACGCTCTGGTCGGCGTGGTAGGGCGCAGCCAGGACATCGATGCGGTCGGCGAGGTAGATCAGGTTGGCGAAACGTGCCGTATCACCCGCCAGGCTCTGCGTTGCCAGCCATTCCCAGGCGCTGTGGTGATAGCGGATGATTGGGGCCAGATGGGCCAGTGGCGGAAAATTGGCGAGCAATTCGTCGCCGCGAATGCAGTGTTCTTGGGCGCCATCCCATTCGAGATCGACGACCAGACGATGGTGCACCCGCGTCGATGAGACGCCGCAATCATGCAGCAGGCCGGCATCGTAAAGGGTCAGCTGATCGGCCTCGCTCCACCCCATGCGGATGGCCATCTCGCGGGCCAGCATGCCGACCCGGCGACCGTGCATGACATCGTCCACACCCACCAGATCGATGGTGTTGGCGATGGTCATCACCAACTGCCGAAGATCAATGGCCAAATCAGCAGGGAGCAAGGTTTCGGTCATCGGATCAAGTCACTGCATGAGGCAGGGCCAGATACTCCCTGGAATTCATTTCGGTCAGCCGGCTCACGGTGCGGGCGAACTCACCAGCCTGCGTACCCTCGGTATAGAGCCCGTCAGCCGCACAGTCGGCGGTGATGATGAGCTTGACCTTGTGATCGTAGAACACGTCGACCAACCAGGTAAAGCGACGCGCCTCCGAGGCGTGGTGCACGGTCATTTTCGGCACATGCGAGAGGAGCACGGTATGGTATCCGCGGGCAATTTCGAGATAGTCGTTCTGAGAACGCGGCCCGCCACACAGGGTTCGAAAATCGAACCAGATCACGCCATGGCCGCGCCGGATGGTTGCGATGTCGCGGCCCAGCACCTCGATATGGCCGCCCTTCTTGCCATCTTCACCGGCGACCATTTTGAAGTAGTCGAGCATCTTTTTTTCCGCCGTGGCATCGGCCGGGTGGTGATAGATCTCGACCTGCTCCAGCGCCCGCAAACGGTAGTCGGTACCCGCATCGACTTCGAAGACGTCAAGATGCTTGTTGAGCAGCGCGATAGTCGGCAGAAAGCTTTCGCGGTGCAGGCCATTCGGATACAACTTGTCCGGCGGATAGTTTGACGTCATCACGATGATGACCCCCTGGGCAAACAGGCCATCCATCAGACGACCCAAAATCATCGCATCGGCGATGTCGGAAACGTGAAACTCATCAAAACACAGCAGACGCACTTCCTTGGCGATCTGCTCGGCCAACCTCAGCATCGGGTCGGGTTCGCCCTTGTATTTTTCGAGGTCGTGATGAATCTGCTGCATGAAGGCGTGGAAGTGGATGCGACGCTTGCGCCGATACGGAACTGAGTCGTAGAAGCAATCCATCAGGAAACTCTTGCCACGCCCTACCCCGCCCCAGAAATAGACGCCCTTTGGCGGTTTGGGTGGCGATAGCAGGCGTTTGAAGGTACTCCCACGGTCAACCTTGAAAAACAGCAAATTTGTATAAAGGTTCTGCAATGCCGTCGCTGCCGTCATCTGCGCAGCATCGGCAATGTAGCCACGGGCATCAAGCAGTTTTTTGTAGGCGTCGAGCATGCCCTGCGCGGCGACGTTCAGTTTTTTATGGGGCATCGGGGTGAATCGGGTTTGGAGTAAAGACGTATTCTGCCAAAGAAAAAGGCGGGTGCGTTCAGCGGACGCTTGTCGCAAGCCAGGGCTGCTTCGTGCACCGCTTCCGACAAGGTCGGGTGAGCGTGGCAGATGCGGGCCAGATCTTCGGAAGCGCCACCAAACTCCATCGCCACAACGGCTTCGGAAATCAGTTCGGAAGCATTGGCACCGATGATATGGACACCAAGGATGCGGTCGGTCTGCGCGCAGGCCAGCATCTTGACGAAACCGGATGGCTCGCCCATACCCAGCGCACGACCATTGGCCATGAACGGAATCTTGCCAACCTTGTAGGCGACGCCTTCCGCCTTGAGTTGCTGTTCGCTCTTGCCGACCCAGGCAATTTCCGGAGCGGTATAGATGACGCCTGGAATGGTGTCGAAGTTGCAGTGACCAGCCTGACCAGCCATCAACTCGGCAACCATGACGCCCTCTTCCATGGCCTTGTGCGCCAGCATCGGTCCGCGCACAACGTCGCCGACCGCCCAGACCCCTGGGAGATTGGTCTTGCAGTGACCATCGACTTCAACCATGCCGCGATCGGTCAGCTTGAGGCCAATTGCTTCGCCATTGAGGCCATCGGTATTCGGGATGCGGCCAATGGAAACGATCAGGCGGTCGGCATCGAGCTTCTCGGCTTTACCATCCTTCGTTTCGTAGGCAATCGAGACGCCCTTCTTGGTCGTCTTGATATCGCCGATCTTGACTCCGGTCTGGATGTTCAGACCCTGCTTGGTGAACAGCTTGAGCGCTTCCTTGGCGATGTCCTGATCGGCAAAGGCCAGGAAGTCGGGCATTGCTTCTAGGATGGTGACCTCGGAACCAACCCGACGCCAGACCGAGCCCATTTCCAAGCCGATGACGCCGGCACCGATAATGGCCAGCTTCTTGGGCACGGATTCCTGATTCAGGGCGCCTTCGTTGTCCATGACGATCTTGTTGTCGACCGGCACGTTCGGCAGGTGACGCGGCTTGGAGCCAGTCGCGATGATAACCTGCTTGGCCAGCACCTCGTCGGCGCCAACCTTGACCTTGTACAGATCACCCTCTTTGCCGACGAACGAACCATGACCGTTGAGCAAGGTGACCTTGTTCTTCTTGAACAGGCCCTTGATGCCGGCGGTCAACTGGGTAACGATGGTGTCCTTGCGACCCTTCATCACCGGCACGTCGATCGTCGCCTTGCCGACCTTGATGCCTTGGGCTTCAAAGCTGTGACCGGCTTCCTCGAACAGATGCGAGGTATGCAGCAGCGCCTTGGAAGGAATGCAGCCAACGTTCAGGCAGGTACCGCCAAGACGCGGTTCGCCCTTCGGGTCGGCATACGGATTGGATTCGCAGCAAGCGGCGGAGAAGCCGAGCTGGGCAGCGCGGATGGCGGCGACATAGCCGCCGGGTCCACCGCCGATAACGAGCACGTCAAATTGCTTGGACATGTGTAAACCTTTCAGATTTCAGATGTGCAAAAGCGCCAGCGCCCTTTGCGGGACACTGGCGCCGGCCAACGTCGATTAGACGCCGAGCAGCAGGCGGGACGGATCTTCCAATGCTTCCTTCATGGTCACCAGACCGAGGACGGCTTCGCGGCCGTCGATGATGCGGTGATCGTAGGACATGGCAAGATAGTTCATCGGACGCACAACCACTTGACCGTTTTCGACCATCGCACGGTCCTTGGTGGCATGGATGCCGAGAATCGCGGACTGCGGCGGGTTGATGATCGGGGTGGACATCATGGAACCGAAGATGCCGCCGTTGGAGATCGAGAAGGTACCGCCGGTCAGGTCTTCGATGGACAGCTTGCCATCCTTGGCCTTGGCACCGAATTCGGCAATCTTCTTTTCAATTTCGGCGATGCTCATCTGGTCGGCATTGCGGATGATCGGAACGACCAAGCCACGCGGCGAACCTACGGCGATGCCGATGTCAATGTAGCCGTGATAGACGATGTCATTGCCATCGACCGAGGCGTTCAGGATCGGGAACTTCTGCAGGGCTGCGCAGGCAGCCTTGACGAAGAAGCCCATGAAGCCGAGACGAACACCGTGGGCCTTTTCGAACTTTTCGCCGTATTGCTTGCGCATCGCCATCATCGGCCCCATGTTCACTTCGTTGAACGTGGTCAGGATGGCATTGGTTTGTTGCGACTGCAGCAGGCGCTCGGCAATACGGGCACGCAGACGGGACATCGGCACGCGCTGCTCAGTCCGATCACCCAGAGCGACGGCAACCGGCGGCGTCGGCATGGCAACCTTGGCAGCAGCCGGGGCAGCAACCGGGCCAGACTTCGGCGTAGCGGCAACAGCATCTTCCTTGGTGACACGGCCACCACGACCTGAACCAGTAACGTCAGCGGCTGCGATGCCCTTTTCGTCGAGGATCTTGCGGGCCGACGGGCTTGCCGTTCCAGCCGGAGCAGCAGCGGCAGCAACCGGTGCGGCAGCGGCTGCCGCCTTCGGTGCTTCAGCCGCAGGAGCAGCAGCCCCCGCCTTGGCTTCAGTATCGATGCGGGCAATCAACTCGCCGGAAACAACAGTCTCGCCATCACCCTTGATGACTTCGACCAGAACGCCAGCAGCCGGCGACGGAACTTCGAGAACGACCTTGTCGGTTTCGATGTCAATCAGGATTTCGTCGCGTGCAACAGCTTCGCCGATTTTCTTTTTCCAGGAAGCGAGCGTGCCTTCGGCGACGGACTCGGAAAGCTGGGGAACTTGAACTTCGATAATGCTCATAATGACTCCACTCTGCTGTAGTTATTAGTACTCGATCTTGCCCAGCGCGGACTCG
>PHCF01000131.1:5277-12448 GCA_002842145.1 Betaproteobacteria bacterium HGW-Betaproteobacteria-6 | reverse complement strand
CAAGTACGCGATCATGCCGCAGCATCTGCACGAGGACGAGCTGGTCGGCGGCAATGCGCTGATCGAGGCGGGGACGTTTGTCGCCATCCTGATCGGTACCCTGGCCGGCGGCCTGTTGGCCGGTTCGGTCGAGCATCCGGCCTGGATAGCGGTTGGCGGTTTTGTCGTGGCTTTTGCCGGTTACCTGACCAGCCGGGGCATTCCGACTGCGCCGCCACCGGCGCCCGAATTGACGATCAACCTCAACCCGTTGTCCGAAACATGGCGCAACATCGCTTTCGCCCGGCAGAACCGGACGGTTTTCCTATCCATCCTCGGCATCTCGTGGTTCTGGCTCTACGGCGCGCTCTTCCTCGCCCAATTCCCGGCCTACGCCAAGTTCGTGCTGGGCGGCGGCGAGTCGGCCGTGACCCTGTTGCTGGCCATATTTACGGTCGGCATCGGCATCGGGTCGATGCTCTGCGAGCGGATGTCGGGCAAGCATGTCGAAATCGGCCTGGTGCCTTTCGGTTCGATCGGCCTGACGCTGTTCGGGCTGGATCTGTATTTCGCCTCGGCGGTCGGCCTGCCCGGCACGACGCCGCACGAGCTGCTTGCCTTGCTCAGCATCCCGGCCATCTGGCGCGTGCTGTTCGACCTCATGATGCTCGGCGTCTTCGGCGGTTTCTTCATCGTCCCGCTCTACGCGCTGGTCCAGTTGCGCAGTTCGCCCGACCATCGGGCGCGCATCATCGCTGGCAACAATATTCTCAATGCCTTGTTCATGGTCCGGAATTCCTGCTCCGCTTTATCGCCTGGCTGCTGGTCAAGGCGGTGTACCGGCTGCGCGCCGAGGGCATCGAGCACATCCCGCAGGAAGGCGCCGCCGTGCTCGTCGCCAACCATGTCAGCTTCGTCGATGCGGTGGTCATCATGGGCGCCTCGCCCCGTCCGGTGCGCTTCGTCATGGACCATCGCATTTTCGGAACGCCGCTGCTCGGCTTCATCTTCCGCCATTGCGGGGCGATTCCCATCGCCTCGGCCAAGGAGGATCCGGCGATGATGGAGGCGGCCTTTGCCGAAGTTGGCAAGGCTTTGGCTGACGGCGATCTGGTCGGCATCTTCCCCGAAGGCCACATCACCCGCGACGGGCAGCTGCAGACTTTCCGCCCCGGCATCAGCCGCATTCTTGCCGCCAACCCGGTGCCGGTGGTGCCGATGGCGCTCTCCGGGTTGTGGGGCAGCTTTTTCTCGCGTATCGACGGCGCGGCAATGCAGACGCCGTTCCGGCGCGGGGTATTTTCGGACATCGCGTTGCGGGCTGGGGCACCGATAGCTGCGGAACAAGCGACACCGGACTATTTACGGGCGGCAGTCGCCGCCTTGCGGGGCGAATGTCCCTGAGGGCGCAGGCCTCGCGAGCTTCGCCCTGCTGACAGTCCTGGCCGGCTGCATCGGGAATGTTCCAAATGGGCCGCCGGTCCCCGAACTCAAGGCTTGGGATCGCGATGGCTTCGTTGCGACCGATGCCTCGGGTGCCTTCACCACCCCGAAAAGCGACTCCGCCTGAGGGGGGGCGGCGGGCGGCCAAAAGGGAATTTGCCCGTAGGCATCGTCCATTTGAGGGCGAATCTCCGGTGTATGGTGCTAGGATGCCAACAAGTTCGTGCCATTGGATCAAGATCTTGAAGGACAGCAAGGTACCCTCTACCCAAGTCAATCTGTTGCTGACCAAGACCATCTGGCCTTTCATTCTCATCATTATTTTCATGTTGGGAATGATCTGGGCGAGCCTGGATGTCCTGAATGCCGTCCGCGCCTATGTGACCGGGGAGAGTCTATGGTCCAAGGGGCAAAAGAGCGCCGTTCACTTTTTGTCGCGCTATGCGCATACCTTGTCCGACGAGGATTACCAGCACTATCTCAAGGCGATCGCCATTCCCCTCGGCGATCATGTTGCGCGTCTGGCGCTGGAGCAGGTTCCTCCGGACCTGGAAACCGCTCGACAGGGATTGCTGGCCGGCGGAAATTCGCCCGAAGACGTCCGGGAACTGATCAGCCTCTATATCAAGTTTCGGCATACCCCGCTATTGGAAAAGCCGGTCGAGATCTGGACCGAAGGCGACCGCCTTGTGGCGCAGCTCCAATTCATCGCTGCCCGCCTTCACGACTTGGCCCGGACGCCGAATCCAGATGCCGGCGAACTGGCCGATCTGGTTGCACAAATCGAGACGACGAACGCCGTACTGACTCCGCTGGAGGATGCGTTTTCCCATACGTTGGGCGAGACCTCCCGCCTGATCAAAGACCTCTGCTATCTATTCGCCGGAATCAGCACTTTGCTGCTGGTCGGGGTGGGGGCGGCACTGTCGCGCCGCATGGTCAAACAGCAGGTTATTTCTTCGCAGGCATTGAAACTTGAAAGCGAAAAAACGCTCGCTTTCTTGCGCAATGCCAGCGATGGGGTGCACATCCTGGACAGCTCGGGCCATATCATCGAGGCCAGCGAGTCGTTTTGCAGCATGCTTGGCTATCGGCGTGACGAGGTCATCGGCATGCACGTTGAACAGTGGGACGCAAAACTGAATGCTGCGGAGATAGGCGAGCGCATCCAGGCACAGTTGGAGACGCCCGGCCGTTCCTTGTTCGAAACGCGGCACCGCCGCAAGGATGGGTCTGTTTTCGAAGTCGAGGTCAGCGGCAGCCCGCTGGAACTCGCAGGGGAGACGGTGCTGTTCAATTCTTCACGCGACATTACCGAGCGCAAAGCTGCAGAAATGCGCGCCAGGCGTGACACGGAGCTGCAATCCACGCTGCGCGAGTTGCTGGAGATCAGTACCTCCAGCAGTTCGTTGGATGAATTGCTGGGCACCTATCTGGAGCGGCTATTGCGTGTTTCATGGCTGTCCCTGCTGCCTCAGGGCGGCATTTTCCTGATGGACGAGGAGACGCAAACCCTGGTCTTGACGACATCGCACAACCTTGCCCTGGAAATTCAATCCCTCTGCGCGCGTGTGTCGATGGGGCAATGCCATTGCGGCAAGGCGGCGGAACGCGGCGCCCTGCAATATTCCCAGTGCGTTAACGAGGAACACACCATTACTTTCGGTGGCATGAAGGATCACGGGCATTACAACGTCCCCCTGGTTTCCGGGCAAAAAACCCAAGGGGTCCTTGTGCTCTATTTGCCGATCGGCTTCGTGCGCGATCCCCGGAAGGAGCAATTCATCAATTCCGCCGCCGATATTCTGGCCGGATTGATCAGCCGGAAAAGCGCGGAGCAGGCTCTGCTGGATAACCAGAGCAGCCTGGAACACCTGGTCTTCCAGCGTACGGCCGAGTTGCGCCAGGCAAAGGACGAAGCCGAGATCGCCAACGTGGCCAAGAGCGCATTCTTGGCCAACATGTCGCACGAAATCCGGACACCGCTGAATGCCATAACCGGCATGGCGCATTTCATCCGGCGCGGCGGTTTGACGCCCAAGCAATCTGATCAGATGGACAAGCTGGACACGGCCAACCGGCATCTGCTCGAAATTCTCAATGCCGTACTTGATCTCTCCAAGATCGAGGCGGGGAAGTTCTCGCTGGACGAAAACGAACTGCATCTGGAAAGCCTGCTAGGCAACGTCATGTCGATGGTGCAGGAGCGTGCCGAAGCCAAGCGGCTGGCGATCACCAGCGAAATTGCCGCGCCGCCCTTCAGGCTGCTCGGCGACGCCACGCGCCTGCAACAGGCGCTACTCAATTACGCCACCAATGCGGTCAAGTTTACCGAGCGTGGAAGCATTGTTCTACGTGTTCGGTTGCAGGAAGAAACCGCCAGAGACGCCCTGTTCCGCTTTGAAGTCGAGGACACGGGCATCGGCATCTCCAGCGAGGCGATCAGTCGCTTGTTCAACACTTTTGAGCAGGCGGACAACAGCACCACCCGGAAGTATGGCGGCACCGGTCTGGGGCTGGTGATCACCAAGAAGATCGCCGGCCTGATGGGGGGCGATGCCGGCGTCGATAGTGAGCCAAACAGGGGAAGCACGTTCTGGTTTTCGGCCAGGTTGAAAAAGAACACACAGGCGATGTCAGTAGCGCACACTGAGGAGATCAGCGATCAGCCGCGGTTGCACGAAAGCCTGGCGGGCCGCCGCATCCTGCTCGCCGAGGACGAGCCGATCAACCGTGAGGTTGCCTTGATGCTGCTTGGCGACGAGGGGTTGGTCGTTGATGTCGCCGAAGATGGAGCGGAAGCGCTGGCGCTGGTGAAAAACAACGATTACGACGCGATCCTGATGGACATGCAGATGCCCAACATGGACGGCCTCGAGGCCACCCGCCAGATCCGCATGCTGCCCGGGCGGACGTCACCGCCGATCCTGGCCATGACCGCTAACGCGTTCGCGGAGGATAAGCTGCGCTGCCTCGACGCGGGAATGAACGACTTCCTGGTCAAGCCGGTGGACCCCGACCAGCTCTACGCCGCCTTGCTCCGGTGGATGCCGCAAAAGGCGGCCGCACAAGGGAGAGTGGCAGAACGCATTGACAATTTCGAATGGTCGGAACGCTATAGCGTCGGTATCGAGCTACTCGACAGTCAGCACCAGAAACTGCTTTCCCTGTGCCGGGACGCTGCGCAGAATCTCGATACGCCGGGGAAGGCCGGGCTGCACGCCTTTCAAACCATCCTCAATGACATGAGCCTCTATGCGGAAGAGCATTTCAGGACCGAGGAATCGCTGCTGGAAGCATACGGCTACCCCGCTGCTGACGCGCAAAAAACCGAACACGAAGACTATCGAAGCCGATTGTCAGATTTTCTGATTTCGACGATGCAAAGAGATATGGACAGGGCCGAAATCAAGGCTTTCCTGTTGCACTGGTGGGTGCAGCATATCCTGCTGTCCGACATGGATTACAAGGAATTTCTCGGACAACGGATTGCCCGGTAGCCGCGGTCGCATCCGGCCTGTCAGACCCATTTTTTGCTCTGCCGCCCGGGGTTAAGTCAAACGACGCGGTGCCTTCAGGTCGCTCCGCGAAGGAGCTGGTTTCGCCTTTGGCGAAATTCACGCCCAGCCTGAGCAGGCCTATACGGCCCATCCATTTTCGGCGTTTTTTCCGGTTGACCGTGGCATTCCCGCCAAGCGTCCAAGCCCGCCGTTAAAATAGCCGTTTTTTCGAATGTGCCCCGCCATGACGAATGCCGCCCCGATTCCCGCCGATCAACTAGCCGCACTGGCCAATGCCGATACTCAGCGTCTGGCCGCGCGCATGGCGCAGGATGTTTTTGCCGGGGCGTTTCGGCAGGCCGCGACGGTCGACGCGGCGCCCGATGTGGCGGTCCTCGGCGAGGTGGCGGCGCACTGCTTCGACTGGTGCCAGGCCGGGGCCAGCGACGAGGCACGGGCGCTGCGTCTCGCCATGCTGATCAGCGGCCTCGACCAGTGGGGGCTGGCGTACACGCAGGCCTTCAATCTCGAGGCCATTCATTCGCTGACCGCGCTTCTCGGCGGCTTGCGCACCCGGCTCGACGCGCGCCAGGACACGCTGTTCCAGCAGTATTTCGAGCAGATCAACGATGTCGAATCCGATGCCATCGACTTCAAGGTCGACCTGCGGCGCGGCATCCACCTCGCCCTGTGGCACGCCATGGCGGCTTGCGAAACCACCGAACAGGTGCACGGCATCGTCCAGCCGCTGGGCAGCATGATGGTCGCCCTCAACACGCAGATGCCCGAGCTGGGCTGGCGCCTGCTGGCCGATGCGCTGGCCAATATCCAGATCTCGCTGCTCTCCGATCTGGCACCGAAATCGCCACTCGCCCAGGACGGCACGCAGCAGCTTTTCGCCTCGTTGCGCCACGCCTTGCCCGCCGAGCGCTACCAGACCATCCTCGCCCACGCCGGACAGGCTGTGGTGGCCTGGCAGCAGGCAAGCCGGCACAGCGCCGCCTGAACTTTGTCAGCAAGGTAAAATCGCCCGATGAACTGGCCCGCCATCAAGGAAAGACTGGACCTCTACGAAAAGCTCATGCGGCTCGACAAGCCCATCGGCATCCTGCTCCTGCTCTGGCCGACGTTGTGGGCCTTGTGGCTATCATCGGTTGGTCGGCCAAACTGGTGGATAGTCTGGGTTTTCGTGCTGGGTACCGTGCTCATGCGTTCGGCCGGCTGCGTCATCAACGACTACGCCGACCGCGACTTCGACAAGCATGTCGAGCGGACCAAGGAACGTCCGCTGACCGCCGGCAAGGTGACGACCCGGGAAGCGCTGCTTCTCTTCGCCTGGCTGTCGCTGCTGTCCTTCGCGTTGGTTCTGCTGCTCGGCAAGCCGCTGGTCATCTGGCTGTCGGTGCCGGCGCTTTTCCTGGCGGCCAGCTATCCGTTCACCAAGCGATTTTTCGCCATCCCGCAGGCTTACCTTGGCATTGCCTTCGGCTTCGGCATTCCGATGGCCTACGCGGCGCATGTTGACGGGGTGCCGGCCGAAGCATGGTGGTTACTGCTTGCCAACGTTTTCTGGGCGGTGGCCTACGACACCGAATACGCCATGGTCGACCGTGACGACGACCTCAAGATCGGCATCAAGACCTCGGCCATCACCTTCGGCCGCTTCGACGTGGCGGCCGTGATGGCTTGCTATGCGGTGACGCTGGCGATCATCGGCTGGGTTGGCTGGACGCTGCATCTCGGACTCGCCTTCTACGCCGGTCTGGTCGTTGCCGCCAGCATCATGGGCGTCCATTACACCTGGATACGCGGCCGCGAACGGATGCCCTGTTTCAAGGCTTTCCTGCACAACAATTGGGTTGGTCTGGCAATTTTCGTCGGCATCGTTGTCGATTTTTTGGTTTCCGGAAGGAGCTTTGGATGAAAGCTTTCGTTTTTGCCCTGTTTTTCGTGTCGACCGTAGTGGTGGCCGAAGACACTCGCCAACTGGCCAAGTTGCCGGAACCGGCACAGGAGTCGCTGCGTCAGGAGATGCTCGACAACATGGTGGCAGTCAATGAGGTGCTGTCCCTGATGGCGGCCGGCAAGGTCAAGGAAGCCGGCGAGGCGGCCGAGGCCAAACTGGGTATGTCGGCCATGGGCAAGCATCGCGGCAAGCCGTTCGATGCCCGGCCCGGCCCGCACATGCCGCCGGCCATGCACGGTATCGGCATGGATGGCCACAAGGCAGTGAGCGAATTTGCGGCAGT
>PHCF01000131.1:0-5255 GCA_002842145.1 Betaproteobacteria bacterium HGW-Betaproteobacteria-6 | reverse complement strand
CGTCGGCGTCGAGGTCGATACCCGCCTCGAAATGACCGAAATCTGCGACCGCGTGCTGCGCGCCGAAGGTCCGGCCATCCTGTTCGAGAAACCGAAAGGGCACAGGATTCCCGTGCTGGCCAACCTGTTTGGCACGCCGAAGCGCGTGGCGCTGGGCATGGGCGAAGAGTCCGTGCTGGCCCTGCGCGAAGTCGGCAAACTGCTCGCCTACCTCAAGGAGCCGGAGCCGCCGAAAGGGCTGAAGGATGCTTGGGACAAGCTGCCGATCTTGAAGCAGGTGATGAACATGGCGCCGAAAACAGTGTCGAGCGCGCCTTGTCAGGAAATCGTTTGGGAAGGCAAGGACGTCGATCTGGCCAAGTTGCCGATCCAGCATTGCTGGCCGGGCGATGTCGCGCCGCTGATCACCTGGGGCCTCGTCGTCACCAAGGGGCCGCACAAGAACCGGCAGAACCTCGGCATCTACCGCCAGCAGGTGCTCGGCCCGAACAAGGTGATCATGCGCTGGCTGGCCCATCGGGGCGGCGCGCTGGATTTTCGTGAGTTCCAGTTGGCCAATCCCGGTCAGCCTTTCCCGGTCGCCGTCGTGCTCGGCTGCGATCCGGCGACTATTTTGGGTGCCGTGACGCCGGTGCCCGATTCGCTGTCCGAATACCAGTTTGCCGGCTTGCTGCGCGGCGGCAAGACCGAGCTGGTCAAATGCCTGGGCTCTGCCCTGCAGGTGCCGGCTTCGGCCGAAATCGTTCTGGAAGGCGTCATCCATCCCGGCGAAATGGCGCTCGAAGGGCCGTATGGCGACCATACCGGTTACTACAACGAGCAGGCCGAATTCCCGGTGTTCACTATCGAGCGCATGACCATGCGCAAGAACCCGATCTACCACAGCACCTACACCGGCAAGCCGCCCGACGAACCGGCTGTGTTGGGCGTGGCGCTTAACGAAGTGTTCGTGCCGCTGTTGCAGAAGCAGTATCCGGAAATTGTCGATTTCTACCTGCCGCCGGAAGGCTGCTCGTACCGGATGGCCATCGTCAGCATCAAGAAAGCTTACCCCGGTCACGCCAAGCGCATCATGTTCGGCATCTGGAGCTTCCTGCGCCAGTTCATGTACACCAAGACCATCATCGTCGTGGACGACGACATCGACATCCGCGACTGGAAGGAGGTGGTCTGGGCGATGACGACGCGCATGGACGCGACGCGCGACACGACGCTGGTCGACAATACGCCGATCGACTACCTCGATTTCGCCAGCCCGGTCGCCGGACTCGGCTCCAAGATGGGGCTCGATGCGACCAACAAGTGGCCGGGCGAAACGACGCGCGAATGGGGGCGGCCGATTGTCATGGACGACGGGGTGAAGAAAAAGGTCGACGCCATGTGGAGCGATCTCGGCCTATGACCGTCAAGGTTGTTCCGCTTGATCTGTCCGACCTGGCCCAGGCTGAAATCTGGCTCGGCCTGCTCGACCACTACGCGCAGGACCCGATGGGGGGCGGCGATGGCCTGTCCGACTACGCCAAGCTCAATCTTGTCCGCGCCATGCGCGAAGTGCCGGGCTTCCACGGTGCGTTGGCCTGGCTCGACGGCAAGGCGGTCGGCCTGATCGACTGCTTTGCCGGTTTTTCCACTTTCGCCGCGCTGCCGCTGCTCAATGTTCACGACATCGTCGTGCTCGACGGTCTGCGCGGTCAGGGCATCGGTCAGGCCCTGCTGGCCTGGGCCGAGGAACGCGCCCGCCAGCTCGGTTGCTGCAAGCTGACGCTCGAAGTGCTGTCCAACAACACGCGGGCGATGGCCTCCTATCAACAGGCCGGCTACGCGCCGTATGTCCTCGACCCGGCGGCCGGCAACGCGCTGCTCATGCAGAAAATCCTTCCGGAGGAAGCCCCATGAACGAACCGATTCCCGACCCCGATCTGCAGGGCGTCCGTCCCTCGCTGGTCCAGCTCACGCATTTTATTTATGGCCTGCACGCCATCGCCGTGTTTATCGGCATCACCTCGGCGGCGACTGTGGCCGGCGGTTTCGTCTTCGGTCTACCGTCACTGTGCGCGGTCTTTCTCAATTACCTCAAGCGCAGCGACGTCAAGGGCACCTGGCTGGAAAGCCATTTCCTCTGGCAGATCCGCACTTTCTGGTTCACCTTGCTCGGGCTGTTTTTCTACGGCCTGCTCGTTATCACCATCATCGGCATTCCGCTAGCCTGGATATTGATCGCCGTGCTTGGCCTGTGGGTGGGCTACCGCGTCGTCCGTGGCTGGGTGGCGCTGTTCGGCGTCAAACCGGTCGGCAACTGAGGCTCAGAAGCCGACGCCGAAACAGGCGACGGCTACCGTCGCCACGCCCAGTCCCAGATTGAGCGCGACCCGCTGACGGATGGCGTTCATCGCCGCGCCGGCCACCGGCCAGTCCTGCGCCGCGACGCCGGCCTGCAGCCTGACCAAATGGCGCAGCGCGATGTCGACGAAGATGATGGTCATGACCAGGCCGCTGCTCAGCATGACGTGCCAGTGCAGCGGGGCGTTGGCAAAGCCGACGTTGAGCATGCGCGCGATGCCGGAAAGCAGAATCAAGGCAATCGCCGAAGAAGCGGCCAAGGACGCCGGCCAGTAGCGGCAGGCGCTGCGGGGGCTGAAGTTGTTCGGCGGCCACCGGGCGCAGGCAGAAATGGGCGAAGAACATGCCGCCGACCCAGACGATGACGCCGGCGAGGTGCAGAAAGAGAAGTATCGAACGCATGGTGATTTCCAGTGGGGTGGTCAGGGTTTGTCGAGGTATTGCCGGAGCATGGCGAGCGACCGGCGGTAGCTGTGGGCGATCTGTGCCGCCTCGTAGCGATGTTCGGCGCCGACCGGGCAGGCCTGGCGGGCCAGACAGCCTTCGGCGCAAAGGGATTCGGTCTGCAGGCGGTAGCCGCTGCAAGCCTGCAGGTTGAAATGGCCGCCAGCCAGCGCGTCGGCCGGGCAGGCGGTGATGCAAGGCGTCGACCGGCAGTCGAGGCAGGGGTTCCCACGGTCAACCGGAAAAAAGGCCGAAAATTGAAAATCGATGAGCACGGCCGCCCGGTAGGCGTACCAGCTGCCCCATTCGGCGTCGACGCCGACCATGAACGGCGAGGTGTGGTGCCAGCCAGCCAGCTTGCCGAGCGCCTGCAAACCGACCGGTTGCTGCCCCGGATAAACGATGCGGTAAGCCCGGCCGGGCAGATGGTCGGCCAGCCAGCCTTCGACCGTGCGCACGGTGTACTCGTCGATGGGGTGTTGGCTGGCCATGCCGGCCGCCTGCACGCCTTCCCAGAGCCGTCGCCCAGCGTGGCCGAGCAGGATGAGCTGGCTGAATCCTGTGGTTTCGCCCAGGGTTTTTCGCGTGTCCTCGGGCAGATCGCTCAGGTCGAAAACGAATTGCCGGTTGAGCCCGGCCTCGGCCAGCGCCTCGCCGGGAAAAGGTGGGCGCTCACTCATTTTCAAGGACCGGCATTTTCTCGCCGACCCGCCGCTGGGCGACCCAGACGAGCAGGGCGTCGATGGCCGCGCTGCCGGCCTGGGCATGCGGGTGGTTGATCAGGAAAGTGACGGCATAGCGGTGGCCGAGGGCGTCCAGCGCGTAGCCGGAGGCGGCCTTGACGCCGTCCAGCGTGCCGGTCTTGATGTGGGCGCGGCCGGTGGCGGCAGAGCCGTTCAGACGTTTCTTCATGGTGCCGTCGATGCCGACAATCGGCAGGCTTGACACGAACTCCGGCATGACCGGGCTTTTCCAGGCATCGAGCAGCAGGCGGTTGAGGCTGTCGGCGCTGATCCGCTCGATGCGCGACAGGCCGGAACCATTGTCGAGGACGAGTTCGCCAAAACGCAGATTGCGCGCGGCCAGCCAGTCGGTGATGCGCTGGCGGGCGCGTTCGGCGGTGGCCGGCGCGGTATCGTTGCCGATAGTCAGGAAAACCTGGCGGGCCATGACGTTGTTGCTGAACTTGTTGATGTCGCGCACAGCGTCGGCCAGTGGCGCCGATTCGTGCTGGGTGAGCTGTTTGGCGTCGAGCGGCAGCGTGCCGGCGCGGACCTGGCCGTTCAGGCTGCCGCCGAGTTCCTTCCACAGCGCGCGGATCAGGCCGCTGGTCTGCGCGTCGGCCGGCAGCGGCGACAGGCTGAGCGGCTTCTCGCCGCAGCGCGCCGCAAAACTGCCGGAAAACGCCAGCCGGTTGCCGCTGTTTTCGGGAATCAGCTGAACCTTGATCAAATCCTTCCAGTTGCTGCCGCAGTCGCCGTTGCTGGTACGCAACTGGTTGTCGATGCGTAGGCCCTCGCTCGGCGTTTCCATGAGCACGCGCGGTCGGCCGTTGTCCGGCTGCAGGGTGAAGCGCAGGGCTCGGAAGTTGAGCAAAAAGCCGTCCGGCCCGACGTTGTAGGGGCGCATCGGCTTGTCGTCGAAAGCGCCGGGGTCAATGCTGGGGACGTTGAAGACGCTGCGGTCGAGCACGATGTCGCCGGCTATCTGGCGTACGCCACGCGCCTGGATCTGGCGGAGCAGCGCAGTTAAATGCTCGATGGCGAAGCGCGGGTCGCCGCTGCCGCGAATGTACAAATTGCCGCCCAAAACGCCGTCGACCGCGGAATCCTCGGTCCACACCGTGGTTTTCCACGTATAGGCCGGACCGAGCAGGTCGAGCGCGGCGTAGGTGGTGACCAGTTTCATGACCGAGGCCGGGTTCATTGGCGCGGCGGCATTGTGGGCGACCAGCGGTGCTTCGGTATCGACCGGCTGGACGACGACAGCGACGCTGGCGGCCGGTATCCGCGCTGCCTTCAAGGCCTGCAGCACCGTTGGCGGCAGGCCGTTGGCGAGGGCGGCAAGGCAGAAAGTGGAGGCGGCAAGCGCGGCGAGACATTTGGCAAGCATCGGAAAAAGCCGGGGAAAGGGGCAGGCAGGTATTTTAGCCGGCGTCTCCGGCGGAGATCGGGTGGCTTTAAATGCTTATTTATTTCAATGGCTTGCATCGATGGTTCCGGGATTTTGCCGGCAGTTGTCATCACGCCTCTTGAAATAGCGGTGCCCCGCCCCTATTATTAGCACTCACCGGGGACGAGTGCTAACAACCCGCCCGCTCCGGTCCCGAATCCGCGCTCCGGCGTGGTCGGCCAATTTTCCGAGTGTTGCATTTCAATTTCAGGAGTCAGATTTATGAATATCCGTCCTTTGCACGACCGTGTGATCGTCAAGCGCGTTGAAGCCGAGCGCACCACCGCTTCCGGCATCGT
>PHCF01000005.1 GCA_002842145.1 Betaproteobacteria bacterium HGW-Betaproteobacteria-6 | reverse complement strand
GATGACCCCTGCCGCTTATGCCAGATCACTTGCCCAGAAATCAGTAAAATTAACCCCGGACTCTAAAGCCTACTGCTACTGAAAACGGGGGGACGTCGCGCTCACCTTGTTAGATCATGTGAAATATGGCAAAAAAAGTCCATCGCCTAAAAAAGGCTTGGCTGAAAATCTCTGAATATTCGGCTGTACGCACCAACGAGCGCTTTGTAATGAAATGGCTGAATACGCCAATAGCGGCGCTGCACGCTGCGCCAGCCGTTTCCGCGACGACTGCGCCTATACGGCATTAACCTCTTCGAGCGAACCTGCTATCCTCACCTACTGATTTAACGGCTATTCAATACACAATTTTCGTTTCAAACTGAAAATACTTACATATTTGGATAGTTCGGCCCACCGCCACCTTCCGGCACCGTCCAGTTGATGTTCTGGGTCGGGTCCTTGATATCGCAGGTCTTGCAATGCAGGCAGTTCTGCCCGTTGATCTGCAGCCGTGGCTTGCCCTCTTCCTCGCCGAGGATTTCGTACACGCCAGCCGGGCAATAGCGCGTTTCCGGTGCTCCGTACTTGGCGTAATTGACGCTGATGGCGATGCTTTCATCCTTGAGGCGCAGGTGGGTCTGCTGGTTTTCCTCGTGGTTGGTCGCCGAGAGGAAGACCGAGGACAGGCGGTCGAAGGTGATTTGGCCATCCGGCTTTGGATAGGCAATCTTCGGGTGGCTGTTCTTGTCGCCCAGTTGCGTGTGGTCGTCGTGGTGATGCAGGGTCCACGGTGCCTTGCCCTTGAAGACGAAAGTGTCGATGGCACCATAAGCCAGCGCGCCCCACAGGCCCCACTTGAAGGCCGGACGAATGTTGCGGACCTTGTAGAGTTCGTCCCATAGCCACGACTTCTGGATCTGCTCGGCGTACTCGGTCGCTTCGGCACCGGCGTTTTCCTTCGCCAGATGTTCGAAGACCGCTTCGGCAGCGACCATGCCCGACTTCATTGCCATATGCGAGCCCTTGATCTTGGGCACGTTTAGGAAACCGGCCGTGTCGCCGATGAGCAGGCCACCGCGGAAAGTCAGCTTGGGGATGGACTGGTAACCACCTTCGGACAGCGCCCGGGCACCGTAGGAAATGCGCCGGCCGCCTTCGAAGAAACCACGGATCGCCGGATGCGTCTTGTAGCGCTGGAATTCCTCGTAGGGCGACAGCCACGGATTCTTGTAATCCAGCCCGACGACCATGCCGACGGCGACCAGGTTGTTTTCCAGGTGATAGAGGAAGGAACCGCCATAGGTATCGTTCTGCAGCGGCCAGCCCACGGAGTGCACGATCAGCCCCGGCTGGTGTTTGGCCGGATCGATTTCCCACAGCTCCTTGATGCCGATGCCGTAGGTTTGCGGATCGACGCCATCGCGCAGATTGAACTGGCTGAACAGGGTCTTGGTCAGCGAACCGCGGCAGCCTTCGGCGAAGATGGTCTGTTTGGCGTGCAGTTCCATGCCCGGCTGGAAGTTATGGCCGGGCTGGCCGTCCTTACCTATGCCGAGGTCGCCGGTGGCGACGCCCTTGACCGAGCCATCCTCGTGATAAAGCACTTCGGCGGCGGCAAAACCCGGATAGATTTCAACACCCAGCGCCTCGGCCTGCTCACCGAGCCAGCGGGCGAGGTTGCCCAGGCTGATGATGTAGTTGCCGTGGTTGCCCATCTGCGGCGGCGTCGGGAGTTTGTGAGCGCCCGCTTCGGTCAGAAACAGCAGGCGGTCTTCACCGGCCGGCGTATTGAGCGGCGCGCCGCGTTCCTGCCAGTCGGGGAAGAGTTCCGCCAGGGCATGCGGCTCAAGAACAGCGCCGGACAGAATATGGGCGCCGATTTCCGAGCCTTTTTCGAGCAGGCAGACCGAGACTTCCTTACCCGCCTGTTCGGCCAGTTGCTTGATGCGGATCGCCGCCGACAGCCCGGAAGGGCCGCCGCCGATGATCACCACATCGTATTCCATCGCATCGCGATCGGTACGCATCATAATTACTCTCAATTTTCTTGAACAAACATCTCTTCTTAACCAGAAAATCACGCAACATCATCTACAGACCGCGAAACGTTCCGCCTCTGCATCAGCACAGACCGGAACAAACTCGCTTATCCCGTTCGATAAGCGCGTAGGCTGAATGATTGTGAATTGACTCAAAATTTTCTGACTCGACCACAAAAGCATCGATTCGCTTCTCGACAAATAGACTGAGCGCGACATCGCGCACCATGTCCTCGACAAACTTGGGGTTGTCATAAGCATGCTCGGTCACATATTTTTCATCCGGCCGTTTCAGCAAGCCATAGAGTTCGCACGACGCTTCTGTCTCGACCAGCGCGATAATTTCCTCCAGCCACATGTGCTCGCTAAGCTCGGCCGTTACCGTGACATGAGAGCGCTGGTTATGAGCGCCGCGCTCCGAAATACTCTTCGAACATGGGCAAAGACTGGTTACTGGCACCAGTACACGCACTTTTGATGTCACCCGCCCTGCAGTTATTTCGCCGATAAACGTCACATCGTAGTCCATCAGACTCTGTACGCCTGAAACAGGGGCAGTCTTGTTAACGAAATAAGGAAAACTCATTTCGATGTGGCCGCTTTCAGCCTCCAGCCGTTCGACCATTTCGGCCAGCATTGCCGGAAAACTCTTCACCGATATTTCCCGTTCATGACCATTCAGGATGTCAACGAAGCGCGACATATGCGTACCCTTGAAGCTGTGCGGCAACTCAACAAACATGTTGAAGTTGGCTATGGTGTGTTGAACTAGGCCACTTCGGTCGAGCACCTTGACAGGATGGCGTATTGACTTGATGCCAACTTTGTTGATCGCCATCTGTCGTCGGTCTGGAGAACCCTGAACATCGTCAAGAGGGGCTTCTGATTGGGAAACGCTCATAGCCATCACTGGAGTTGATTGCACGTGTAAACCATTTAAAAATGTTTATTCAAAGGAAAATATTCAGCAGATCCAAGCGACCTGTTCGCTTAGCCACCCTCCGTCATTGACATTGGGCACTCATCGCCACTGCACTCTTCGAGCCAGGATTCCTGCCGAGAACTCCGCTGATCCAGCGCGAACATGCGACCAAGTCCACCAAGTTGATATCTGTATTAATGCCCAAGCCATTCATGAGATGAACGACGTCTTCGGTGGCTACGTTACCCGATGCACCACTTGCATAGGGGCATCCTCCCAGCCCAGAAACCGACGCATCGAACACTGAAACGCCCATTTCCAGGGAAGCATAGATATTGGCAATCGCCATACCGTAGGTATCGTGGAAATGACCGGCCAGTGAAGAGATGGGAACCTTATTTGCTACCGCAGCAAGCATCCGTTGCGTACTGACCGGAGTACCGGTACCGATTGTGTCGCCTAGACTTACTTCATAGCAGCCCATCTGGAACAACCGAGCTGCCACGGAAGCAACCGACTCCGGAGCGATCTCACCTTCATAGGGACAACCTAGCACGCAGGAAACGTATCCACGAACCTTTACCCCGGCGTCCCGTGCCGCATTCATGAGCGGCAAGAACCGTTCCAGCGATTCGACGATACTGCAATTAATATTCCTCTGGCTAAAGGACTCGGAGGCAGCCGCAAAAACCGCCACCTCGGTTGCACCCGCCACCAAAGCGGACTCGAAACCTTTCAGGTTGGGCGTGAGAACAGGGTAAGCCACACCGGACAGGCGCTCTATATGTGCCATTACCTCAGTGTTGTCACCCATCTGCGGAACCCATTTGGGCGAAACAAAGGACGTAGCCTCAATAACCTTCAGACCTGCTCGCCCAAGTCGAGCGATTAACTCGACTTTAACGTCGGTAGGTACTTTCTGTTTTTCATTTTGCAGACCATCCCGTGGTCCAACCTCAACAATCTTTACGCGCTTAGGAAAACTCATATTTATCATTTAAAGGCATATGGATATCTCAAGGAACATAGATCAATTGCTACGCGGTTAAACACGTATAACTCTTAACTTAGCAACTCCACGGTCTCCCCCATATCCTGCGTTTTTCTAGGCATTTTCCGGTTGAAACTCGACGAGTTCAAAGCCGTCCGAAACCTGATCGCCGACGGCAAAACAGTAAGATTTAACAAGACCGGATGCAGGTGCATTTATCGTATGTTCCATTTTCATGGCCTCCAGAATCAACAATGGAGCCCCCTTCTCGACCCGTGTTCCAACTTCGGCCAGCAAGGCAATGACCTTGCCGGGCATTGGTGCCAGAAGTCCGCCCTCTGCTCCGGCCCCTTCCCCGGCGAAATATAGCGGATCGATGCTTGCCAATTGCCAGGTCCGACCATTGAGAAATACGTGTCGCTTCTCATTTGCCACAATTACAGTAGCGTCCATTCGGCGTCCATCGAACTCAACTCGCAGCAGGCCGCGCTTATCAAGTTCACCATAAGCTGCCACTGTCAGGCCATCCAAGACAAGGCTGAATGCATTGCCTTGGTAGATTACCTGTACCGTTTGTTGCTTTTCGCCGCAACGAAAAATAACTTCCCGCCGTGCGTTGGCATTGACTCGCCAGCCATCGCGAATATGCCAAGGCGACTGAGGATCTCCGCTACGTGAAGCACTTTCCCATGCTAGATGGCGCTCTCTCAGCAATTCTGCGAGTGCCGCAACTAACCAGACTTCACTCGGCAGTTCTATGTCAGCGGGAAACAGGAAATCACTTTCCCTTTCGATCAGACCTGTATCCAGATCCGCATTAACGAAGGCAGGGCACGCCGTCAAACGAGAGAGAAAGTCAATATTATTGGCAACCCCTACTACCCGGTATTCAGCCAAAGCCTGCAACATCCGAGCCAGTGCACGGTCGCGGTTCTGGTCCCATACAATCAATTTGGCAATCATTGGATCGTAGTGGGGGCTGATCTCGTCGCCCTCTTCTACGCCGGTGTCGACTCGAACGTGCAGATTTTCGAGCGGCGGGGAAAGATGCAGCAGACGGCCCGTCGAAGGAAGGAATCCCCTCTCTGGATCTTCTGCATAGATACGTGCCTCCAACGCATGGCCAGAAATCTGCAACTGCTCTTGAGCCAAAGGGAGTGACTCCCCGAACGCCACGCGCAACTGCCACTCAACGAGATCGAGCCCAGTGATCATTTCGGTGACCGGATGCTCTACCTGTAGGCGTGTATTCATTTCCATGAAATAGAAGGAGCCATCCTGGTTGGCGATGAATTCCACCGTTCCTGCTCCAACATAGCCCACCGCCTGCGCGGCATCGACTGCGGCCTTACCCATCGCGGCACGGCGCTCCAAGGTCATACCAGGTGCCGGCGCCTCTTCCAGTACCTTCTGGTGGCGACGCTGAACCGAGCAGTCCCGCTCGAAAAGGTAGACACAGTTTCCGTGACTATCGGCAAATACTTGGATCTCAATGTGGCGGGGCCGCGTGATGTATTTCTCGACTAGCACATGCTCATCGCCGAAGCTGGAGCGGGCTTCGCGCTTGCAGGACGACAAAGAGTCGATAAAGTCCTCGCTCCGTTCGACAAGGCGCATACCCTTGCCACCGCCACCAGCAGCAGCCTTGATCAGCACTGGATAGCCGATTGCATCTGCCTGGACATGGAGGAATTCCGGCGCCTGATCATCCCCGTGATAACCTGGAGTCAGTGGCACCCCAGCCTTTTCCATCAGTTTTTTTGCTTCCGATTTCGAGCCCATGGCGTGGATTGCACCAACCGGCGGACCGATAAAGACGATGCCAGCGGCGTCGCATGCGTGGCAAAAATCCTCGTTTTCGGAAAGAAACCCATAGCCGGGATGAATTGCCTGTGCGCCAGTCGCCTGGGCTGCCGCAATAATTTTGTCGATCACCAGATAGGATTCACGGGCGGAAGCGGGACCGATCAGGACAGCTTCATCGGCCAGGCGGACATGGCGCGCTCCGGCGTCGGCCTCTGAATATACCGCTACCGTCTTAATGCCAAGGCGGCGTGCCGTCTTGATGACGCGGCAGGCGATTTCGCCCCGGTTGGCAATCAGGATCTTGTCAAACATATCGTTATTCCTTTTGATTTAGCCAGACAGCCTATTGGGCACAGAGCCCTATTCGTTGAAAAATCATCTGGTTTTCAGCAAATGCCGGGTTACCTGTAGCCAAAATAGCCTCCCCATAGAAAACAGAAGTGGCACCGGCCATAGGGGTGCCTTCGACCGGCACCAGAAGGTTTATCAACAGTGGCTGGTCAAGCAGATCGGCAACAGCATCACCAGCCGACTTTTCCTCTAAGGCAGCGCGCTGGGGCTTACCAGTGTGGAACAAGGCATTTTGCGTGCGCATCGTTAGCTCTCAACCATCCAAGCTGCCGAACGCTTTTCAAGAAATGCTGACAGCCCTTCCTGTGCTTCCGGAGTGGCACGAAGAGTTGCTATGCGCTTTGCAGTCTCCTCAACCAATGCATCATCGACTGATAGGTAAGACACAGAGCGAATGAGGCTCTTAGCCGAGGCTTGGGCATGAGGTCCTCCTTGCAGAAGCGACTTAACTAGACTTTCAATGTCACTATCAAGCCCGTCCAATGTTGTTACTTCATGGGCAAGTTCCAACTCGTATGCACGGGTGGCTGATATCCGCTCGGCAGTCTGGAAATATCTATAGCTCTGACGCGCACCTATCGCCCGTATTACATACGGACTAATCGCCGCAGGAATAATCCCGAAACGCACCTCGGAGGTCGCAAATACGGCTTTTTCTGATGCGACGCACATGTCGCAAGCACTAGCCAGCCCCATGCCACCGCCCAGTGCAGCTCCGTGCACACGAGCAATGGTCGGCTTGCTCATTTCGGCCAAATTGCGAAGCATTCCCGCAAGCTGCATGGCAGCTTGCAGATTCTCTTCAAATCCGGCTTCACCCGCACGCTTCATCCAGTTTAGATCAGCACCAGCTGAAAAGCTCTTGCCACGTCCCGCCAGCACAACCACTCGCACATTCGGGTCAATATCGAGTTCCTGACAGGCTGCATCGATATCAGCAATCAGTTGGGAATTGAAGGCGTTGTGCACATCAGGTCGATTCATCCACAGGGTTGCAACACCGCCCTGCCGTTCTATCTCTATGGTTTCGTACATCTTTCCACCATCACATTCGGAAGATGCCGAAGCGTGTCGGCAATATCGGAGCATTTAGTGTGGCGGAGAGGCTTAGGCCAAGGATCCGGCGTGTCTGCGCAGGGTCCACCACACCGTCATCCCACATTCGTGCTGTAGCAAAGTAAGGATGGCCCTGCGCTTCGTATTGCTCGCGGATAGGCGCTTTGAAGGACTCCTCATCCTCGGAACTCCATGATCCACCACTCGCTTCGATACCATCCCGTCGGACCGTGGAAAGAACACCCGCCGCCTGCTCCCCCCCCATCACCGAGATACGGCTATTCGGCCACATCCATAGAAAACGTGGGCTATAGGCCCGGCCGCACATGCCATAGTTGCCAGCTCCAAAGGAGCCGCCGATCAGTACCGTAATCTTTGGAACCTGCGCTGTCGCCACGGCTGTGACCAACTTTGCGCCATCCTTGGCAATTCCCCCTTGCTCATATTTTTTCCCCACCATAAACCCGGTAATGTTTTGCAGGAAAAGCAGAGGAATTCCGCGTTGAGTGCAGAGCTCAATGAAATGCGCGCCTTTCAGGGCTGATTCACCAAATAGAATTCCGTTGTTCGCAACAATGCCGACCGGATAGCCGTGGAGCTGGGCAAAGCCGCAAACTAATGTCGTGCCATAACGCGCTTTGAATTCATCAAAACGCGAACCGTCGACTACCCGAGCAATTATTTCTCGCACGTCGTAGGGCTTGCGCGTATCGCTCGGCAGAATCCCGTAAATTTCTTCCGGATCGTAGAGCGGGAGCTCTCCGCTACCAAGCGCCATCGAAACCGGCTTGATGCGATTTAGACGGGAGACGATTCGACGAGCGATCTGCAGCGCATGTTGATCGTTCTCAGCAAGGTGGTCCGCCACACCCGAAATGCGGGTATGCACATCGCCGCCACCGAGATCCTCACTACTCACTATCTCGCCGGTCGCCGCCTTTACTAGAGGAGGGCCTCCCAAGAAAATCGTCCCTTGATTTCGAACAATAACAGTTTCGTCGGACATCGCAGGCACATATGCACCTCCGGCTGTACATGACCCCATGACTACCGCAATCTGCGGAATTCCCTTGGCCGACATATTGGCCTGGTTATAGAAGATGCGACCGAAGTGATCACGATCAGGAAAAACCTCATCCTGTTTCGGTAAAAAAGCACCTCCAGAATCCACTAGATAGACACAAGGCAGATAGTTCTGCTCAGCAATTTCTTGGGCTCGCAGATGCTTCTTCACCGTCATCGGGTAGTAGGTGCCACCCTTCACAGTTGCATCGTTGGCAATGATCATGCATTCAAGGCCATTTATTCGCCCAATGCCAGCAATCACACCTGCCGATGGCGCATCGTTTCCGTACATGCCATAGGCTGCCATTTGTCCGATTTCGAGGAACCCGGCACCTGGGTCGAGCAAGTGATTGACGCGATCACGTGGCAGCAACTTGCCGCGGGCAAGATGCTTGGCACGAGCCGCATCGCCACCGCCCAAACCGATCTCATCAGCCTTCCCCCGCAGATCATCAACAAGGGAACGCATCACCCGAGCATTGGCCAGAAACTCTTCAGAACGCGGATTGATTTTGCTCTTGATGACACTCATCTCAACAGGTCTCCGCAAAAAGTTCACGACCAATCAGCATCCTTCGAATTTCCGAGGTGCCTGCCCCGATCTCGTAGAGCTTGGCATCGCGCCACAAACGGCCGACCGGGTACTCGTTGGTATAGCCGACGCCACCCAGGGTCTGGATCGCCTCGCCGGCCATCCAGGTCGCCTTTTCGGCTGAATAGAGAATCGCTCCGGCGGCATCCTTGCGCAGGGTGCGGACGTGATCGGTGTTGTCGCAGGCCTTGCCCAGCGCATAGACGTAAGCGCGGTTGGCCATCCAGGTCGAATACATGTCGGCGACCTTGCCTTGCATGAGCTGGAACTCGCCAATCGCCTGACCGAACTGCTTGCGCTCGTGGATGAAGGGCACGACGACGTCCATGCAGGCTGCCATGATACCGAGCGGGCCACCGCAGAGCACGGCACGTTCGTAGTCGAGGCCGGACATCAGCACCTTGGTGCCGTTGCCGACGCCACCGAGAATGTTTTCCTCCGGTACTTCACAGTTGTCGAAGAAGAGCGGGAAGGTGTTGGAGCCGCGCATGCCCAGCTTGTCGAGGTGGGTGCCGTGGGTGAACCCGGCGAAACCTTTCTCGACGATAAAGGCGGTCATGCCCTTGGCCCCGGCAGTGGGGTCAGTCTTGGCGTAAACCACCAGGGTGTCGGCATCGCCGCCGTTGGTGATCCACATCTTGGCCCCGTTGAGAACGTAGCGGTCACCCTTTTTCTCGGCCTTGAGCTGCATCGAGACGACATCGGAGCCGGCATTCGGCTCGGACATGGCCAGCGCGCCCACATGCTCACCCGAGATCAGCTTGGGCATGTATTTCTGGCGCTGGACTTCGTTGCCGTTGCGGCGGATCTGGTTCACACACAGGTTCGAGTGGGCGCCGTAGGAGAGGCCGATCGAGGCCGAGGCGCGGGAGATTTCCTCAAGCGCGACGATGTGGGCCAGATAGCCCATGTTGGTGCCGCCATATTCCTCGCCGGCCGTCATGCCGAGCAGGCCCATGTCGCCGAATTTCTTCCAGAGATCGGCCGGGAATTCGTTAAGGCGGTCCACTTCCGCCGCGCGCGGCGCGATTTCGGCATCGGCAAACGCCTTCACCGCATCGCGCAGCAGGTTGATGTCTTCGCCGAGTCCGAAGTCGAGGCTGGGAATGTTCATGTTGGCAGTCTCCTGAATCCTGAAATATGGCATGGAGTGTAGAGACGAGCGCCGCACAAGAATTGCCTAACTAGTTGCAAATCATGCCAATAAAACTAATACTCAGGAACCATGAGCATTCCTATCAAGCTAGCCCCATCCATCGAGCCAAAAGACGGCCCGTCAGCCACACCAATTGCATTTATAAACGCAATAATCCTAGCTTATAACCGTTACGCTGAAGATCCAGCCAATGCGCTTCGTCTGTCGCAAATCGAGCCAGAAACTCTCAATGATCCAGCAGCCCATGTTACAGCGTCACAGATGGAAATCATGTCTACCGTGGCCATGCAAGAACTCGATGACGAGGCACTGGGCTGGTTTTCGCGGAAACTACCTTGGGGAAGCTACGGCATGCTATGTCGGGCTTCATTAACCGCTCCAACCCTGGGAATCGCGCTCAAGCGCTGGTGCCGCCATCACCGCTTGCTAACAGACGATATCGTCCTCAGCCTTAAAGAAGAGTCATCGACTGCGACACTCAGTATCGAACAGCATCGTCAGCTCGGCGACTTTCAGGAGTTGTGTTTAGTCACATGCCTTCGGTATGCCCTTGGCTACGCCTGCTGGGCGATTGATTCACGCATTACTATTTTGGGAGCAAATTTTCCTTACCCATCGCCTACTCATCGGAATGCCTATCCCCTCATGTTCCGTGGTCCAGTTAACTTCGACGCAGACCAGGCAAGTTTTAGCTTTGATGCACGTTATCTTCGCCTACCTTTACGACGTGACGAAAATAACTTGCAACAAATGCTACAACGGGCAATTCCACTGACCGTATTGCAATATCGTCGTGATCGCCTGCTTGTCGAAAAGATTCGTCAGCTTTTGAGGCTGCATACCGACAAACCATGTACAGCTGCATCTCTTGCCGAACAACTTCACGTTTCCATGCGAACGCTGCATCGGCAATTAAGAGAAGAAGGGGCATCCCTGCAAAACATAAAAGATGAATCGAAGCGAGAGCGGTCTATCCAATTATTGGTTCGAACTACAAAGCCGCTCAAGCAAGTGGCCCTTGCAGTCGGCTATCGGGACGAAAAAAGTTTTTCCCGTGCATTTAAAGACTGGACAGGAAAAAGTCCAGGGCAATATCGAGAGCTACGTATCAACCAGGAACAATTGGCGAACTGACTGACGTCATTTACCGTTTCGGACAAAGCCTATCGCTTGTTGTGTCAGCACCCCCTACGACTCTACCCTTGGTAGATTTGTGAGCGCTTGAACAGCCTTCAGAACGATCGGTTTTACCTCACCGTCGTCTGCACAGGAAAGGCGCTCAATTAGATCCCTTCGCATCTGGGGTGCCCAATAGCGCGTTAGGTGAGCTGCCACCTGATGCGCGGCCTCATCCTGATCTGGCATTGCTTCAAAGAAAGCACCAATCTGATTGGCCATTTTCAAGAGAACGCTTGATTTCATTTTGCACATTCCAAACTAGGCAATTGCAGACAGTCAAATGCCCCCACACCAGACAAATCAATCCGTCCGGGATGCGAGTATATGACAGCCCTTCCTTCCCTCAGAAAGCCAAGCAAGGTCAAGCCCAATTCATCGGCGAGCCTTACTGCTGCCATCGTTGGTGCAGAAACTGCAGCCAGTAGACCAATGCCGAGGCTTGCCGCCTTTTGCACCATTTCAAAACTGGCCCTGCTGGTTATCAAAACGGCACCAGACTCGGGCGATATTGCGCAACGAGCAAGCGCACCCAAGGTCTTGTCGAGTGCATTGTGACGCCCAACATCTTCGCGAACAGCAGTTGGCACCCCGTTATAATCTACCCAACAGGCGGCGTGGGTAGCACCTGTACTCTGCTGTAGATACTGGAAGTTAGGCAGTCGTCGCATGCCATCCAAAAGCGCCACCAGTGGAAAACGCTTGTTCGATATCACAGGTGCAAGGTGACGCTTCAATTGTGCAAGGCTTTCAATACCACATAGGCCACAACCGGTACGCCCTGCCATATTACGACGACGGCCCTTGAAGTTCGCAAAGGCAGCACTTGCAATCTCGACATGCAAAATTACTCCATCAGCCGACGGCTCTATTTCAACGTCATATATCTCCTGGCAACGCGAGACAATCCCTTCCGCCAAACTAAATCCATATGCAAAATCTTCAAGCTCGGTTGGCGTTGCTAGCATAACGGCATACGAAATCCCATTGTATTCAATCGCAACTGGAACCTCTTCAGCGACTCGATCCAGAAAAGGCTCGACACCGAAACCTACTCGTAGCACCTCTAATTCAGCAGTGTCAATCACGATGCCAATGTACCCTGCTCGATACGGGCAACCTCGACCGCTGTAACTTTGTACTCCGGACAATTGGTTGCCCAATCGGAATTTTCGGTAGTTATCACGTTCGCATTCGACCCCGGATGATGGAAAGTCGTATAGACCACCCCTGGCGAAACGCGCTCGCTGAGGCTGGCACGCAAAACTGTTTCCCCTACGCGTGACTGTATACGTATCTGATCCCCATTGCGAACCCCCCGACACTCGGCGTCATGTGGATGAATTTCCAGGACATCCTCGGCATGAAATGCAATATTGTGGGTTCGTCGCGTCTGAGTACCGACATTGTATTGACTGAGAACGCGCCCGGTCGTCAGTATTAGTGGGAATCGCCGGGAAACCTTTTCGTCTGTTGGAACATATTGGGTGATCATGAATCGCCCCAAGCCTCGTACAAATCGGTCCACATGCATTATCGGGGTGCCATTCGGCGTAGATGAGTTACAGGGCCATTGGAGGCTCCCCACTTCATCGAGCTTATCGTAATTAACTCCGGAAAAACTTGGTGTCAAAGCTGCAATCTCATCCATGATATTTGCTGGATGGGCGTATCGCATTGAATAGCCGAGCGCACTAGCTAAATCGATTGTTATTTCCCAGTCAGCTTTTCCTGAAAGTGGTGGCATAACCTTACGAACACGTGAAATCCGACGTTCAGCATTGGTGAATGTTCCGTCCTTTTCAAGATAAGAAGCTCCAGGTAGAAATACATGTGCGAATTTTGCGGTCTCGTTGAGAAATAGATCCTGAACCACTACACACTCCATGGCCGCTAACGCAGCCTTGACATGCAGACTATTTGGATCCGACTGCGCGGGATCCTCGCCCTGACAGTACAAGCCTCTGAAACTACCACTCAGGGCTGCATCAAACATATTTGGAATACGCAGACCTGGCTCTGACTGCAATGCTACGCCCCAGGCCTCCTCGAAAAGCGTACGAGAAGCCCCCTCCGAAACATGACGATAACCGGGAAATTCATGTGGAAAACTGCCCATATCACATGCCCCTTGGACGTTATTTTGGCCACGCAGCGGATTTACCCCGACGCCATCCTTCCCAAGATTTCCGGTAGCCATCGCAAGATTGGCAATGGCGATCACGGCTGTAGATCCCTGAGCATGCTCCGTAACCCCCAGACCATAATAAATTGCCGCGTTTCCACCAGAGGCATAAAGCATCGCTGCGGCCCGGATGTCTGCCGCCGGCACGCCGCACTCAGCTTCGAGGGCTTCCGGAGAATTTGCCGGCCGAGCGACAAACTCTCGCCACTCTTCGAAAGCTTTGGTATCGCACCGTTCGGCTATAAACTTCTCATTCAACAACCCTTCTTCCACAATCACGTGCGCAAATGCCGTCAGAACTGCGACATTAGTCCCTGGGTTGAGCTTGAGATGGTGGGTCGCATTGACATGAGGAGAGCTAACCAATTCGATAGCACGAGGGTCAATCACAATCAGCTTTGCCCCTTCCCTGACCCGGCGCTTGACCCTTGATCCAAAAACAGGATGACCTTCGCTCGGGTTTGCGCCAATTACGACGATGACATCGGCCAATTCAATTGACTTGAAGGTCTGAGTCCCTGCCGATGTCCCCAATGTCTGGGCCAGTCCGTAACCAGTAGGGGAATGACATACTCGGGCGCATGTATCTACGTTGTTGTTACCGAAGACAGCACGCACCAACTTCTGGACAAGATATCCTTCTTCATTAGTGCAGCGACTCGACACTAACGCCCCGATGGCATCGCGCCCATACTTGGTCTGAATACGTCTAAATTCAGATGCGGCGTAGGCCAGTGCCTCTCCCCAAGAAACCTCACGCCACTGATCGGTTGTTTTCGCCCGAATCATGGGTTTCGTGACCCGATCTGGATGCGTCGCATAACCCCAGGCAAAGCGTCCCTTCACGCATGCATGTCCTTCGTTGGCCTTGCCATCCTTCCAAGGAATCATGCGAACCACATCATTCCCTTTCATTTCGGCCTTAAAACCGCAACCAACCCCACAATAGGCACAGGTGGTTGCTACCGCATGTTCAGCCTGGCCTTGGTCGATCACTGTTTTTTCCATCAGAGTCGCGGTCGGACAAACATTGACACATGCACCGCAGGATAAGCACTCAGATTCCATGAATGCCTGCCCCTGCCCTGGCGTTACGCGGGACTCAAAACCTCGACCGGCAATGGTCAGCGCAAAACTTCCCTGCAACTCCTCACAAGCGCGGACACATCGATTGCAGACAATACATTTAGCGGGATCAAAGGTGAAATACGGATTTGACTCATCTTTGGTTGCCTCAGCAAAATGATTGGCCCCCGATATGCCATAACGCACCTCGCGCAAGCCAACAACTCCCGCCATGCTTTGCAGTTCGCAATTGCCATTGGCAGAACAAGTCAGGCAATCGAGGGGGTGATCGGATATGTACAATTCCATCACGCTCCGCCGCAACTCAGCCAACTTTGGCGTCTGGGTAGAAACCTTCATACCTGATTCGACAGGTGTTGTACACGAAGCAGGAAAACCGCGCCGCCCCTCAATCTCGACCAAGCAAAGCCGACATGATCCGAAGGGCTTGAGCGCATCAGTAGCGCACAGTTTGGGGATCATGACCCCTGCACTGATGCCAGCCCGCATAATTGAAGTGCCCAAAGGTACTGTGACAAACTTTCCGTCTATTTCCAGTGAAATTTGCCGCGCATCGGAAACAACAGGGGTACCGAAATTAACTTCACGACCAATTAACATATCTGGCTCCTCAAACTAGGCCGTTGCCCGAATCAACTAAGCTCCCAAAATCTTCAGGAAAGCTGTCAAGCGCAGAAAGTACGGGGTAGGAGGTCATTCCTCCCATGGCACAGAGTGAACCGTGGGTCATCGTTTCGCATAGTTGTCGCAATAGTGGAATCTTCTCGACCTGCCCGGCCATGATCCGATCAATCACTTCGACCCCACGGGTCGATCCGATCCGACATGGAGTACATTTGCCACAAGATTCGTGTGCGCAGAACGCCATCGAGTAGCGAGCCTGTCTGGCCATATCGACTGTGTCATCAAACGCGACGATGCCACCATGACCAAGTGCAGCCCCGATTCCGGCAAACTCTTCATAACCAAGCACGGTATCAAACTGCCCTTCAGCTAGGTAGGCTCCAAGTGGTCCACCAACCTGGACAGCTCGCAGTGGCCGACCAGAACGAGCCCCCCCGCCAAAGTCGTAGAGCAATTCGCGAAGCGTCAATCCAAACGGAACCTCGACCAGCCCTCCATAGCGAATATTGCCCGCCAACTGGAACGGGAGTGTTCCCCGGGATCGTCCGACCCCGAATTCGTGATATGAATCGGCACCGTAAGCCAATATGTCAGGGATGCTGGCAAGGGTGATCACATTGTTGATTACCGTCGGCTTCCCGAATAATCCGGAAATGGCAGGTAGCGGGGGTTTGGCTCTGACGATGCCACGTTTTCCCTCTATGCTTTCCAGCAATGCAGTTTCTTCGCCGCACACATAGGCACCCGCTGCCTTGCGAATTTCAACATCAAACCCGCCCAACCATTCGCCTGCGACAGCAACCGCTGACTGAAGTGCCGCGATGGAATGTGGATACTCAGAACGGACATAGACATATCCAGATTTGGCGCCAACCGCTAGCCCGGCAATAGCCATTCCTTCGAGCAAGCAAAAAGGATCTCCCTCCATCAACATACGATCGGAGAAAGAACCTGAGTCTCCCTCATCAGCATTGCAGATGATATATTTCCGTTCAGCTTCTGTCTCGAAGACAGTTCTCCATTTCACCCCCGTCGGGAAAGCAGCCCCGCCTCGCCCACGAAGTCCTGAATAGATTACCTCACCGATGATCTGTTCTGGGGTCATCAAACGGGCGCGAGCAAGGCCTTTACCACCACCGTTCGAAAGGTAGTCTTCGAAAGAGCGAGGGTCGACCACACCGACGCGACGTAGACTGACCCTTGACTGCTTAGCCAAGTACGGAATGTCTTCAGGCCTCCCAAGACATAGAGCATGAGGACCGCCAACCAGAAAATCGGCCTCAAACAAACTTGGCACATCAGCCGGCTGGACTGGTCCATAGGCCACACGATGATTGGCCACAAGCACCTCGACCATCGGCTCAACCCAGAACATGCCTCTAGACCCGTTCCGAATTATCTGCACGGCAACGTCACGCGCTTTCGCCTCTGCTGCGACAGCTTCTGCTACGCGATCTGCGCCTAGCGCCAACGCAGCTGCATCGCAGGGAATATAAACGCTATAACTCATGGCGTCCCTTCCAGGTCGGCAATTAGCGCGTCAAATTTCCCGGGAGTAACTTGTGCATGCAGGTTTATCTCGTCGATCTGGATCGACGGACCAATTGCGCACAGTCCGAGACAATAAACCGGTTCAAGTGTCAGCGATGACTGAGCCAGGCGGCGCTCGGCGTGGGCCACCAAGGCGTCTCCACCTTGCGCCTGGCACGCCTCTGCCCGACAGACTCGAACGACATGCTTGCCAGGTGGCGTCTGCCGAAAATGATGATAGTAAGTGAGAACACCATGGACTTCGGCGCGCGAGAGTTTAAGTGTGTTCGCAATTTCCGAAACAGCCTCCGATGGCACGTAGTTAAACTCCGCCTGTACATCGTGAAGCACGGGTAGCAGCGCCCCTGCTTGGTGATGATGCGAATTCAGAATGCTTCTAACCCGATCGATCAATTCATCTGGAATCACGCCGTTCTCCTTGGCTTGAGATGGCACAGCATTGATAAGCTTATGCCGCAGATATGACGAAAAAGCGGCAAGCGCTGGAAAGCAGAATCGTTCATCACTTTTCTCCGACAGAGTTTCCCATCGATAAATTGATACCGCATAACCTTAGGGGTTGCACATGACCCAGCGAAAGCCTTCATTTATGGGACCCTCAAGCCTAACTGCGGAATATCTGCCGACAAAGCAGGAAAAATTGAATGCCTATTCGCTTTTGGCGAACGCCTCAACCGACATAATCTCGCTCAGACGTTCAACAGCGTTCACTAATGCCTCAACGATGGGCGAACAAGCCTCGCGCCGAACCGCGACCAAAGCAGTAGTGCTGACAACCTGTGGATTGACCAACTGAAGTACGCGAACACCATCACCCAGCCCAATCAGATCAAATACACTTCGAGGCAGGATGGCCGACCACATTCCAGAACACACGTGGGCCAACATACTCAGAATCGAATCTGTCTCCAGTGACGCTTTTGCCTTACAGCCCAGTCCTGCAAAAACCTCATCCATTGTCTTTCGACTCTGCATGTCAGGGGTTAACAAGCACAGTGGTATTTCTGCAACCTCTCGCCAAGTCACAAACTCCTTATTAGAAAATGGGCCGCCAACGGGGGTAAGCAGGACATGTGTTTCCTGCCACAACGGTAAAGTCAAAAATTGCCGCGAGTCTTGAACAGACTCAATATAAACAATCCCTGCATCAAGCTCGAAGTTCGGCAGGCGGAGCAAAATTTCACTTGTGGGCAACGAAACAAGCTCAATCGACACGAGCGGATTTTGCCGGTAGAAGGCAGCGGTAAGCGATGAGACAGGCATCAATGCAGTCGGTATAACCCCTAGACGTAAACGCCCGGTCAACCCCTTACCGAGCACCGACAGCTCTTGCCTAAGGTGATCCGACTCGGCCGCCATGCGCTTGGCGTGCTTAAGAACGCACACCCCTTCCGGGGTCAACCCGGAAAATTGCTGCCCCCGTTCGACTATGACAACGCCTAGTTCATTTTCAAGATCACGGATAGCTGATGACAGCGTAGAAGGTGAAATACAACACGCCGCCGCAGCCCGCCCAAAATGCCGCTCACGAGCCAAGGCAATCAAATATAGATATTTCCGCGCGATCATGCCACCAATTACAGCACAGTAATGAAATTTATGTTCAATTTAATGGCGCGCAAATTATTATTATCAAACGTGATCCCCGACAACCTCAGGCTGCCAGTGATGGACAAAATTCACCGGCTGTTGACTTAGATCAAAGGAAAGAAATTTTTCGCAACAGATACTCACCGTTGTTGAACATAATTCCGATATGTGTACAATTCCAACCAGAGCAAACCACACAACAGGAGACAAAGATGCAAAGATCTGCAAACCCAACACTTAGTGACGGGACAAAGCTTTCGGACCTGATCAACCTAGAAACACGCGAAGTCAAAATGCGCACCCTATCCGATCCCGAGCTGTACGAGCTTGAGATGGAGCGCATTTTCGGCAAGACCTGGGTCTTCCTCGGTCACGAAACCGAAATTCCAAACAAGGGCGACTTCGTCGTCCGTGACATGGGTTCTGACTCCGTGCTGATGGCACGTGGCGCTGACAACGAGGTCTACGTTTCACTCAACGTTTGCCCTCATCGTGGCATGAAAATATCTACGCACGATGTAGGCAACACCCAGGTGCACGTCTGTATCTATCACGGCTGGGCATTCAAGCCGAACGGCGACTTCATTGGAGCTCCCGTAGAAAAGGAATGCATGCACGGCACGATGATGACCAAGGAGCAGTTATCACTTAAGAAGGCTCGCGTTGCGATCTATGGTGGTTTGGTGTTCGCCACGTGGAACATCGAAGGGCCAAGCTTTGACGAATTTCTTGGTGACGCAAAGTGGTACTTCGACACGCTCTGGTGCAGAACCGACAGTGGTATGGAAGTTCTCGGACCGCCGCAACGGTTCACGATCCGCGCCAACTGGAAAACCGCCTGCGAACAATCTGCATCCGATGGCTTCCATGTTCTGACTCTGCACCGCTGGCTCTCCGAAGTCGGCCCCTATCGCAAGCCTGGAAGCGAAGGGGGCGGCGGTGACTTGACACCTGAAATGTACGGCACAGAGGTATATACCGCGCACGCTCATACGATGCGTTGCATCGAGCTTGATCGCAAAATTCGTCGCCTAACCGGCAAGGAACCGGCAGATCTCTCAGTAAAGGAAAAACTAGAAGCACTTCCCCCGCCGGGCCTTACCAAGGAAATGCTGCCAGAAATGCTGCGCCGTTTCAGTGACGATCAGTTGAAAGTCATGGCTTGGCGTCCGCCACAAGTTGGTAACTTTTTCCCGAACGGCCTGTTCGAGTTTGTCTACATCCCGACCCCGGATGGCGTCATCGGCGTCATGGCGCTACATGCCTATGTTCCCAAAGGACCGGACAAACTAGAGTTTGTGAACTGGATTCTTGCTGAAAAAGACACCCCACCGGAATTGAAAGCCACGATGCTCCGCTTGGGCGTTCAATTGCTGGGAACCTCTGGAATGGTCGAACAGGATGACTCAGATACTTGGCCACACCAGACTCTCGCTGCCAAGGGTGCGATGAGTAAAGAGATCACGCTGAAGTACCAAGCCATGTATGACAACGCCAAGCCTGAGGGCTGGCCAGGACCGGGTGATGTCGGCGATGGTTTCACAAAAGACGATACTCAGTGGCGCTGGTGGCAGTATTGGCACGAGCTCATGAGCGCCGAAAACTGATCGCCGAACCGTACAAACTCAGAATATCCGGAGACACTACCTATGCTTCAGAAACTGCTTGAGCCCACCCCGTTGCCGCCATCCTTTAAGGCTAATCGCGTCCGTGCGGGCGACTCGCTCTACAATGAAATTCTCGACTTCCTCTACGATGAGGCGGAAATGCTTGACAACCTTCGGCTTAGCGAATGGGCCGAACTGATCACCAAGGACCTCGAGTACAACGCACCGCTACGCCATACTCGTACGACGACACAGTTCGCCCAGACGTATTCGCGCAATGTTCAACACCTGCACGAAAACTATGGCTCGATGATGATGCGCGTCAAGCGAATTACGGACACAAAAAGCGCCTGGGGTGAAGATCCACCTTCGCGAATCAAGCGCTTAGTAAGCAATGTTCGCGTATTTAAGACGGACAAGGAAAACGAATTCAAAGTTGAAAGTTATCTGTTGCTTACACGTAGCCGCTTTGACTTCGACTACTTCGACCTAATTCCTTGCGTACGCCACGACATTCTGCGCCGTGAAGGCTCCGAGCTTAAATTGGCTCGTCGGGAGATCCTTCTGGACCAAGTCGTCATAGGAACCCCCAACCTCGGCATCATCCTCTAGTAATCGCCTAGTTAGCGGGCAGACCACCATATCTGCCCGCCAACAGATAAGCGAATCACGGGGTTCTGCAGTGCAAAGTAGCCAAACCACAGGTCAGAAAAATGTCCCCGTACTCGGCTAACCAACCTCATGAGGAGGCATCAAATGAGAAGACCATTCCTCAAAAATGCGTTGGGCAAGTCATATGCAAAAAACATGATTTAACCAGCAAATTGGAGCCAACAGTGTGCTCTACGAGCTGACTGTCGATAGCACCCATCAATTCGTTTTCCGTAACACAACGGATGGAAAGCGAAAAATCGACAAATCCTTTTACAGACACAGCCTTGACCAATGTCATGGCTCGGGCAACTCCGCTCATCAAAAGCAACTGGGAGAAAATAGCTATGAACGAAAAATTCGATATTATCGTGGCCGGTGGTGGTCACAACGGGTTGGTAGCTGCCTGCTACCTGCAAAAAGCCGGCCTCAAGGTTTGCGTCGTAGAGAAAAATGACAAGGTAGGCGGTGGCGTAATGACCCGCGAACTAACTGTTCCGGGTTTCAAACACGACGTTTGCTCGGTTGCACATACACTGCTCCAAGCCAACCCCATGCTACGCAACGATGAACTGGAGTTGAAGTCGAAGTTCGGGTTGAAATATATCAACCCTGAAAAGATGACCGCCATCTTTTACGATGATGGAACTACTCTTGAGTTCTATACCGACCTTGATCGGACCTGCGAGGCCATTGCCAAATTTTCCACCAAGGATGCGGAAGCCTATCGGCGCTTCAATGAGCAAGTATTTCAGAATCTCGACATGATGGTCATGGGCATGTTCCACTCCCCCCCAAGCGCCAGCACTCAGGCTGTGATGATGGAACAGAGTGTGGTCGGTCAGGACCTGATGCGAACCCAAGCCATGAGTGCATGGGATTTCATCTGTGAATGGTTCGAAAATGACAAGGTCAAAATCGCACTTGCCCGCTATGCTTCGGAAGCGATGATGAATCCGTTCAATAACGGTACCGGTTTCGGCTTCTACATAATCCTGCCCTTCATGCATCGCTACGGCGTCGGGATTCCTGTCGGCGGATCCGGCGCATTTGCAGACTCACTACGCGCCTGTCTCGAGTCTCACGGTGGCGTAGTCCGCACTTCTGCTCCAGTTAAGCAAATGCGTATGGAAGGAAGCAAGGTAACCGGGGTAGTCCTTGAGTCGGGCGAAGAGATCATCGCCAGTAAAGGTGTCATCTCGACGATGCACGTCAAGCAGGTATTCCCGAAAATGGTCCCAGGTGCAACCTTGCCCGAGGGTTTTGAGCCCCGGATCAATGGCCTCAAACATAACAGTTTCCAGCCATTCAATCTGCATCTGGCACTACATGAAGCACCCAAATTCAAGGTCGGCCCGGCAGTGGACGACTTCTTTTGGGTCGAACGCTCCCACTCCAACTGGGAAGAGTTTGCACGTGCATTCTCGGACCTAGAGTATGGCATTCCCCGTCGCGACTTTGTTGCATACGTGATGCAGGACGTCTATGACAAGACACGGGCTCCCGACGGCAAGCGCGTCCTCAATATGTATGCGTTCGCACCATACAACGTCAAGGGCGGTCCGCAGAAGTGGGACGAAATCGGCAAAGAAGTCGCTCACGGCTTCCTCGATGATCTGCGAAAGCTGACAACCAATATGTCCGATGACAACATTATCGGATTCTCGTGGATGACTCCGCTAGATATTGAACGCCACAACAACGCAATGATAGGTGCCGATATCCTTCACTTTGGTTCCTACAACTGGCAAATCGGTGGAAATCGCCCGGCGCCCGGTTATGGCCAATACAAGTCCCCGGTCGATGGCCTCTATCTGGCCGGAGCCAGCACTCACCCGGGAGGTGGCGTGACCGCATCGTCGGGACGCAACGTGGCTCGTGTGCTAATGGAAGAAATGAATATCGACTTCGACAAGCTTATTGGGGCCTGACAATCTATTGGGCCGGCATCCTGCGTGCATGCCGGCCCTGCCAAAGGGCGAAAACCGAACCCATCAAGGATAAAGAATGAAAATGTTCAGTAAGGATGGGATCGAAATGATGGAAGTCAAATCGATCCAACAGGATGGCAGCAATCTACTCATGAAGGGCAAAATTATGGGTTCGATGGCAACATCCATCGTGATCAAACCAGAAGACTGCTGGCAAGCGCTCAAGCTCATCGGATGGAAACTGCTCCTGCGAATGCCAGCTATTCTTTTTCAAGGCTACCGCAGGGCCTCTACAGCCAACAGCAAGTAAACTGCAAAATTTTAAGTATGCGCACTCATTCAGGCCGTAGCGATTTCGATTTGCGGCCAATTTTCTGCGCTACTATCACCCCGACTCCGGCAAAAAAGCAAAGAGCGGCAGAGCCCAGAGCCAGTTCTAGAAGAGTCCCCCACAAGCATGGCGCCAAAACGGCGGCTATCAAGGCGTTAAACCCGGTCTGTACAAACAACTGAACTGATGAGGCCATACCACGCCTTGTCGGCACACAGTCAAGGCCACGCATGGTCAGGGAGGGTATGGCCAGCGACATCCCCAGATTGAATACCAGAATGTGTATAACGTACCAGCCGACACCGGGAGGTAAGACAAAACACACGCCAATGTTATAAAACATGGCAATTGCCATAATCATGAACGCGAATTTAACTGTTCTGGCTGATGACCAGCGATGGGAAGCACGCCCCGCTAATGCAGAACCGAGCATGAGACCGATAGTCGCTGGACCGAAGAGCCACAAGAAATCCTTTTCGCCCAATCCGAGGTGGTGCATTAGAAAAACAGGGGCTGACAAGACATACAGGAAAAAGGCACCAAACATGCATGCATAGGCAATCGACCAAGTCATAAATGGCAGGTTGCCAAATACGGCTGCATAGCCCCTACCTAATGCAGCCAGGTTAAATGGCTGACGACGCGACACCGGTAGCGTCTCTGGTAGACGGATGAATACGGCAACCATAAGACTGAGAGACAGCACACACAAGAAGGCAAATACTGCCCTCCAACCGAAGGCAGACTGCAGCCAGCCACCAATCAATGGCGCAATCGCCGGTGCCAAGCCAAACATAAGTACGACATGCGACATCATTCGCTGTGCCTGTGGGCCTTCATGCAAATCACGAACGACGGCCCGCCCGATAACAATACCCGCCCCGGCCGAAAACCCCTGGAAGGCTCGCAATATCCATAAGTGCTCAACCCGCGTAGAAAGAGCACACCCCAGGGAAGCAAGAGCATAGACAGCAAGGCCGACCAACACCACCCTACGACGCCCGAAGGAATCCGAAATTGCACCGTGCCAAAGCGACATGAAGGCAAAAGCAAGGAAGTAGATCGAGACCGTCAGTTGCAATGCCACCCGGTCAGTACCGAGCACCAGAGACATTTCGTTAAATGACGGCAGATAGGTATTAATTGAAAACGGCCCAACCATGGCCAATCCGGCCAAAATTACCGTGGTACCAAACAATCCTGATCGGGATGGGTGCTGCAGACGAGTGATATTAATCTTTCATACCAAGCACAGAGGCAATATCGGCACTCAGATCGGCGTCAGTTTGATAACTAAAGTCCCCTTGGCGTTGTCGTTCGGCCAACCGGGATATAAGGAGCCGGTAGCGATTGCCGGGGCGATCAAAGCGAGAACTGAAGTCTCGCCGCTCAGCGGATTCAAAATAGCGCGCATTTTGTTGGCGCAGGACTGCATTATCCTGTGGCTGGATAACATAGGAAATGCGAGGCATAAGCCAGCGAAAAGGTGCAGGCGCATGAACCGTGTAGTTTGTTTGGTCCACACGCGAACGATGCTTGCCTACCGGCACGAATGGCTGCACATTCGGAATTGCGTAGCCAGGAGTGAACCGAGGGTAGGAAATGCAGACGTTGTTCCGCAAATGTACGTGCAATACCGCACGCAGATCTTGATACTTCGCACGGACACCACCAATCCAGCGCATCACTGGCGCAACAGATTTTCTGGTCACAATGCGTGTCCGTGTCACGGTTTCGGAGGTGGACGCCACTTCAACATGGTCGCTTTCCGATTTATTATCTCCAATCGCATTCGCATGCAGAAAATCCGCATGAGTGAGATCGATCAAATTCTCAACTGACAGCAGTGACGCCGCGTCAAACCGAACTGATCGTTGCGTATATCGAGGAATACCTTTCCCATCCAGAGGCAGGAACGGAATATTTGGAATCAATTCTTCGTGCCTAGCGTCGGGATTACCGTACCACAGCCAGATATAGCCATAACGCTCGACCACTGGGTAATAGCCAGTACCACCGGTAAAAAAGGTGGCCACTTTGAGCGACTGAGATACCCGATCCGGGCGAAACTCAGCGGCCACTATTCGTCCAAAATCACGCCAAAGATATACATCTTGCGCATGAACAATGCGCCTTACCGGTCTGGTATCAACATCAGCACAGTAAGCAACAGGGAACCAAGTATCACGCAAATCGAAATTGCTCGGGACCCAATCACGCTTCGATGAAAATTCTGATGGCTGGGTACCATCCATGTCGTTCAAGTGGTGACTCATAGTACTCAGCATACCTCTGGAGAAAAGCTACTGTATGAACCAGAGGCCGTTGATGAAGGCCAAATACGCTCAAGCGAAGGAGCTATTTGAAGGGCTGCGATGGCATTGCCATCAATCTCAGAAAACACTTCAAACGGCTTCCTTCCAATAACCCGCGAAAAGCGCCATCGCATCGTTGAATCTGAAATGGTCGATCCATGTAACCCTCCTCGCCAGCACAAGCTGGTTGTACCTCGACGATTTTCGGTCGCAGCGATACAGATAGTTATCAAGGGCTCCTCATCCACGCTGAGTAGTTCCACGGTAATTACCCCGCCGACAAGCGGAACAGAGGTTCGAACAACCAGAGGATAGTCCCTGACGAAGGCAGGTCCGACACCTTTCCCTTTCCAGATCGCACCCCGGTCAAGCACCAAGTGATCGCCATCCTGACGCGGGTCACCCAGGAAAAAATCCGTGATCTGTACACCGGTAAAGGCCAGCAAGCATTCTGGGCCATCCAGCATCACATCGAGATAATGGTCACGCGCCAAGCTCACGACCGCACTACCGGTATATTCAATCCCGGTCTTCCTGTATGAGGCTGCCGGCAGATACTCGCCAGGGGCCCAGTCACCCAACCAAACGTGAATAAAGCCATTTGCTTCAGCCACAGGATAGGGGGTAACGCCATAGCTCGAAGGAACGCGTTCTTCCCGCCCTAGATTCGGGATATCAGTGCAGCGACCGCTATTACCATCAAAGGTCCATCCGTGGTACGGACATTGCAATCCTCCAGGCTTCACTGGCCCAGGGGATAGTGGCACCCTCCGATGCGAACAGCGGTCCTCTAAGGCAAATGCCTGACCAGCCTCGTCCCGAAACAGGACTATCGGCTTTCCCTCACAAACTACAGCAAGCGTATGGCCCGGTTCTATAGCATCCGAAAGACCAACAGCCCACCATTGTCCATTATTCATGATCTCTCCCCTGATCAAGCGCGGATGCGTGCAGTAATCTTGGCATGCGGCCCGGCGATTTGGGCGGCCCACGCGTCCGCTGCCTGATCAAGGAAGTAGTCAACGTAGTCGACCTGTATTCCGACCTCCTGCGAAATCCGAAGCAAGCGCTCCCATAGCTTGCGACGGTCAGCAGATGGACGCTGCCCCGTACCAATGCAAGAGAGCGAACGGAAAAGCAGGTCGGCAATATCCAAATTGACCTGTCGGCCGGCACCCGTACCAATCGTCATTATGCGGGCGCCCCATCGGGTCGCCTTAAGTGCGTTGAGCATAGGCTGGCCACAGACAAGGTCGAGCACTACGTCGAAGCCATCTCCGGATGCGGCTTTAAGTGCAGCTACGTCATCAGCGCCGTCAAGGACAACGATCTCGTCGGCAATACCGCGCGCCAGAAGTCTCTGAAGACTATCAGCTGAACGCGCAGCGGCAACCACCCTACTCGCACCCAAATAGTGGGCAAGTTGCAAAGCAACCTGGCCGAGGGTACCAGTCGCGCCAAGAACCAAAACCCGCTCGCCCTTTTGAATATTGGCCTGTTCGAGCGGAACTAAAGCACCGGTCGCGGCAATACCCATTGTAATGGCCGTTCTGTCATCAATATGGTCTGGTACATCCCAGACTTCTTCGACGGGTACCAAAGTTCGTTCAGCCCAAGCACCATAGGGCATGACAGCGCGCTCACCAAAATATACACGCCGCCCATCAGCCAAACGCCCGACCCCCTCCCCGCGAATCACGCAGGGGTATTGCACACCGAGCCTGTAGGCACCTAGCACATCCCAACCGCCAAGTCCTGCCGTATCCATATCGATGAGCAGTGCTCCAGGCTGCGACACGGGCTCGGGAATTTCCGTGACCCCCGGGGGGACGCCGCGTTCGGTGATAATCGCAGCCTTCATCCTGATTCCTTTACATGCTCTTTGCGCCGGTCTGCGCAAAGAGTGCCTTCATCGCTACCAATGAGGGTGTATGGCTACTGAATCCACCATCTGCCACCAGCGTACTTCCGGTAACGAAAGAGGATTCATCAGAGGCAAGAAAAGCAACCACATCTGCAATTTGACGCGGCGTACCAAGTTCAGGAGTCAGGTGATTGTCGCGAAGGATCTGGAGTAGTGGAGCGGGCATGCTGTCGTGTGCATTTTCTGCCGGTGCCAATCCAATTTGCAAAGCATTCGAGCGAATACCCTGTTTACCGTACTGGGAAGCGACCGACTTACTAAGCATCATCAGTGCAGCCTTTGAGGCAGCGTAGGCCGAGAGAGAGAGATCACCCTGAGCCCCAAGTCCCGAAGTAGCAAAGATCACCGAACCCTTTTGATTCTTCAGCATTTCTCGAACGGCATATTTGGTGCAGAGCATTGCACCACGCAAATTCACTGCCATCGCCAAATCCCAAGCATCGACGTCCATGTTGACTACGTCCCGATCGCGCTGCCGTTGCTCAACACTTAGGATGGCCGCATTGTTATGCAGCACGTCGACACGCCCAAAACGGGCCACCACGGCCTCGACCATGGCCTTGACTTCGGCCTCAGAAGAAATATCCGTCCGCACAAACAAGGCATCCCCACCGGCAGCGTCAATCTCTTCAGCCACCTTACGGGCAGCTTCGCCATTGATGTCGACAATAGCTATCTTAGCCCCGTGCGAAGCGAGAACCCTCGCTGACTCAGCCCCTAGACCACCTCCTGCGCCTGTGACGATAGCCACGCGGCCTTCAAGTTTTCGCTCACTCATCAATCTGTCTCCTTTTTATGGTCTTTTTTTACTTAGCGCCCGGAAAAAACCGGCGTCCGCTTTTCCTTAAATGCTATGGCTGCCTCTTTCGCATCTTCACTTGGCTTAAGCATGGCGAACAAATCAAGTTCTAGATCCAAACCCTTCTTTAAGTCAAGATCGAGCGCTACCCGCGCGGCACGCTTGACAGCCATGGTCGCTGCAGGGGCCTTAGAAGCAATACGGTTCGCGAATTCACGAACTTCATCAAGCATGGACTCGGATGAAGTGGCCAAACGCGTAACCAAACCAATGTCTTTGGCTGTTTCGGCATTGATCCGTTCGCCCGTAAGGAGCATGTCCATTGCGCGCCCAGGGCCTACCACACGTGGAAGCCGCTGCGTCCCCCCTCCTCCCGGAATAAGTCCAAGGGCAGTTTCAGGCAGGCTAAAAATGGCATCCGGAGATGCGAAACGAATGTCGCACCCAAGTGCAAGTTCTATCCCCCCCCCCATACAATATCCGTGAATCGCTGCGATGATCGGCTTCTGGGATAAATCAATTGCTTCAATCCATCGCGCATTTTCCATTCGCCGCCGAACTTGAATCGACGTTTCCGGCCCACGTTGCTCCTTGATATCAGCGCCGGCGCAAAAGCCCCGAGAACCTTCACCACGGATAACGACTACACGAATATCCGGGTCTGACTCCAGTTCACGTAGTGCATGCGGAACGCCAACCCGGATATCGTCGTTAATGGCATTTATCTGACCAGATCGTGTCAACACGATCCAGCCGATACCTCCTTCCCGTTGAACCTTGACCGCATCATTGATCACCTGACCAAGGTCGAGTCCCTGACGTGTTTCAGCGGCAACACTGGCTGCCATTTCAGATCTCCTCAAACTCAAGGAGTTGCCCGCGCAGTTCAGATGGATCAATCCTAATCAACGATGCACCACCAACTGCTTCTGACTCCTCAACCCAAGTGAAACGTGTTCCGCGTGCTCTAAGATCCTCAGCCTTTGCCTCAAGATCGTTTACTGCGATCCGAATGTAATAAAGACCTGGCCCCCAATTGTTCAGGTAAAGACCAGCATCGCCATGCCAAGTTGTCGGCTGAATCACATCGAGCGCCGCACTATTAGCGACAGTAAATGGCATGGTGGCGCGACGATAACCTTCGCGATGCAAAGCTTCGACTTCGCCGACCGGCTCCCAGTCAAGGTTTACTGAGCACCGGCGCAGTGTCTCGTCAAGATTGCGCACCAAGAACCCACGCGCACTTACTCGAACCATGTCACCAGGCTTCGCGTCACGTGGCTGGACGGGTGGGGTGACAAATGTCTCCGCCGGCATTTGCAGTGGTTCCATTGGCATTACTTCGATGCATAATCCACCATCAACATCCGGTGTGTAGCGAGGAGACTCAGGTGTCGCCCCCAACCATAGGCGATCAAATGGCATGTCCGGAGTCCGTTGAGCCATGCGGAAAGCCAAGCCTCGGCGCATCAACTTATCAACGAAATTGTCAAATTTATGCCCGTGAAGCGCCAGAACGACCGAATGAGTAATCATCGGACGATGGCGCCCCTGATAATCTTTCAGGCTCTCAAGAAACGCGTGGAACATTGGATCACCCGGGTTCTCGCGATCAAGGTGCCACTGAGGCTCGACACGCGTGGGAGACACTGCAAGTGACTTATGGACACGTAGAAAATGTGCAATGTAGGGATGATCGTCGAAAGCCTGGCGCCATTTCGGATGTCCGTGGATGCCTAGCTTTGTGACCAAGCGTTCCGCCATATCATCCGGATCTGGCACCATCATATCGGCACTTAAAAGTAGATCGAACATTGATGTCTCCTTTTGGATTTATTTGTCCACCACCTGACCAAGTTTTGCAGGCGGCAGACGATTAGTTTCGTCAGGTAAGCGAACGAACGTCGCCCCGACGGGGATTGAGGATAAAGTGCGACAGCGCAGGAATCAGTGCGAGGGCACCAAGCATGTTCCAAATGAACATGAAGGTAAGCAGGATTCCCATGTCAGCCTGGAACTTGATTGGCGACCAAGACCAGGTGATGACACCAGCTGCCATAGTCATTCCGACCAAAGCCACGACCTTGCCTGTAAAATCAAGGGATCGGCGATAAGCAAGGCGCAAGCTCTCTCCTCGCCGCTGGAGAGCAATCTGGACGCTCAACAGGTACAGCGCATAATCGACACCTACGCCAACACCCACCGCAATAACGGGCAATGTGGCAACCTTCAGACCTATTCCCAACCAGACCATCAGCGCCTTGCAGATGATCGTTGTAATAATCAGTGGAATCAGCGCGACGATGGTGGCGCGAATACTTTTGAAGGTGATAAGGCAAAGTAGCGCAGTGGCACCATACACAGCGAGGTACATAGTAATAATGCTTCTCTGAACCTCGATATTGGTCGCAGCCTCGATTCCGGCACTACCTGCCGCCAGCAAAAATTGAACGGGCTCCTTTGCATCTGGTGCTGTGTTATTGGCAGCAGCGTAGTCGTTCGCAGTTTTCAGGACTCGGCTAAGCGTATCTGCCTTGTGGTCAGAGAGATAAGCGACTAGTGGCGAGACGGAGCAACTCTGGTTGGTGATATCCGGCGTGGCAATGACGGCAGCCGATACAGAACCATCGGTGATCGACTGATTACGGCTGATGGTATTCCATTTGCCACTGCCCTCGGACATAGCTGAGGTGACGAAACGTACGGTCTCAGCTAGAGACGTTGTCGTTTGGACACTAGGGTCATCACGCAGCAACTGCGCGAGGCTATCCATCTTGTTGAGCGATGAATATAGGCGACATCCTTCATCATCTGTTTTCATAATGACCACAAACTGATCACTAGAGAGCCCGTAATGGTCCGTTATGTAGGCGTTGTCTCGGTTATAGCGCGACTCTGGACGAAGCTCAGGAGCACCAGCATCTAAGTCGCCAATCCGGATATCCTGCATGACTACTGAAGCAATTGCCGTTGTGATGATCGAGAAAATAATGACGGGGAATGCCCATCGGCGCTCAGTCAGCTCGTCAAGGCAGTGCCAAAGGCGACCAATTAGGGTGCGATCTTGTTGCATCTCCTGGGTTTCGAGCAATGCATGGCGGGTCGCCGAGTCACTAACCCCGAGGTAAGAGAGGGCAACCGGGATCAAAAACAGCTTGGTGAAAATTAATACGGACACCCCGATGCTGGTTGTGATGGCCAAGTCTCGTATCACGGGAATATCGATGATTATCAAGACAGCAAAGCCAACGATATTAGCCAGCAGCGCCGTAAGTCCAACCATAAAGAGACGGCGGAATGTGTACCTTGCTGCCACGTATTTGTGCGTACCTCGACCAATATCCTGAATAATGCCGTTCATTTTCTGCGCACCATGCGACAAACCAATGGCGAAAATCAGAAATGGCACCAGAATGGAGTATGGATCTAGTTCGTAGCCAAGCAGTTGCATCAGGCCTAGCAACCAAACGACGCCGATGACTGCTACCGTGACCAACAGTACCGTGCTACGTAGGCAACGGGTGTACAGATAGACAAAAAGTGCCGCCACCAGTACCGATACGGCAAAGAACATCATGACAACCCGCAGGCCCTCGATTAGGTCACCAACAATTTTGGCGAACCCGACAATATGGATACCTACCTTGTCACTCTCGTAAGCACGAATCTTGGTTTCGAGTGCCTGGGAAAATTCACTGTAATTGAGGGCATCCCCGGTCTTCGGGTTTTTATCCATGAGCGGAGCAACTATCATGCTCGACTTCATGTCTGTTGCCACCAGACTGCCAACGACTCCGGCACGCATAACGTTAGTGCGCAACTTAGCTATCTGATCCGGACTTGCATCAAACTGAGTCGGCATCACGGCACCGCCAGTGATACCGTCTTCAGTAACCTCGCGCCATCGAACAATCGGCATCCAGATTGACTTCATCCATGAGCGATCGACACCCGGAATAAGGTAAAGGTCATCATTGACCTTGCGTAATACATCGAGATAGTCGGGGTCAAAGATATCGGAGTTCTTGCTTTCGACAACGATACGCACCGTATTGCCCAGCCCGGGCAGCTGGTCTTTATACTGCAGGTAGTTTTGTATATACGGGCTATTGACCGGGATCATTCGCTCAAAACTTGCATTCACATGAATGCGCGAAGCCGCATAACCAAGCACCAAAGTCGCAACTAGGCAGGCCAGCAGCACAAGAACTCGATTATTGAAAATGACGCGCTCTAGTAGATTCCCGGATCGACAATCGAACGATTTCAAATCACCAACTACGGGCATCACGGGTTGTTCAGTGTGGCCAGCCATTTTTATCTCTTTTTATTTCCATTTTTTCGCCTGATAGGCGATATCACGGTGAGGTGAACCGGAGGAGATGCGCACCATTGACTCTCGCCAACGCCAACTGATCCGATCCGAGCAATTCCGCCCCAAGTATTTCACCGCCACGAGGGACATTAAGGTCGGTAACACTCCGTCCATCGTCTTTGCTGAGTAGCACTTGACCGTTCTGCATCACAAAGAGCATCTCATTAGGTGCGTGCTGCAAGGTTGCGACGATGTTGGCTGTTACGCCCAGCGTGACCGGTCTCCAAGACTTCGCGTCATCTGTGCTGATAAAAGCATTGCCGCGCAAACCAAAAGCAATCAACTTTGTACCAATAGCCCTGAGACCAAAGAATGTACCGTTATAGGGCACCTCCACGACAACAAAACGTCCGGCAACTGGATCGTAACGTCGGATCAGCCCCTGCTCTCCAGCCAAGTAAAGCGAACCGTTTTCAACCTGTTCAAGTGCGTATAGATGCATGCGACGATCATTTCCGGCACGTTCGATCCACGGTTCCCAAGTCTTTCCTGCATCAATGGTACGCAGGAGCAAGCCGAAGGCACCAGCCAAGAAGCCCTCGCCCTTTTCGTTTATCCGGATATCAAGGAATGGATAGGACAGAACGCCGGGAGTTGCCGACTGCAAAACTGCATCTTCAACATCCTTTTGAATTCGTCCGGCCTCCAACTGCCCGCCGTCGGCCAAGGTTTTATAATGGCTCTGCAAAAGGATGGCTACACTTCGGCCATCAAGGACTTTGTTCCAATGTTCTCCGGCGTCATCTGATCGCAGCAGCACTGCATCATGACCTATCGCCCATGCCGTATCGGCATCGGAAAAGCGAACCGTTGCAAGGTCAGAGCTGACAGGAACACTGGCCTGCGTCCATGTGATTCCAGAATCACGGGAATACAAAATAGTCCCGCGCGCACCAACCGCTATAGCGCGTTTACCATTCGCCGAAATTCCAGACATTAATGCTTTCTGAGCCCTCGCTGATTGCTTTGCTGGCACTTCAAGCGCATCCGTGGTGCCTGGTGCGACCGCTTCACTCAGGCCCACTAATGCATAGAGGAACCCAGCAACAACGTAATGGATTTGCGTTTTGGACACGAGGCTCCAGGACGGCAGTTTGCTCAAGGTAGTCAAAGAGCAACTCCTTTGGAATGTACCCAGCCTCGGCCTTGAATTACCAAGGCCGATGCTAATCGTTGGGTAAATCTTGAAATGGTGCACCGCGAACGTTTGCGATGCACCTTCATCACTCAGGCAATCCGAAGATCAACGGGCCGTTTCTCGCGCGACCACAGCCTCGGGATTGAGCTCACGGTTAGACATCGGCTTCGTGAGCACACCATAGCCACCAACCAGGCCATCATTCACCAGTGCGTACATACCCTTGTTGAAGTCGTACACAACATTCTTTACGGCGTATGGGGCCTGCACATCATAGAGCTGGACCATCGAATTGAAGATTGAACGGTATAGCTGACCGCTCTGGTCAAATGCGTCGTAAAGACCTGCACCGTAGGTATCTTCGTCGAAATAGTAGATCCGCTTGTTATAGACGTGGCGGAAACCCGGCTTCAAGGTTGCCTCGACCACCCACACTCGGTGCAATTCCCAGCGCCAGCAGGCAGGATTCGGATGCTTGTCCATAAACTGCTCTTCGACTCCGCAGGTGAAGTAGAGCTTGTAGGCATTGTAGGGAATGTACATTTCCTTCTTACCCACTAGCTTGAAGTCAAAGCGGTCCATCTGACCCGAGAAGACAAAAAGCTCATCGAACAGGGTAACGCCACCCATACTGGAGACCGGCGTATCGTAGGAGAACTCCGGCGCCAGCTTGATACGGCGCTGGCCAGGGGTGTAACTCCAGGCGCGACGGGGTTTAACTGTCGGATCCATAAAATCCATCAATCCGGTAGCCTCACCCGCCTTACGGACCGGGGACTGGGTAACAGAGTGAGTACGCCAGTAGAGCTGAGGATCCCGACCATCCAGATGCTCATGGTAATACGGCGTTTCCTCAAAGGTCTGTTGCTGGGCGCTAATCACAGCCTTACCGTTACTATCGACCACCCAGGAGCGAGAGGACTTTGTCGTGGTATCAGCCTTATAGCGCAACTGCTGGTTCCACATAACCTCGTAGCCGGTCTTGGGAATCGGGAAAGGCAGGCCACCGCGGCATGATTCGTCTAGCGCCAGACCGTTCTTGTCCGTCTTGCACGAGACTGCATTGCGCACCGTATTGTTGAGAATTTTCTCAGGAATCGACGCAGAGCGATGGGTCGGGTAGACATCAATATAGAAGGTCGGGTATTTCTTGAGCAACTCCTTCTGCCCTTCCGACAACTTATCAGCGTATTGTTGATAGTTCTTGCCATCAATCCGCAACACCGGCTTTTCATCCTTGAAGGGATCGGCCCAAAAACCACTTCCGGCCTTGAATCCTGCCGGTGCTTTCGTCAAGCCACCCGTGTATTCAGGAATCGTTCCTTCCTTATTTGCAGCCTTCACTGCGCCATACTTTGTCAGGCTGACACCCAACTGCTTAGCCTCATCAGCCGGCACACCAGCGATAGCAGGCGCCGCAAAGGCGGCGACTGCGACCAACAGAATATTCTGAATGTTCATTTTTTATTTGTCTCCAATTTCCAGCTCTTAGAAAGCCATCTTTACAGTAAGGGACAACCAGCCTCGATCGATCACCCCGACCGACGAGTTGCTGTGTGCAGCTCCGCCAGTGATCTTTTCGCCCTGAGCGGTCGACACCGTACGAACGGGCAAAGTGCGATCAGCGTAGCTCAGCGTAAATTCATACTTGGATGCGTAGGTCATCGTGGCCCCAAGCGACCAGCGCAATTCTCCCTCGGTGCCACCACCAGCGGTCGGCGCGTTGCCAGACAAACCATAGGTCAGGCTCATCGGCAATGTCAAATCCCACGAAGGTAAAATATTCAGGTATTGCGGAGAAAACTTGAGGGCCATAAACAGAGCATCGTTGGTCGAACACCCATCCCGCTTATCGCCAGACCGTGCCACACTGGTTCGCGAATCGACGCATGTAGCCGCTCCAACTTCGCGGTACAGCGATGGGTTCTTCGTAACCTTTTCGAGTCGATTATAGGCAACTTCAGCCACCAGACTTCCTGTATCCCACAGAGCCGTCTTCGGTAGCATATAAATGCCATTTACTACCGCGTGCCAGGTATCGCCGCGAGCACCTGTATCGGTCACTATCGAGCTAGGCGTATTCAAAGCACCATTTTTACGATACGAAACTTCGGAGCCAAATGCCACCCCGCCAATAACGCGGGAAAAGGTCAAGCTGTACTGCTCAACATTCTGTGCATACAGGAATCGCGCCTGCGTTGGCAATGCACTAAATGGTGCCGGCCTAGTGAAACCCATCAACTGAACAGCGAGTTCTGGTGCGTAATCATCGAACTGCCGATAGTACGCCCCAAACGTCGATTCGATTTCCTCTAAATTCCAACGTGCACCGACACCCCAATTGCCGCTCTTAGGTGGTTCCTTTGCGGCAACAATATCTGCATAAAAACCAGGAACTGGGAAGGCAAGCTTGTCAGATGAAGGCGCCGTATCAGCACCCATCAGGTAGGTTCCGGCATGCGGCACGCGCATCGGCTTCCAGTCGTAGAAATATTGCCCGACCAGTGTCACAGAATCGGTCACCTGGGCGCTAGCATGGATCTGCCCAATAGGCAAAAAGACTTCTTTCGTCTCAACGCCCGGATTGGTCGCTGCCTTCACTCCATCCACCGGTGCCTGAGAGTAGGAAACCGCATGTGCACCCAGCAGGAGCCCTTCACCCCAAACGTTGGTTTGCTGACCAATCTTCAAATTGAGGGGGATTTTACCCAGCTCAAGATTTGTCCATACAAATGCATCGAGAAACTCGGCTGCAGGTCCATTCACATATTTTTTGACTTGGTTGTTGTAGCTATTGCCGTAATATGCAGTCGACATGCCTGCCGGCGAGGTGACAGCGTGATCGTCATATGCTGCGTCGTACCATGCAGCTCCGGAAACCCGGGCACCAAATTTCCCCTTATAGCTAACGTCGAACTCAGACAACAGGTCGACGCGATTGGTCACGATCTCGCCACGTTTGAATTTGCTATCGCCTTCATCATAGATGTAGTTACGCATCAGGCGCTGATCTTGCCCCTCTGCCCGGACCCCAACCGTGTAACGAACGGTATTGTCCCAGCGCATCTTGATATCGGGATTATCAAGTTCGACTTGAAATGCCGCCGCTCCGCCCGCAAAAGCCAGCGAGATTGCTGCCGCCGTACCACGGAGCAAAAAGCCTCCGCTCATGAAATTACCATTTCTGTTTTTCATCCACTTGTCTCCTCTCGTTATTACATCACGACCAAACTAGTTGCGCCCGCTGAGGCACTAGGCGGCCTCGCAGTAAATCCAATCAAGGCTTTCGAATATCTCTCGCGCCCCAAATTAGTTCGGATTTGCGCTTGTCTTGATTGTAGCAAGCATATCAAAATAATTCTAGCATCCGATTCATATTCTGTATTTAGAATTTTATGGGGAAAATTATTGCATGCGACTCTTCATTGCCTCAGTGAAATCTCGCTTCAAAGTTGGGTAATAGGCAATCTGGCCTTGCAGACCGCCGGAAATATCGATGGACGCAGCACTGATGAAATTTGCGTACTCGCTAGCCAGGAATAGCGCCATGCCAGCAACATCTTCTGGTTTTCCGAAGCGCCCGATAGGAACCACCTTGAGCGCCATTTCATCAAACTCTTGACGCGTCACACCCGGACCAACCTCCTTAAAGTGTCGATCCCACTGACCCGTATCAATCCATCCCATATTGAGCGAATTGACAAGTATGTTTTCCTTAGCCAAGGACATCCCGAGCGATTTCGAAAGTGCAATACATGCAGCACGATTAATGACCGAAGGAATTCCATCTGGTGTCGGTATGACACCGGCCAGCGCATTGATTTCGATAATCCGACCCCAGCGCTGTTCTCGCATGTAGGGAACCACCGCCTGAACGAATCGGAAATGCCCCATCTGAAGAATATTGGCGTGCTCGAGGATGGCCTCAGGCGTCAGCGTATCGAGACTCCCTCCACGTCCCTGTCCTGCATTGTTGACCAAAACATCGACACCTCCCCAGGACGCTGCCACTTCATCCACGAATGCCTTGACACCGATCGTATCGGTAACATCCACCGCTCGGGCAATAACCGCCTTTGCCGTGCCGGACAACTCATTGCCAGAAGCCTCCACGGACTCCAGAGTTCGCGCGCAGATTGCCACCCGAGCGCCCTCGTTTGCGAAGGCACGCGCAATGGCAAAGCCAATCCCGCGCGATGCGCCGGTAACGATGACTCGCTTATCACTGAGATCAATGTGCATAATGTATCTTCCGAACCTCTAGCCACCATTGAACAATCAAATCGAAACAGCTTCGACAATCCCAAGTGACAATTTTCAGACGCATGTCAAATGATCTAAATGCGTTCGATCAATGTCGCGGTGCCCATACCTCCGGCACAGCAGATGGCCTGAAGGGCGAAGCGCCCCCCCCGACGTTCCAGCTCATACAACATTGAAGTCATAATCCGTGCTCCGCTAGCACCCAACGGATGGCCTAAAGCGATGGCGCCACCGTTAACGTTTAGCTTGGACTGCGGCACCCCAAGCTCTTTCATCCAGACCATCGGAACCGGAGCAAAAGCCTCATTAACTTCGAAAATATCAATGTCATCGACCGAAAGTCCCTCTTTTTCGAGAATCTTTCGGGTCGCCGCAATCGGCCCCGTCAACATCAGCGTTGGATCAGAACCCACCGTTGTAAAGGCGCGAATACGCGCCCTTGGCTTCACACCAAATCGCTTGACCGCCGCCTCGGACAGAAGCAGCAAAACTGCAGCACCATCTGAAATCTGAGAGGAGTTCCCGGCAGTCATTTTCCCGTTATCACGAAAACTTGACTTCAGAGTGGCCAATTTCTCAACCTTGGTCCCTGGGCGAATGGTTTCGTCCACCGAGAAAATCTCCGGTGATGCCTCGGAAAAATCTCTTTCCTTCAAGCCAGCAACCGGAACAGATACAGTTTCGCAAGCAAAATATCCAGCCTCGGCTGCAGATGCAGCCCGACGATGACTTTCAGCGGCGAATTCATCAAGATCTTCGCGACCCAAGCCCCACATATCAGCTACGCGCTCAGCAGCCTCGCCCTGGCTGGTCAATTCAAATTTCTCAGAGGCCAGCCAGCCAAATGCTTCACCGTAGATCTCACGATTACCGCCCATACGCACGCGGCTCATATTCTCTGCCCCACCGGCAACGATCACATCGGCAGAACCAGCCGCAATCAGGCCTGCGGCAACATGCACAGCCACTTCACCTGACCCGCACTTACGATCGATGGTCAAACCAGGAATGTTGACTGGCCACCCCGCCCCCAATAGGGAGGTTCGGGCAACATTTGCCGACTGTTCGCCAACCTGAGTAACGCAACCGAAAATCACGTCGTCCACTGCATCAGCAGAAATACCTGCTCGCCGCAGCAACTCATTTAGGACACAGGCGCCCAAATGGTCGGCGCGCACGCCAGCCAAGCTACCCTTGTACTTACCAACCGGAGTACGGACGGCTTCGACGATATAGACCGCACTCACAGGTTATTCGCCTTCAGACCGGAATTGGCTACTCGCTGCCCCTTCTCATCATATTTGTAGACACCGTGACCAGTCTTTCGACCATAGCGTCCTGCAGCAACCATTTTGATGATCAACGGACAGGGGCGGAATTTTTCACCGAGGGTGGAGTGAAGATAACGCAACACTGACAGGCGAGTATCCCAACCCGTCATGTCACCTAACTCTAGTGGCCCCATCGGGTGGTTGAAGCCCATTCGCAAAGCGGTATCAATATCCTCTGCGCTCGCGGTGCCTTCCTGCAACATCCACATCGCCTCATTGCCCAGCATCGCTGACATGCGGCTAGTTGTCAGGCCAGGCGACTCATTGACCAGTATTGAGGTCTTGCCTATAGCATCGCACCAGGCACGGCTGGTTGCTACCGTTGCTTCATCCGTAGCAATACCAAGGACCAATTCAACCAGCTTCATTTTATGCACTGGATTAAAGAAGTGCATGCCAATGACACGCTCAGGAGATTGTACGGATGCTGCAATTTCCGTCACACTTAGCGCCGACGTGTTTGTTGCAATGACTGCCCCGGTAGCCAGGACAGGAACAGCTTCGGCCAGAACAGCCTTCTTGACTGCCAAATTCTCCGACACGGTTTCGACAAGCAGATGTGCCCCCTGTGCCGCGTGGGCAAGTACTGCATCCGTACGAAGATTCGCCTTGGCTGTCTCGGCAGCCTCAACTGCCAATTTGCCAAGCTTGACGCCGCCATCGAGGATGGCATGAATATTTTCTTCAGCCTTCTTCAAAGTCTCCGTATTGCTATCGACCAAATACGTGGTGAATCCGCTGCTGGCAAATGCATGTGCAATGCCCGTACCCATCAGGCCAGCACCGACCACAACAACCTTGTGTTTTTTATCAATCATTCTTTTCTCCTTTGCCGCCGGCCTTTGGCCCGACAACATTTGAAATCGAACCGATGCCCTCAACGCTAGCTTCGACAACATCACCCGGATTCAAGAAACGCCCCGTGCCCATTCCGACACCTGCCGGCGATCCAGTAAACATGATGTCGCCCGCTGCGAAAGAGGAACGCTCTTCGACAAACTTGATTAGATGAGCGACATCCCAAGTCATTTCTGAGGTGTGTCCATCCTGGCGAATTTCCCCATTTACCTTAAGGACCAACCGCAATTTCGGGCTACCTGTGGGGAACTCATCGCGCGTCACAATCCACGGCCCGACACCTGTACTCCGGTCCTGGCTTTTCGCGGCAAACAAGTCCATTCCGATACCCGATGGACCGCTCCGCTGGATATCGCGGGCGGACACGTCGTTACCTACGGCGTATCCAAGCACACTTGACAATGGATCATCGCAACTCACCGGATCGTCACCAATCACGACGACCAGTTCAACCTCGTGATCCAACTCTTGAGTAAGCGGCGGATAACGGATCGGATCCTGTGCCCCAATCAGCGCACCATAGGCTTTCAGGAAGGCGATTGGCTGCTGAGGGGACGCCAGTCCAAAATCATGAACAAGATGCTTTGCATAATTAGCACCAGCCACCACCACCCTGTTGATCGGCTCAATCGGCGGCAACAAGCGGATGTCAGCCAAGGGGTAGGAGACAACCGCCAAGGGTAGTTTAGCCCGCCCGGCCTCTACATTGCCGCCAGCAATAGCTCTGGTCAGCGCGGGTCCCCAAACACGAAAGTCCCCCAGGATAGGCGTAACAGAAGCATTTCCTGCATCCACCAGCCCCCATGAAACCACGTCCTCGTGAGCAAATCGGGCGAGCTTCATGCCTATGCCTTCGCTACGACGACGCTACCAACCTTCGCCGGATCAAGGTGGAGAAGCTCACAGGCGTTGCCCCAGCGAATTTTTTGCAGGTCACCATCTGTCAATTTGAGACCATCGGTCAGGTCGTGTCGCACAGCATCGCTACCACCAAAATTCGAACCATAGAGAATGCGATCAGCACCGATCACATCAATCAGCGCCTGGCGCATTGGCAACTCATGCAATTCGACATCGAAATAGAAGTTCCGGAGGTAATCCAATACCGGCTTCTTGTTGTGATAAGTGTCAAGATTAGGATTGGTCTGCGCCAAGCGTCCCAATTGGTATGGCACGTAGCCACCACCATGAGTGATATAGACTTTAAGCTTGGGGAAGCGATCGAAAACACCGCCGTTAACCAAGTACCAAAATGCCTTGGTCTCATCGTAATTCATACCAACGATAGCAGTGGTCTCATAGCGATCCGTATTGGCGTTTTTCCCCCAAGTCACAGACTGGTTGTAACCATGAACGAACATTGGCAAATCGAGGTCGCACAAAGCCTCCCAAACGGGATCCATCTCTGGCGAATCGAACTCTAGCCCACCAAAATTTGACCCGCCTGCCCCAAGCCCCTTAGCGCCAAGCTGAGTACAGGCGCGTCGAATTTCCTTGGCAGCCAATTCAGGATTTTGCAACGGTGCCTGCGCCCAGAACATAAGCCTGTCTGGTGCAGCAGAACAGTATTCAGAGAGAACATCGTTAACCTTCCGCGAAAATTTGGTCGCGTAATCCAACTCAGTCCAGTACATATAGCAATGCGAAGGAACCGAAACAACCTGGGCATTCTGGCCGGCGGCATCCATCCCGGCCAGGCGGGTCTTAGGATCGCGCCAACGGGACATATACTCCTGGACATTCAGAGCATGGCCTTCTGCTTTTGCCTTGCGCAATGCAGCTTTACGCTCCGGCGCACCCAAACTCAGAATCCAGTCTCCGACACGTAGTTTTATGTCGCCATCAGGCTGAGATTCGAAAGCAGGCCCCCAATATGGATCCTGATCGTAGTAGTCGGGATGGGGTGCGTGCGCATGTAGGTCAATCAGCATTTGGGGTCTCCTTCTATCAATTAGTGGTACCGCCAAGTGCCACATTCGCTGATGGCAACAAGCATCTCCCAGAAATGATTTGCCTGGGTTTCTGTCCCTGTATCCATCCAGCGACACTTGGTCAGTGTCTTTGCATTCGTGGACCCATCATGCCAAAACTAAACAGTTTGCGCAATTCTGTTTAACAATTATTTTTAATTTTTCTCGGCACCCCATTTCGGGGCTCCCGCAGTCCAATCAAACCGGTCTAGACGGCGCCGCATTGATAAGCACACGAATAAGCTGCTCAACCCGCTCGACACCGTCTCCAGGATGGTCAGGAGGGACCAGTTGTTCGCTCAGAATGTAGCGAATCAAAAACTCACTAACCAGATCGCGATCTACCCGGATACAGAATCTTTCGTCCCAAGCGTCGAACACGTCTCTAAGTATTTCTTCAATGCGAACACGCGAGTCATTAAAAATTCGCTGATAGAAGCGAAGACTGTATTCCGGAGCAACACGTAATAGATGCGTCGCCTGCCCTTGAGCAGCATAGCTTTCAAGAAAATCAACCAGCGCCCGGAAACGACGGTCAGGATCGTCGTGCGGGCTCGTTGCTGCAAGCATCGAACCGTAGAATTCCTCGCGTTTGTGGCGAGAATAGACATCGAGCAGGTCATCCTGACAAGAAAAATACCGATAGAAAGTACCACGCGATAAATTCGCATCCTTACAGATGTCGATTATCGAAATGCGTTCAGCCCCATCCGACAATAGTGAGCGCTCTGTCGCAGCGAGAATATTGGCAACCGTCCGCTCTGCTCGTCGATTCCGCCTGACGACGATTGGTGATTCACCCATAGAAACCAATCATTTCTAAACACACCCATCGATTTTGATTAGTATTCTCTGACCGGCACATCTGCCGGCCGCGAGTTATAACCCGGTAGATGCAGACCGCCATCAACGTGAATCGATTCGCCCGTAACGTAACGCGACATATCGGAAGCCAGGAATACAACAACCGGCCCGATGTCATCCTCCGGATCACCGCAACGTCCAAGCGGTCGCATCGCCGCAGAGCGCTCGGCAAACCCAGGGTTTTCAGCGGCCAGCTTATGGAAGGTAGCACCCATTGCCGTCGGTGCAATCGCATTCACGGTAATGTTAAAACGCCCCCATTCTGCCGCCGCACTTCTCGTCAAGCCTACAATACCGGCCTTCGCCGTGTTGTAATCGGCATGCAGCCAGGCTCCAATATCCACATCAATGGAGTAGAAATTGACGATTTTTCCACCACCGCGATTACGCATATGTGGAAGTGCCGCACGCATCGCCCACCATGTTGCTTTTACCGTTGACGTAAGCGTCTGCTCAAGCATCTCATCGGTTTTCTCTTCTAGCCGAACGTTGGGGGTAGGAACAAAGGCGTTATTGACGAGAATATCGAGGCCACCGAAATGCCCAACTGCAGCATCGATAGCGGCACAAACAGAGGCTTTCTGCATCACATCTGTCTGGATGTATAGCGACCTTCCGCCTAGTGCCTCAACCTCCCGAGCCACCTGTGCACCACTTTCGGGGTTGATTTCAGCAATCACGACTGCCGCCCCCTCTCGCGCGAAGCGGCGGGCAACGCCTTGACCAATACCCCCACCGGCGCCCGTTATCAATGCAACTTTGTTGCTCAATAGCCCCATGCCACGCCTCTTTATATGAACAATATTTCTGTTATTGTACACAATAATAAAAAAGAAACACCCCCAACCGGAACTCTCGCTATGGCAAGTTTTCGCAGACGTATAGAAATCGCAGGTCGCCACACCGTAGGTAGTGGCTATGTACGAGCAGTTCTTGAAGATGACTTTCACCATTTCCGAGTCGCTCTACGATTTCGAGATGGCTCTGTGTCCGATATTTCAGGGGAAGCGCCACGTCACCCATTCTCTGCCTGCCCGGAGGCCACAGCAATGCTCGAGGCACTGGTGGGTATGCCGCTAAACCGGATTTCCATTGCCGTAACTCGCTTTACCGATGCGACGCAGCAATGTACCCACATGTTCGATCTTGCAGGCATAGCAATCTCCGTCGCAGCTCAAGGCATCACTCATAGAGTCTACGAAATCGAAGTACCCAGACATATCGATGGGCTAACAGAGGCCAGACTTGTTCGCGATGACGGATTTCGACTCGCATGGCAGGTCAACGAAAGTAACATCATTGCCCCCCCGCCCTATGCCGGCATCAATATGCGCGAAGGCATGGCTCGATGGGCCTTGAACGAGCTAGCTGAGGACGAGGCTGAAGCAGCACTCGTACTTCGTCGCTGCGCGCTGATTGCGCTCGGCCGGAGAAAAGACATTGATAAGGAACCGCACGCCCATCTGACCGGCCGATGCTATGCGCAACAGCCCCATCGCGCGCGCCATGCAATCCGTATTATGGGATCGACCTGGGATTTCTCCGACCAGCCAGAGGCCCTCTGCATGGACGACCATGCATGGCTTAAAGATTTTTCCTCGGAGTGATCACCGCCCTTCCATCGCCCGAGTCGCCTTGTGAACACTTATTCAATGCGCACAATCGAGCCCCAGTAGTCGGATGGCATTCCCGCTTCGTATCTTCTCTCTATCTTCGGCCGATAGCCCCAGCCCGGCAGTTGGATCAACCGCATCATAGGCCCCACCAAAATTGGTCCCATACACCAAGTGATTCACCCCAACAATATCAACCACTCCACGGCGCAGCCCCGGAGAATGAACATCCAAGTCAAACCAAAAGTTCGGTAAATATTCTAGCAAAGGGCGCTTGTTCCTCGTATCAGGAGCCATTGATCTATTGAGATCAGCCAGCCTGCCAAGCTGAAACAGCGCCATCCCGCCTGCGTGGGTAAGATAAACCTTGAGCTGGGGAAAAACATCAAGCGCCCCACCACAGATCAAATACCAGAAAAACAAAGTCTCATCGCCGCAATCACCGACAATGGATGACGTCTCAAACTTGTCTAGGTGGTGATTCTCTCCAAGCCAGATCGACTGGTTGTAACCGTGCACCATTACTGGCACATCTAACTCCACCAGTTTTTCCCAAACCGGAAACAGCGCTTCACTATGGGCTTCAAGTCCGCTGAAATTCGCCCCCCCGATACAAACCCCGCGGGCGCCAAGTTGCCGAACTGCACGATCAATTTCCCTGACTGCCTGCGCTGGGTTTGCAAGGTTGGCATTTGCCCAAAAATCGAATTTAGCTGGATCAACGCAGCAATACTTTGACAACTCGTCATTGCAGATGCTCGCGTACTCATTGCCAAAATCGCCGGCCCAATACATGAAGGCAAGAGACGGTGCAGAAAGTACCAATTTGTCTACACCACGCTCGGCCATTACCTGACGCCGAGCATCATGGGTCATACGTAGCAAAAGGTTCGACTCTGCCTCCTCGTCGGTACGCGCCTTGGCGGGCAGTTTTGAGCCGAGCGAGAAATGCCCGACCGTAAAACCTTCGACCTTCATAAAAGGCCCCCGACGTCCCCCCGGAATTGAGTAGCACGTGACTTTGGAGTCCAATCCCACCATCAAGGAGATTGGACATGAAGAAGCGATTCACTGAAGAACAGATC
>PHCF01000130.1 GCA_002842145.1 Betaproteobacteria bacterium HGW-Betaproteobacteria-6 | reverse complement strand
GATGATGCGCCGCGAAGGCATCCGCTGGCTGGACTCATCGACCAAGTCGATCGAGGAAATCTCGACGACGATATTGCAGGAATTGAAGTTGCGCTGAGGGCGGCTCGATTCGGCCCCCATAAAAATGGCGCATCGATCGATGCGCCATTTTTCTATGCCATGCGCCGGCTTTCAGGACGGCAACAGACCATACACATCCTCCAGCCGATCCCAGCCTATCTCTTTCAAAGCCTGGTTGAAAAGTTCGGCAAGGCTGTCGTATTGGTAAATCCGGCAAAAGACACCAACCGTCTTCATCAAGTCGTCCCGGCCTGGCAATGATTGGGCGTCGCTGCTCATGGCGGACAGCATGAAGCGCAAAGTGCCGAAACGAAAAACGATTCCCAGGTAATTCTGATAGGCCGACTGAGCGCCAAAGGGGAAGAAATCCCTGAACACTTCGTTTAGAACATAGTGGTCGAGCAAATAAGGCGTCTGGGCCAAGGCGTCGGGAAGGTTTTTCAGTCCCCGGCAGTAGTTTTCAGCCAAGGTATCGGAGCCCGGCAAGACGTTTTCCCGGTCCAGCCCCAACGCCTGCGCAATGGCATCCTGCACCCCTTGGCGCAACGGCGATCTGGCCTGTTCCCTTCTGGATTTCCAGATGGTATGGAACAGTTTGGCCTGAGAAACAGCGTCGGGCCGGATCTTGGAGAGCATCTTGGCGATCTCTCCGCTCTCCATGGCAAACTGAAAATTGTCCAGAAAATGGGCTATGGAGGGCGGCTTTTCCTCCTTGACCACCCGGTCCAGTTCACGACAAAAAGCCCCGAGGACTGCCAGCTTTTCCCAGGTCTGCAGGCCTTCCGCACGCATCAATTGAAAGCAGAAGATCCGAATGTCGTTCATTTCATGGAGAGTGATTCCCCATTGTTCGTTGATCACGTTGATCGTCTCGGGCCGAACAGAGATTTCAGCCTCGACAAAATCGAAAGCATCGGCGTTCAGCAAGGCCTGGCGTGCGGCTTCCGGGCAGGAAAGAGTCAGACTTTGTTCGACACTTCCCAGAATATCGCGGGTAAAGCGCGGGTAATTGAAGCAGGTGTTTGAGAGCTTGTCCTCGCCGATGTCGCGATGTATGGCGCACAACCGCTCCTGCAAGAACGGACAGTCGTTCGTGCATGGATCATTGATCGTGCTGGCGTATTTTTCGCGCGAAGGGGTGCTTTCAATCCGGAGCTTGTTGTCGAACAAGCTTCGCAACGCGGGCGGGTAGGCTTGTGCCTGATCGACATATGCCTCCAGGCTTTTTTGATCGATCAATATGTCCCAGCCACTGCAGCAGGTATCCTCGCAGTCCGCGCCTATGCAGCGGAAACGGCTGACGTAACGGGGCACAAGTGCCGTATATGAATCCGCTCGGTGCAGTATGGACATGATCTATTCCGATTTAGTAATCGACGATTATTCCTGTCTCGACGACGAGGTGCCCCGAGCAAACTAGCTCAAGCGGCGGCGCACCATCTCGAACAGGCAAACGGCGGCGGCGGCGCCAACGTTGAGCGATTCGACCGTTCCCGGCATCGGTATCCTGACGCGCAGCCCGGCCATTTCAATCAACTCGTGCCGCACCCCCTGCCCCTCGGCGCCGAATACCCAGGCAACCGGGCCGGCCAGTTCGGCGCTGTAAAGGGATGTCGCACCATCCAGGCAGGTGACAGCCGTGGTGCCTTCGTAACCGGCCATGAAGCCAGCCAGATCGACCTCTTCGTGAATGGCCAGGGCGAAGTGGGCGCCCTGCCCGGCGCGCAGAACCTTGGGCGACCAGGCCGAGGCGCAGCCCGGCGACAGCAGGGCTTGCTCGACGCCGGCGGCAGCGGCCGTGCGTAGCAGCGTGCCGACGTTGCCAGGGTCCTGTACGCCATCGAGCAAAATTGCGTCTTTTTCCCGGTTGACCGTAGCATTCGCCTGCGGCGCCTTGATGAGCGCCAACAAGCCGCTTGGCGTGTCGACCAGGCCAAGGTCGCGCATCAGGGCATCGGCCAGAACGACCGCATCGCGCCCGTCGACAAAACCTGCGACCTCGCCGCCGGCCAAGGCGGATTCGGCAACGATCAACGTCTCCACCGGCCCGAACACGGCTTCGTAGGATTCGACCAGATGCACGCCATCGAGCAGCGTCTGCCCGGTTTTCCGGCGCTCGCGCCCGGACTCGGCCAGTCGCTTGAGCGACTTGAAAAACGCGTTGTCGCGGGAATGGATCAGTTTCATAACAAGGAAAGCTGCTTCGCCACCGGGCCGAAACTCCGGCGATGCACCGGCGAGGCACCATGCTCTTCGAGCGCCTGAAAATGCGCTGCCGTCGGGTAGCCCATATGGCGGTCGAAACCGTACATCGGGTATTGTGCATGCAGCGCCAGCATCTCGGCATCGCGCGCCGTCTTGGCGAGTATCGAGGCGGCGGCGATCGAGGCGATCTTGCCATCCCCCTTGATCACGGCTTCACACGGAATGTCGAGCTTCGGGCAACGATTGCCGTCAACCATGGCCCCCGTCGGCCGCACGGCCAACCCTGCCACAGCGCGCTGCATGGCGAGCATGGTGGCATGCAGGATGTTGAGCCGGTCGATCTCGTCGACCGAGGCCGAGGCTACCGCCCAGGACACCGCCCGTTCGCGAATCAGTACCGCCAGCGCATCGCGCTTCTTTTCGCTGAGCTTTTTCGAGTCGTTGAGACCGGGTATCGGACGCAGCGGATCGAGGATGACAGCCGCGGCGACGACCGTACCGGCCAGCGGCCCACGCCCGGCCTCGTCGATGCCGCAAACGAGACCTTCGGGGACGATCAGCTCAGGCATTCAACGACCGCATTGGCGGCCTTTTCCGCCGTGTTCTGACGTAACAGGAGATGGAGGTCGGTAAACGCCGCCTCAACCGCCGCGGCGTTTTCCTTGTCTTCGTACAACTTGATCAGGGCTTCCGCCAGGTTCTCCGGGGTCGCTTCGTCCTGCAGGATTTCCGGAACCACATAGCGCCCGGCCAGCACATTGGGCAGCCCGACGTAAGGCAGATAGGCCATGCGCTTCATCAGCCAGTAGGAAAACTTGGCGATTTTGTAGGTAATCACCATCGGCCGCTTGATCAGCGCCGCTTCGAGGGTCGCCGTACCGCTGGCAACCAGCGACACATCGGCGGCGCCCAAGGCATCCTGGGCGTGACCGAAAAGGATGCGGAAAGGCACCTGACCGGCCTGCTGGCGATAAATCGCCTCTTCAAACTGAAGACGCGTTTCTCGAGTCGCCAACGGGACGACGAAGAGCGCATTGGGCAGGCGCTCGCCGATCAGCTTGGCGGTCTGCACGAAGGTATCGGCCATCATGGCCAGTTCGCCTCGGCGACTGCCGGGCAGCATGCCGAAAATCGGGTAATCGCGTGGCAATTCGAGTTTTTCCCGAACAGCCTGCTTGCTGGTCTGTAGCGGAATGATGTCGGCCAGCGGATGCCCGACATAGGTCACCGGAATGTGCTCTTTTTCGTAAAGCGGCGGCTCCATCGGAAACAGCGCCAAAACGCGGTCAACCGCGCGGGCTATTTTCTTGATGCGCCCGCCTCGCCAGGCCCAAATCGACGGGCTGACGTAATGGATGGTCTTGACGCCAGCCGACTTGAGGCTGGTTTCCAGGCCCAGATTGAAATCGGGAGCATCGACACCGATGAAGATATCGGGCTGGATATCGAGCAGACGCTTCTTCAACTGGCGGCGAATGCCGGAAATTTCCCGATAATTCTTGAGCGCGTCGACATAGCCCATGACCGACAACTTTTCCATCGGCCACCAGGCGTCGAACCCTCGTGATTCCATGCGCGGCCCACCAATGCCAAAAAAAACGGCATCCGGCAAACGCTCCTTCAAGGCGGCAATCAAATGGCTGGCCAGGAGATCCCCCGAGGGCTCCCCTGCCACCATCGCTATCCTTACGGCTCGGCCCATATCAGCGAATGATGCCGCGCTTGGAAACCTCGAGGAAATCGACAAAAAGCTGAACATCCGGCTGAGTCTTGGCATCCTCAGCAAGCTTGCTCTTGGCTTCCTCGAGCAACAAACCGGACTTGTAGAGAGTGCGATAGGCCCGCTTGAGCGAGGTGATCGATTCGGCGGTGAAGCCGCGACGCTTCAGGCCTTCGACATTGATGCCATAAGGCGTCGCCGTGTTGCCCGCCGCCATCAGGTAAGGCGGCACATCCTGCAGGATCACCGTACTGACCGCCGTCATGACATGAGCGCCGATCTTGCAGAACTGGTGAACGCCGGTAAAACCGCCCAGAATTGCCCAGTCCCCAACCACGACGTGGCCTGCCAACGAAGCGTTGTTGGCGAAAGTGACCTTGTTGCCGACCTGGCAATCGTGCGCAATGTGCACATAAGCCATGATCCAGTTGTCATCGCCTATCCTCGTCGCCCCGGCATCCTGAACCGTGCCCAGATTGAAAGTGCAGAACTCGCGGATGACGTTGCGATCACCAATTTCCAGACGGGTCGGTTCGCCGGCGTACTTCTTGTCCTGTGGCACTTCACCAAGCGAACAGAACTGGAAAATCCGGTTGTCACGGCCAATGCGGGTATGACCATGAATCACGGTATGCGGACCGATGACCGTGTTATCGCCGATCTCGACATGAGGACCGATGATCGAATAGGGACCGATCTCGACATTGGCCCCGATCCTGGCGCCCGGATCAATAATTGCAGTCGAATGAATCATGCTACAGCTTCCGCTGGGCGCACATCAGACGCGCCTCGGCCACCAATTGGCCATCAACGCGTGCCTCGGCCTTGAATTTCCATACTCCGCGCATCTGGCGCTCAATTTCGGCATGCAGGTGCAACTGGTCACCTGGCAAAACGGGCTTCTTGAAACGTGCCTCATCAATACCGGCAAAGTAGAAAACCGTATCGGCAGAAGGCTTTTCATCCATCGACTTGAACGACAGAATGCCAGCCGCCTGGGCCAGCGCCTCCATGATCAGCACCCCCGGCATGACCGGATGATGCGGAAAATGCCCCATGAAAAATGGCTCGTTGATCGTCACATTCTTGTAGGCGTGAATGGATTTGCCCAACTCGATTTCCACGACACGATCAACCAGCAGAAACGGGTATCGGTGCGGCAGGTGCTCCATGATTGCTTGAATATCCATTGAATCGACCCCTTGTATCGTTTTATTTAAGTTTTTTTTCAAGCTCTGCAACTCGATCGGCGAGTTTGGCAAGCCGGCGAATATGCGACGCATTGCGCATCCAATGCTCATAGCTATCCAGCGGGAAAACGCTGGCGTAAACCCCACCCGGCTCGACAATGCTGCGCATCACGGTCGTCGCACCAGAAATCGTGGTGTTAGGTGCCAGGGACAAATGTCCGCTGATCATCGACGCGCCGCCCAGGATGCAATGCTCACCCAGCGTCGTACTCCCGGCCATTCCCGTGCATCCGGCAATAACCGAGTATGGCCCGATATTGCAGTTGTGTCCGATCATGACCAAGTTGTCGATCTTGCAGCCGTCACCGACGGTCGTATCATCCAGCGCACCGCGATCAATGGTCGTATTGGCACCGATTTCGACATCGTTACCGATCACCACCGCGCCAATCTGCGGAATCTTCACCCACTCCTTGCCATCGGGAGCAAAGCCAAAACCATCCGCACCAATAACCACGCCAGAATGCAGGATTGCCCGCTGGCCAATCCGGCAACCGTGATAAATGGTGACGTTCGGATAGAGAACACTGTCCTCGCCAATCGATACTCCGTCGCCGATGACGCTTCCAGCATGGATTCTGGAACCTTCCCCGATGGAAACATCCTTGCCGATGCAAACATGCGGCCCGACAAAAACGGAGTCGGGAATAGCCGACTCTGTTACCGCACTGGGATGAACACCTGATGCCGAAGCCGTTGTCTGATTCAACAAGGTAGCAACCCGCGCATAGTAAGCGTACGGATTGCTCGTAACGATACGCGGGCCGGAAAATCCTTCAGCCGCATCCGGTGCCAGGATCACTGCAGCCGCTCTGGTCGTCTGTAACTGGTTGCGATACTTGCGATTGGCCAGGAAGGCGATCTCCCCCTCCCCCGCCGACGCCAAGGTCGCTACTTGCGATATGCGTGTTTGCCCGTCTCCAAGCACATCGCCGCCCAATTGGGCGGCGATGTCGGCAAGAGTATAGGAAGTCTCACCCCTACCAGCCATATTACTTGCCTTCCGACAGTGCCTTGATCACACGGTCTGTAACGTCCAGACGAGGACTCACCCAGACGACATCCTGCAGAATCAGGTCATACTTTTCGCTCTCGGCAATCTGCTTGATCGCCTTGTTGGCCTTCTCGATGACGGCCGCATTTTCTTCGTTCTGACGCAGATTCAGGTCCTCGCGGAACTCACGCTGACGACGCTGAAATTCGCGGGAAATCTCGCCGAACTCTTTTTCCTTCGTTCGCCGTTCGCTTTCCGCCATGGTCACCGAATTTTTTTCCAGATTTTCCTGCAGCCCCTGCAACTGCTTGGCCATCCGCTGCAAATCCTGATCGCGCTTGGCAAATTCACCTTCCAGTTTCTTGGCAGCCTTCTGGGCAGCAGGCGCATCGCGGAAAATACGCTGCGTGTGCAGAAATTAAGGATGCGAGAACTACGGACTTGATTTTCAACTTGACACTCCTGAATTAAAACGTGGTGCCCATCTGGAACTGGAACGACTCGGACTTATCGTCTGCCTGTTTATTTAGCGGCCGACCGAAACTGAATTTTAGCGGACCTATCGGAGAAATCCACGCAGCCGATAGACCCGTCGAATAACGAAGACCGCTGGAAGACTGAGCAGCATCATTTCCGTAAACCTGGCCGGCGTCAAAGAACCATCCCATGCGGAAGCTCTTTTCCATGCCCGGAATACCCCACAGCAACTCGGCATTTCCAATCACTCGGCTGTTACCACCCAGCCTGTATTGGTTGCCACTCGCATCAGTCTGAACCGGACCAAGACTGGACGCTTTGTAGCCACGGACAGAACCAATACCACCCGCGTAGAAGTTCTTGAAGAAGGGTAGTCCGGAATCACCATAGCCTTCAGCATAACCAACCTCGCCGTTCAGCATCAGCGTAAACCTTGAAGTAAGCGGGAAGAAATGCTGCAGTTGATAACTGGCGCGGTAGTAAGTCAGGTCACCGCCAGGCACCGCCACTTCCAGCGAAGCCTTTTGGTAAGTTCCCCGCGTCGGGAAGAAGTAGCTATCCTTGCCATCGCTCGCCCAGCTCAAGGTTAGCGGGATGGAAAGATTGGTTTCACCAAAATTGTTAACGTAATCGATGTAATACTGAGGACTATTGGCATAGGTTGAAATAGTCGTCGAATCGACACCCAAACCAAAACCGAGGGATTCTTTTTCCCCAATCGGGAACCCGAAACGAAGTCCTCCGCCATAAGATGATGAGCTATAGGCAGCAATCGCCGTGGTCGTCGTATTTACCGTCCGCTGATAAATATCGAAGCCCTGGCTGACACCATCCTGCGTGAAATACGGATTGGTGTAGGAAAAAACATAGGTTCTATAGGTCTTGGCAGAATTGACCTGAATTGACACGTTGTTGCCGCTACCCATGAAGTTGTTCTGAGCGATCGAGCCGGAGAGGATGATCTTGTCGGTACTAGACGTACCAAGACCCAGCATCAAATTTCCTGTCGGCTTCTCGGTGACATTGACGTTGACGTCCAATTGGTCTGCCGTACCAGACACCGCAGGAGTCTCGATGGCAACATCGCCAAAAAAGCCCAAGCGGTCGATGCGCTGCTTGGAAGCCGTTACCTTGTCGGCATCGTACCAGCCACCTTCCATCTGGCGCATTTCCCGGCGTATAACCTCATCGCGGGTCTTGGTATTACCCGTCACATTGATGCGGCGGACGTAAACACGCTTGCCTGGATCGACAAATATGGTGAAAGCCACAGTACGCTTCTCTTTGTCGATTTCCGGCGCAGCATTGACGTTGGCAAAAGCGTAACCCTCTTTGCCAAGTCGGTCGCTGATGGCCTTGGTCGTGTCATTCAGTTTTTCACGAGAAAAAACATCGCCCGGTTTGATCGTCACCAGCTTTTTCAACTCATCTTCGGAAATTGAAAAATCGCCAGCCATCTTCACCGATAAAACCTGGAAACGCTCGCCTTCAACTAGGTTCGCGGTAATGTACACGTCCTGCTTGTCGGGAGAAATCGAAACCTGTGTCGACTCGACTGTGAACTCCAGGTAACCCTGGTTCATGTAAAAAGACTTCAGTTTTTCCAGGTCAGCCGACAATTTCTGCCGGGAATACTGATCGTTCTTGGTATACCAGGTCAACCAACCGGGCGTCGTCAGTTCAAACTGACTGAGCAGTTCCTTTTCGGAGAAAGCCTTGGTGCCGACCAGATTGATCTGCTTGATCTTGGCGGCAGAGCCTTCTTCGATGTTGAAATTGATTCCGACACGATTGCGCTCTAGCGGCGTCACGGTCGTCGTGATATTGGCGGCGTACTTGCCCCGCGTCAGGTATTGGCGCTTGAGTTCCTGCTCGGCCTTTTCCAGCAGCGCACGGTCGAAAATGCGTCCATCGGCAATGCCGGTTTCCTTGAGCGCTTTGACAATGACATCCTTGTCGAACTCTTTGAGGCCGACAAAATTGATAGTCGCAATGGCCGGCCGCTCCTGGACGACAACGACCATGACATCTTTCTCGACCTCGATCCGCACGTCCTTGAAGAAGCCTGTGGCAAAGAGCGCCTTGATCGACTGCGCGGCCTTTTCATCGGTCAGGGTTTCACCGCAACAGGGATTTTTTCATCGTTCAGCCGTTAAACAGGCGAGTCAAGTCGTTAAAAAAGGCGAAAGCCATCAATGCAAACAGAATGGACATGCCAACTTGCTGTCCAACTTCCATGGCCCGCTCGGAAAGCGGCCTGCGCATGACGACTTCAATCACATGATACAACAAATGCCCACCGTCCAGCACCGGTATGGGAAGCAGATTCAGCACGCCCAGACTGATGCTGAGCAACGCCATGAACTTGAGGTAATAGTCCAGCCCAAGGCGCGCTGACTGGCCTGCATAGTCGGCAATGGTCACTGGTCCCGAGAGATTTTTCCAGGACACCTCTCCGGTCAACATCTTGCCCAGCATAACCAGGCTGAACACTGACTTGTCCCATGTTTCTTCGAGTGCCTTGCCTGCCGCTTCGACGACACCATAGCTGACAAAGGTTCTCACCTCACGACCAGGTTTCGGTCCTTCCGCAACCGCCACACCAATCTTGCCGACCGTGTGTCCTCGTTCAGAAACCGCCTCAGGAATCAAGTCGACCGTAACAGTCTCCCCCCGACGGTCTATTTCCAGACGGAGCGATTTTGTTGCCGAGTCACGAATGATCCCGACCAACTCGTACCAAGAGGAAATATCGTTTCCGGCAATGGACAAAATCCGGTCGCCGGGCAACAGGCCACCCCGGTCGGCGACGCTATTGGCGACCACGTTGCCAATCACCGGCGGCAGATTCGGTCGATAGAAACGTATCCCCAGGCGCTCAAGTGCATCCCCCTCCCAGCCATCCTCGCCTGCAGCTGCCAGATAGAGCTGACGGACGACAATCTCTTCGTGTTCATTGATCACTTCAAGCGCGACGGACTCGTGATCGACGGCCTTGTGCAAGAGCGTCCAGCGCAGGTCGCTCCAGGTCGCCACCGGCCGGCCGTCAACTGACCTGACCTGCTCGCCGTTCCCTACAGCAGCCATGGCTGCCGGCGTACCGACCGGCGGCGTACCAAGCACGGGTAACAACTCCTCGCTACCGTACATGAATACAGCCCAATAAATCAGGATGGCCAGCGCAAAATTGGCCAGCGGCCCTGCCGCCACGATGATGCTACGCCGGCCAACGCTCTGGCGATTGAAGGCGCGATCGACTTCTTTTTCGGCAACCTGGCCTTCGCGCTCGTCAAGCATTTTTACGTAGCCACCCAGCGGAAAAAGACTGATCGCCCATTCAGTATGATCTTTGCCCAGTCGCTTTTTCCACAGCATGCGACCAAAACCGACAGAAAACCGGAGTACCTTCACGCCACACAATCGCGCCGCCAGGTAGTGTCCCAGTTCATGAAAAACGATCAGGACTCCCAAAACCACCACAAACGCGGCAAGGTAAAACGGGATGTTGTTCACGCGAAACAGCGCTCCCGCACCATTTGGTGCGCTATCCGGCGCGCCTCGGCATCGGCCGCAAGCACGTCGGCGAGACTGCCTTCCGGACCGGCCGGCAAGGACAGGAGGACCGCTTCGTTAAGCCGCGCTATGCCGAGAAATGGCAGACTGCCATCAAGGAAAGCAGCAACTGCGACTTCATTGGCAGCATTCAGGATGGCCGGTGCCGTGCCACCTTCACGCAACACGTCGTAGGCCAGTTGCAGGCAGCGGAATCGGTCGAAATCAGGCTCAATAAAATCGAGCCGGGCAATCTTGAACAGATCAAGCGGCTCGACACCAGCCGCCACGCGCTCCGGCCATGCCATCGCGTAGGCGATGGGGGTCCGCATGTCCGGGTTCCCCAACTGCGCCAGAACCGAACCGTCGATATATTGAACAGCCGAGTGAATTACGCTTTGCGGATGGACAACAACCTGGATCATCTCCGGCGGGGCATCAAACAGCCAGCGCGCCTCGATGACTTCCAGCCCCTTGTTCATCATGGTCGCCGAATCAACCGATATCTTGCGTCCCATGACCCAGTTTGGGTGGGCGCAGGCTTGATCAGGCGTCACGTTCGCCAGATCGGCCAGCGGGGTGTTGCGGAATGGGCCGCCCGAAGCAGTCAACAGGATTTTCTGGATACCGCATTGCGGTAGCCCCTGCGCAAAATCACTTGGCAGGGATTGGAAAATGGCATTGTGTTCGCTATCAACAGGAAGCAGCGATGCCCCATGCTCACGCACCGCATGCATGAACAATTCGCCAGCCATGACCAACACTTCCTTGTTGGCCAGCATAACCTTCTTGCCGGCACGCGCAGCGGCAAGCGTGGGTTCCAGGCCGGCGGCGCCAACTATAGCCGCCATCACCGCATCAACTTCCGGCAGTGACGACAATTCAACGAGCGCCTCAATGCCATGGCGGACTTCTGTATCCAGTCCGGCGACGCGGCAACGTTCAGCAAGCTGGGCCGCCAGAGGGGCGTCGCGAAGTACGGCGAAGCGAGGACGAAACTCAACACACTGCTCAAACAGCTTTTCAAGCTGACTATGCGCACACAGGGCAAATGCCCGATAACGTCCTGGATGGCGCCGTATCACGTCCAGTGTGCTGACACCAATCGAGCCGGTAGAACCAAGTACAGTGATATTTTGCAAGATTGCGTTCACCGGGATGCGAACAACAGCCACATCAGAGCCACAACCGGCAAGGTCGAGGTCAGACTGTCAATGCGGTCGAGCACACCGCCATGGCCGGGGAGAATATTGCTGCTGTCCTTGATCCCGGCCTTGCGCTTGAGCAACGATTCATAGAGATCGCCAACGATGCTGACAGCAGTGATGCCGACCAGCCCGACAATCCACAAAGGCAAGGACATAAAATCCAAACCGAACAATTGGCGAACAACCGAGCCGTAAATAACCACGCCAACACCAGCGCCTATCGCCCCCTCCCAAGTCTTGCCCGGGCTGATCGTGGGTGCCAGTTTGTTTTTACCAAAAGCTTTTCCGGAAAAATAGGCGGCGATATCGGCCATCCAGACGACAGCAAAAATGCCGAGCAACGCCCCCGCCCCAAGCATCCTTAACTGGACCATCGCCAGCCAAGTCGGCAGCAGGACAACTGCCCCGACCCAAAGGCCGGAAAATCCGCCGAGCGACCACTTGTTTTTGAGCCAGAGCGGCATCACCAGACACCAGAACACGGCTGCCACTGCATAAACAACGAATACCCAGGGCTGCCCTGGAGCAGGAAGTTCTCCGGCGCCAATCGCGTTCGGCTCGAACACGGAGAGCAGCACGCAAATCAGCGACGTTGCCATCCCGAGCATGACACGGCGTGACGCCTGCCAGCCAAGCAAGCCCCCCCACTCCCAGGCTGCGACACCGATGAACCCGGCCACCAACAACGACCAGACAATCTGGGACGAATAGAACAGGCTAGGCAATAGCAAGGCCATCAGGACGAGCGCCGTGATGACGCGTGTTTTAAGCATTCGGCTTTTCCGCCAATTGTTCGCTGGTCCGGCCAAAACGACGTTCACGCCGCTGAAACGAAACAATCGCTTTGTCGAACTCGGCGGTATCGAAATCAGGCCAAAGAGTCGGTGTGAAATACAATTCGGTATAGGCCAATTGCCAGAGCAGGAAATTACTGATTCGTTCCTCACCGCCGGTACGGATGAAGAGGTCCGGCTCCGGTGCGAAATTCATCGACAGATGAGGCTCGAGATCGGCATCCTGCCAGCCACTGCGCTTGTCGGGTTGCGCTGCAAGCATGCGCTCAACCGCCTGCATGATGTCCCAGCGACCGCCGTAATTGGCCGCGATGGTCAGATCGAGGCGTGTGTTGCCGGCAGTCCTCGCCTCCGCTTGCCGAATCAACTCCTGTAGCTTCGGCTCGAAGCGCGACAGATCGCCGATCACGTGTAGACGAACGCCATTGCGGTCGAGCTTTTCGACTTCCTGCTCAAGCGCCTTGACGAAGAGTTGCATGAGCAGGGACACCTCTTCCTGCGGTCGACGCCAATTTTCGGATGAAAATGCAAACAGGGTCAGATACTGAATGCCCCGCTCAAGGCAAGCTCGGACCATTTCCCGAACGAGCTCGACCCCTTTGACGTGGCCAGCAACACGGGGCAAAAATCGCTTTTTCGCCCAGCGTCCGTTGCCATCCATGATGACCGCGACGTGCCGGGGCACCACCGCCGTCGGTGGAACCTGTCGTGTCGAACTTGAAAAGAGGGCCATTCAGCCGGGAATTCGAGTCAGACCAGCTTAAACCTGCATGAGCTCGGCCTCTTTGGCGGCGAGCATCTTGTCTACTTCGACGATATAGCGATCAGTCAGCTTCTGGATGTCGTCCTGGGCCTTGCGCTCGTCGTCCTCCGGAATCTCGCCTTTTTTCAGCGCATCCTTGAGATGGGAAATGGCATCGCGACGCAGATTGCGTATGGCCACTTTGACGCCCTCGCCTTCGGTCCTGACGATCTTGATCATCTCCTTGCGGCGCTCTTCGGTCAGCGCCGGCATCGGCACGCGAATGAGGTCACCCTGCGAACTCGGGTTGAGGCCAAGATCGCAGTCGCGAATGGCTTTCTCGACCTTTTGCAGCATAGCCTTTTCCCAAGGCTGAACACCGATGGTCCGGGCATCAACCAACGTAATGTTGGCCACCTGATTGACCGGCACCATGGAGCCGTAATAATCGACTTGAACGTGATCCAGCAAGCCGGTATGCGCCCGGCCGGTACGAATTTTTTGCAGATCCAGACGCAGCGCCTCAAGGGACTTCTGCATCTTGCCTTCAGCGGTTTTCTTGAGTTCAGGAATCATGTTTTAGTCTCCCTCAGCAATAGACCAGCGTACCTTCATCTTCACCACAGACGACGCGCTTCAGCGCGCCAGTCTTGAAGATGGAAAACACGTTGATCGGCAATTTTTGATCGCGGCACAGCGCGAAGGCGGTCGCATCCATGACCGCCAGATTTTTGGAGATCGCTTCGTTGAAACTGATCTTGTCGTAGCGGGTAGCCAAAGGATCCTTTTTCGGATCGGCCGAATAAATGCCATCAACCTTGGTCGCCTTGAGGACGATTTCCGCGCCAATTTCCGAGCCGCGCAACGCCGCAGCGGTATCGGTTGTGAAGAAGGGGTTGCCGGTACCGGCACCAAAAATGACGATCTTGCCCTCTTCGAGGTAGCGGATGGCCTTGCCGCGGATATAGGGCTCGACCACTTGCTCGATATTCAGGGCCGACTGCACGCGGGCATTCAGGCCGCACTGACGGAACGCATCGGACAGCGCCATGGCATTCATTACCGTGGCCAGCATGCCCATGTAATCCGCGGTAGCCCTATCCATCCCGGTGGCCGTACCGGCCATGCCGCGAAAGATATTGCCGCCGCCGATAACGACGCCGATTTCCACCCCCAGATCGGCGACCGCCTTGATCTCTCCAACAATCCCGCTGATGGTCTGCGGATTGATGCCGTAGGCGTCATTGCCCATCAGGGCCTCGCCGGAGAGTTTCAGGAGGATGCGCTTGTACTTGGGTGCGGACATCGGCGTTCCTTTCAATTACTTCTTGGCAGCGGCGGCAGCAGCTTGGGCAGCCACTTCGGCAGCGAAGTCGTCAACCTTCTTCTCGATGCCTTCGCCGACAATGAACAGCGTGAAGGCAGCAACCGAAGCGCCCTTTTCCTTCAACAGTTGTTCGATGGTCTGCTTGCCATCGGCCGCCTTGACGAAAACCTGACCGAGCAGGGTGACGTCTTTGAGGTATTTCTGAACCGTACCTTCGGCGATCTTTTCAAGCATCGCTTCCGGCTTGCCTGCTTCGCGGGCCTTCTCGATGGCAACGCGGCGCTCGGTGTCGAGCAGTTCGGCGGAAACGCCGGAGGCATCCAGAGATTTCGGCTTGGAGGCAGCAATGTGCATTGCCAGATCCTTGCCCAGTTGCTCGTCGCCACCCACCACATCAACAACAACGCCAACCTTGGCGCCACCGTGGATATAGGAGACCAGCTTGCCCTTGGCTTCGAAACGAACGAAACGGCGGATGCTCATGTTTTCGCCGATCTTGCCGACCAGTGCGGAACGGGTCGATTCAACCGTACCTTCGCCCATCGGCAGTGCAGACAGCGCAGCGACGTCAGCCGGATTCTTGTCGGCAACCAGCGCAGCCGAGCCGTTGGCTAGGGCGATGAATTCGTCGTTCTTGGCGACGAAATCGGTTTCGCTGTTAACTTCGATGATGGCGCCTTGCTGGCCATCAGCCGAGATACTGACGGCAACGATGCCTTCAGCAGCAATACGGGTTGCAGCCTTGCTGGCCTTGTTGCCAAGCTTGACGCGGAGGATTTCTTCAGCCTTGGCCATGTCGCCATCGGCTTCGGTCAAGGCCTTCTTGCATTCCATCATGGGCGCATCGGTCTTGCCGCGCAGTTCTGCCACCATGCTTGCGGTAATTGCCGCCATATTCTTTCTCCTGAGCTTTTAAAACAGGCGGAGCTTAGCGCCCCGCCGTTACAACTTTATTCAGCTGCGT
>PHCF01000004.1 GCA_002842145.1 Betaproteobacteria bacterium HGW-Betaproteobacteria-6 | reverse complement strand
CCCAACCAGCAAGCCGCGTTGGCGAACTGCTGCCGCATCGCTGGCAACCTCAAACTCTCGCCTGATTCAAAAATCAACCTGAGTTCGCCGGGTGCTTACCAATCAATGGCATTTCGGCATGAAGGCGCATATCGGCGTCGATGCCTAGGTACAGTTCTCCTGCACGGGAACGTAATCGATGCTATTGGCAATGCCGGCAGCCAGGGGCGAGATGCGTGCAGAGAATATCGAACCCACGTGACCCGGCATGTGGCTTCCTTCGCCAGGTCGTTCCGGCTGGATTTCGTGCGGGGTGTCCTCGACGACTTAGTCCGAGATCCCGAAGCGCTTCTGCGTCACATGCATGTGCAGCATTCGGGTAAGCGCAATTGGCGGGTGCCCGCGCCCTCCGAGCTTGCGCAGACGAGGCTGATTGTTTTCTCCAGCTCCGCCAACGGGGCCGCATCTTCAATTTCCACCAGAAACCTCGTTCTCCGTTTCTATTTTTTCTTCGTGGCGTATTTCTGTTCAGGAAAATTTGCCTGCTTTGACGTCTTGCCAACAGTTGCCGAAAATGCATAAACACAAAACAATAATACAAATATTCGCGTATTTATGTTTGGAAAGTTGCGAATAACGCGAGTGCACGTGTTGACTAGGTTGTTGTTCCGGTCTACAGTTGGTGTCAGCGAAGGCGGCTGTGTCGTCGGATAGTTCGCTAATGACCAAAACTACGAGGAGACATTATGAAATATCGAATGTATGTCGCGACTGTTGCCATCGGGTTGTCGTTGGTGACGGGGGCATCCTTTGCTGCCGACCCAATTCTCATTGGCTACGTTGGCGATTTGTCGGGTGCATGTGGACCGTATAACGATGGAAATCTGAAGGCCACAAGAATTGCTGTTGACGAAATCAATGCGTCCGGTGGTTTGCTTGGCCGAAAGGTGGAGTTGAAAGTCCGCGATTCCAAAACCAATCCCGAAGAGGCTACAAAGCAGGCACGGGAATCAATTGTGGTGGACAAGGCGGATATTCTTACTGGTCCGTGCACAAGTTCGGTTCTTCTTGCTGACGCTGCGGTAGCTCAGGAGCATAAGAAGCTACTATGGAATTCGATCGGTACAACCCATCGCGCCAATATCGATTTTGGAAATCGATACGTATATCAATCTGTGGCGAATTCTTTGATGGAGGGTCGTGCTTTAGCGGAGTACGCAGCAACCCAGAAAAGTTGGAAGCGGATTGCAACTATCGGTTTGGATTATGAGTGGCCGCGTCAAACCATTGAGATGTTTAAGCAGCACTTGAAGGAGTTGCGACCGGATGTGCAGTTTGTTAATAGTGTTTGGCCAAAATTGGGTGAGTCAAATTTCGGTTCTTATATTCCAGTGCTTCTTAATGATAAGCCGGATGTCGTCTTTGGAGTGATGTTTGGTAGTGCCAGCTCAAATTTCATTCGCCAGGGAAAGACATATGGAATGTTCGAGCGCACAAAGGTCTTTACGTATGCATCAACCTATCTCTTGAAGGCGTTGGGTAACGACATTCCTGAGGGTGTTTATGGTTGGACTCGTTCGCCTTTCTACGGCATCAAGTCGCCTGCAATGGACAGCTTCGTGGCGAAGTTTAAAGAAGCGCATAAAGATTTTCCGGATGACGAGTCGATTGCCGGATATGACTCAATGATGCAGATGGCAGGAGCTATCAAGCTGGCCAAGTCCCTGGATCCCGCTAAGCTCGTTGATGCGCTTGCTGCGCAGGAGTACGTCGGTTTGCGCGGGAAGGTCAGTGTTCGAAAGCTCGATATCAATGCGTATGCACCGACATTTATTGGTGTCACAAAGAAGACCCCGGCTTACAGTTTTCCGATTCTCACGGATCTGGTGCGGATAGATGGAGAACGCGTCATGCCGAGCGAAGTGGAAGTGGCGCGCATGCGAGCCTTGGCAAAATAACATTGCAGTGATGCAAATGGGTTTTGATGGTGGGGCCGGTTTCAAGACTTGTGGTTTGGTCCGCCGGTTGCCACTTGAGCAGTGAAAGGAGGGGGTTTTGCTATTCGTACAAATCGTTAATGGTTTGATGGAAGGCGTAATGCTTTTCATGGTTGCGTCGGGATTGACCCTGATATTTGGGGTGTCTCGCATCGTGAATTTTGCGCATGGCTCGTTTTTCATGCTCGGAGCCTTTCTGACTTATCAGTTCGCCCCGCATATCTTGCCTGGAACTATGCTTGGGTTTGTCCTCACTGTAATCATGGCGGGGATGCTGACTGCATTTGTTGGTGCCTGCTTTGAGGTAATCGTGCTGCGCCGTATATATCATGCAGAAGAGTTGCTGCAGCTTATCGTTACGGTCGGAATGGTAATGATTATGCGTGATGTCGTTCGTGTCGTATGGGGCATGAATGACCTAGCTACGGCGATCCCGGATGCTATGAGTGGCGCTGTTAACGTTGATAGTTATTGGTTCCCGATCTACAACTTGGGGGTAATGGGGATTGGTCTGCTGGTGGTAGTGGTGCTATGGGCTGTAGTTCGTTTTACTCGGGTTGGTGTATTGCTTCGCGCTGCGACTGATGATCGCGGGATGGTTGCTTTGCTGGGTATCAATCAGGCTTACATCTTTACAGGTGTGTTTGCTTCAGGCTCGTTGCTCGCCGGTATCGCTGGCGGATTGGCAGCTCCCCTAGGTTCCATCAACTTTCTTCTAGATACCACGGTTATAACTGGTGCATTTTTAGTTGTCGTAATTGGTGGTTTGGGTAGCCTCTCTGGGGCCTTTGCTGCTGCGTTGGCAATTGGTGTGCTCAAGGCGGTTGGGGTTCTCTATTTCCCGAGGGCTGCCATGGTGACGGCGTTTGTCATTATGGCGATCGTCCTAATTGTTAGGTCGTTTAAAGCGAGAGGTTAGTAATGAATATTCTAGTACGTCATCCGGTTGTGGCCGGCGCACTAGCCTTCGTGGCTTCAGCCAGTATTCTGGTGTTAGCTAATGACGTTTGGCTTATGCGTCTGACGGAGCTGCTAATCTGGATACTGTTCGCCGCCAGCCTCAATTTCCTAATTAGTTTTAGCGGAATGGTTTCGTTTGGCCACGCAGCCTATTTTGGGCTGGGATGCTACGGGTTTGCACTGTCGGCTAAAGCTGGCGTTCCCATCATTGTCGCGGTAATGATTGGTCCGCTTGTGGCAACCTTCGCTGCAGCGATCTACGGGGCGCTATGTGTCCGTCTTAACAAGATTTACTTTGCCATGCTGACCCTGGCATGTGCGGAAATTACATATAGCGTTATCCACCAATGGTACGACTTGACTGGGGGCGATACCGGGTTAACACAATTTGCTCCACCGTCACTCGACTTGGGGGCGCGTGGTTTTGCTCTATTGGTACTGGCCTGTTGCGCAGGGGGGCTGCTTGTAATTCGTCTTGTTCTGAATGCACCTCTTGGGCTAGTAATTCGTTCCGTAGGTGAAAACCCCGGTCGTGCTGCAGCACTTGGCTTTAGTCAACGCCAAGTCCAGTGGGTTGCGTTTGTTATTGCGGGTTCTCTTGCTGGTGTGGCTGGTACGTTGTATTCGGCGTTTCAAGGAAATGCTTTCCCTGATTATGCCGGAATGCGCTTTTCGTTAGCCCCTTTGGTGATGGTGATTCTTGGGGGGCTTGGCAGCTTTTTTGGACCGGTTATCGGTGCGATTGTTGAAAAAGGTCTGACAGGCGTTCTTTCGCATTATGTGGTGTTTTGGGAGCTGATCATGGGCGTTGTCGTGATTACGGTTACGGTGTATTCGCCGCACGGCTTCTGGGGATTAATCAAACGGGTGATCAATAAAGGGGCGCCTCGTGGCTGACTTTATTTTGTCCGCTGAGGGCATTTCAAAAAAATACGGGGCCTTCTCAGCATTAACCAACGTCTCTCTGAAACTCAAATCGGGTGAGATACGAGCGGTAATCGGACCCAATGGTGCAGGGAAAAGTACTTTAACCAATGTGCTTGGTGGGCAAATTTTGCCTACTGCTGGCACGGTGGTCTTAGACGGTCGAATTGTGACGGGCTTGGCTCCACATAGGCGAGCTGGGCTTGGTATTGGCCGTACATTCCAAATAAACAGCACCTTTCGCCACATGACGGTCCGTGAAAATATGTTGGCAGCATGTGTGGCCGCTGCGGGCACCGGCTACAGTTTATTCTCTAGCAAGCTTCGTGTACTCGACTCGCGTGTTGCTGAACTGGTGGACGAGGTTGGTCTGTCGAACATTTCCGAATCTATCGTCGAAGCAATCAGCCATGGAGACAGAAAACGGCTTGAACTTGGCATGGTGCTCGCTACAGGACCCCGTCTTTTGCTATTGGATGAGCCAACTGCAGGAATGGGCCTGAATGAGCGGCAGGACTTGTTTAAGTTAATTGTTGATGTTGTTAAAAAGCGCGGTTTAACCTTGATGTTTGTGGAACATGATATTGACATTGTGTTCAATCTTGCTGAACGTATAACCGTCATGGCTCGCGGTAGTGTTCTGGCCGAAGGAAATCCGGACGAGATTTCTGCAGATCCCCACGTTCAGGAGATATACCTTGGCGAGAGCGTAGCTGCGAAGGGAGCAACATGCTAATAATGAAGGACGTGTGGGCATCTTATGGCCATATTGAAGCGCTTCATGGAATTAATCTTGAGGTGCATGCGGGAGAAGTTGTTTGTCTGATTGGACGGAATGGAGCTGGCAAGACAAGTACAGTTCGCGCAATCGTCCAGGACGAAATCCGCGTAATGAAGGGTACAGTCGAGTTCTTCGGTAAAAGTCTTGTCAACCTACCGCGAAGAGAAGTGATTCGCAGTGGTATCGGATACGTTCCTGAAGATCGCCGCGTTTTTGCGAGCCTGACTGTTGCTGAAAATCTTTCGGTGCCTCGTAGTTATGGAACGTCGCGTCTCTTCGACTTGAACGAGGTGTACGAACTATTTCCAAAACTCAAGGAACTCCGTGCCCGGGTCGCTGGGGTACTAAGTGGTGGGGAACAACAAATGTTGTCAATAGCTCGATCGCTATTGACCAATCCGCAGCTGTTGGTTCTGGATGAACCTCACGAAGGGCTGGCTCCGGTAATCACTCAACAGGTTATCGCGGCGGTAAACCGGCTGAAAAGCAAGGGTGTGTCGATGCTTATTTCTGAGCAACACGTACGCTTAATTCGTGAATGTGCTGATCGAGTCTATGTAATTGATCGAGGACATACTGTCTTTACAGGGACAGTGGAGGAACTCGACGCCAATACGGAAATCGCCCGTAAATATCTGATGGTTACCCGAGACAGCATCACCTCGGAGCGGATGTAGTAATCGTGGATAACACATTTCTTCTTGGTGGCAAGACTGCACTTGTAACGGGCGGTGGGTCTGGAATTGGTCGAGCTATCGCATTGGCCTATTCTCGCGAGGGTGCGAATGTTCTCGTTGCAGATGTAAGTCTGGATGGGGGTAGCGAGACTATTGATTTAATTCGGTCTGCTGGTGGTAACGCATTATTCCAATTTCTAGACGTTACTCAGCCAGATGATCACCTGCGGGCTGTTGAGCTTGCGCAGAAAAAGTTTGGCGAACTGCATATTGCTTGTAATAACGCAGGAATTAGCGTTGGGCCTTCGGGTACCTATCAGTCTTTGGTTGGCGTCGATCTTCTCGACTGGACACGCATACTGGACGTCAATCTGTCGGGGGTGTTTTATGGGTTACGCGCACAAATTCCTGCTTTGCTCAGAGCGGGTGGGGGGGCTGTAGTTAATGTAGCTTCGATCATGTCGCAAGTGGCGAAATCGGGTCTAGGTCCCTATGTCGCCTCCAAACATGGCGTGCTTGGTTTAACTAGGACGGCTGCGGTTGAGTATGCAAGTCAGGGCGTACGCGTCAATGCTGTTGGGCCTGGCTACATCGATACCCCGATATTGGAACGCCGAGATGCGGCGACGCGTGAAGTTCTAAAGGGACTTCATCCGATTGGTCGATTAGGGCGACCTGACGAGGTTGCTGAAGTTGTCGTTTGGCTATCTAGTATGCGTGCAAGTTTTGTCACCGGGTCATATTACCCCGTCGATGGCGGCTTTCTAGCTCAGTAAGTTTTTTTGCCTACTGTTATACAAAATTCTCATTAGGAGTATATCTGTGCAATCATCTACAGCAGCCCATTTTCAGTGGGACGACCCCTTGTTGCTGGACCAGCAACTGAGCTCGGATGAGCGAATTGTCCGTGAATCTGCCTTCGCTTACTGTCAAGAACGACTTGCTTCTAGGGTCCTTGAGGCCTTTCGTCACGAAAAGACTGATGCTGCTATTTTTCGCGAAATGGGTGACATCGGATTGCTTGGCCCCACGATCCCGGAAGCCTATGGCGGATCAGGCATGAATTATGTCTGTTATGGTCTTGTCGCGCGTGAAGTCGAGCGTGTCGATTCCGGCTATCGCTCAATGATGAGCGTGCAATCGTCGTTGGTGATGGTGCCAATCAATGAGTTTGGTACCGAGGCGCAGAAGCAAAAATTTCTTCCTAAACTTGCTCGTGGTGAATGGATTGGTTGCTTTGGACTGACCGAACCCAACCATGGCTCCGATCCTGGCAGCATGATCACGCGCGCGAAGAAAGTCCAAGGTGGCTATTCGATCAGTGGTGCAAAGATGTGGATTACAAATAGTCCAATTGCTGACGTATTTGTGGTCTGGGCAAAAGACGATGAAGGGGCAATTCGAGGTTTTATTCTAGAAAAAGGCATGAAGGGTCTGTCGGCACCGGCGATTCACGGCAAGGTTGGTCTACGCGCATCAATTACGGGCGAAATCGTGATGGATGAAGTTTTCTGTCCAGAAGAAAATGCCTTCCCTGATGTGCGAGGGCTGAAGGGGCCATTCACCTGTTTGAACTCTGCGCGATACGGAATCGCATGGGGAGCGCTTGGTGCTGCTGAAGACTGTTTTTATCGGGCACGCCAGTATGTGCTTGACCGTAAACAGTTCAACAGGCCCCTTGCCGCGAATCAACTGATTCAGAAAAAGCTTGCGGACATGCAGACTGATATCGCACTTGGTCTCCAGGGATGCTTGCGTCTCGGTCGCATGAAAGATGAGGGACTTGCAGCGCCTGAAATTACATCAATGATGAAACGCAATTCATGTGGCAAGGCCTTGGATATTGCGCGTCAAGCCCGAGACATGCTCGGAGGAAATGGCATTAGTGACGAATTCGGCGTAATCCGTCATATGGTCAATCTAGAAGTCGTTAACACCTATGAAGGTACGCACGATATTCATGCGTTGATTCTTGGTCGTGCAATTACCGGGATCCCGTCATTTTCCTAAAAGTGACCCCTAATAATCCTGGTTATTTTTTAAGCAACACATAGATCCCTGCCCAAACTCAAAATGATCTTCGAGACAAACAAGCTAATCCGCTTTTCTCATTGTGATCCAGCAGGCATAGTATTTTATCCGCGCTACGCAGAAATGTGCAACGAAGTGATGGAAGACTGGTTTCGAGAAGGGTTGGGGGTCGATTTCTATGAATTCCATGAGGAGCGCCGACTTGCATTTCCCACTGTACGGCAAGAGATGGAGTTTCTGGCTCCCAGTCGTTACGGGGATAAACTCGTTTTTCGGCTTTGCGTTACTCAACTCGGTGGGAGCTCAATGAGCCTGTCTATTAATGCCAACCAGGGTAAGGACGTTCGCGTCCGCATCAGGCTGAAGGTAGTGCTAGTCTCTCTCGATACTTTGAAACCGATTGCTATCGATGGATTTTGGCGTGAAAAGCTGCTCCCATTCGTTGAGCTTGGCGAGGTAAGTTGAACAACGCTCATACATTGTTTTGGGTTTGCATGAAAGTGCGGAAATCCAACTTGGAAACTCGACCATGATGATAGCGTGTGCTCCGGCCTGCGTTACTTGGTGTCCCCAATGATGCTTATCAAAAGGTGAAATTTATGACCATACTTGTTGCATATGCTCCCAGGCCAGAGGGCTTGGCAGCGCTTGATAAAGGTATCGAAATCGCTGCCCGTCGTGGGGAGTACCTGCTTGTAGTGAATGCTAGCCCTGGTGGTTCAACCCAAGACTCACCTCTTTTGAGTACCGAAGAACGTGAGAATGTTGAGAAGCGGCTCGCCGTCGCGGGTATAGCAGCCCGGTTCGAGCAATTCGTACGAGGGAAGGGGGTTGTTGAAGAAATTGAGGAATTGGTCGATTCTCAGCACGTTTCCTTGGTGGTTATAGGTCTACGCAAGCGTTCACCTGTTGGAAAATTGTTACTTGGAAGTACAGCTCAAGACATACTTCTTTCCGTTCCTTGTCCAGTGCTTGCAGTTAAGGCCGGCTAGTCCAGATTATTTGCGACTCGTAATTTTTTGTTGAAATAAGGTTCGGTCAAAATAGATGAACCCTTGTTAGGTCGAGGCGGAGGTGAGGTCGGAACCCTTGCGCGCTTCCTGAGCCAGGCATGCAGCACGCTCTCTGACTTCCGATGAATATTTGTTCGTCTTGCTCATGGTGGCTCCATTTTCTCAAGTATTCGAGCCTCCTCAATTATCGGGGCAATTCAGAGGAACCCTACACTGGTAGCGTTGCCGCTGTAGAAAAACTCTTTACCAGCCCAGTTTCCGGCAAGCAATGGCGCAGGTTTGATTTGCGCTATTTTGCTTTTACATGCTGTTGAACTTGCGAATAGCTGTATCCTGGTTTCGGGGATGGCGGCAACTGGCTGGCGAGTGGATTCCGCCTCTTTTGCCTAATGCCCGAACCCGCGATGCGCCAGTTTCTCGATGTTGTGAACCAGGCAATACAGCTTCAATTGCGTGTTGACCTTCTTCCGCCCGCGTAGCGTGAATCAATCTAGGCGCTTGTTGTGCCGCAGGTTGCCGAACACGGATTCTACTGTGGCAAACCTTCTGCCGTAACGAGCTCAGCCTTCTTCGCTGTCGATGGCCTGCTTCATCCGTTCCGTATGGCTTTCTTGGGTCGTTCCGGCCTTGCCGCGAAAGAAGGCGACTTGCCGAACCTTTGTCGTCTCGGATGTACGCAGGAATTTTGTCGCGTTGTTCGTAGGGTAGGCAATCGCGCAGGGTGCCGCTGTATTTGGTGGCAAGGTGCCCGTTGTGGAGACAGTTTGTGCCATGACGGTAGAGCTGCTTGGCGGCCGGGTAGGTGCAAATACTGGTTTTCGGATCGAGTGTAAAGTCCCGCGGCTAGTACCCGTTTGGCGGCTTTCTTCGGATATCCCTTGTCGTAGAGTGGATCGGGTTTTTTCTTGTGTTTGCCATGATCCTTGAAACGTTCGTCGCTTTGGAGCATGCCATTGTCGGCAATCAGTGCACTGATCTTTTCATCGGCCAGGGCTTTGAGATTGGCGTAGGAGTGGTAGCCGGCATCCGCCGTGTAGAGCGTGGTTGAAGTAGCATTCGCCTGAGTGGCACGAACTACCGATAGCAGCAGTTCCTGTTCCGAGTCGGTGCAAGAGCCCGACCCTCGATGATGATCGGGTGCTTGGCACCGACCGTTGCTACGCCAGTAAAACCTTGCATCTTCGGCAAGAGCAAGTCTCGATTAACGCATTAGGTTCCCGCTATTATTGACGATGGCTATTTCGACGAAATGCGATCCTGACCTGTCTGCGGCGCCGTAAGTTACTGTATAGCCGCCTACATCATATGGACGCATACCCTCAAGGGCGGCAACCAGTTTTTCACGTGTGAGTTTCGCTCCGGCTCTTCGCAGTGCTTCTGTCATGACTTTCGCCGCGATAAATCCTTCTAAAGTAGTGTAGGTAATGCCTGCCTTAGGTTGAAAGTTTTTTGGTAGCGACTCGAGCTCTCGTACGACCGGGGTTGTTCTATTCCAAGGGTAAGGAACAACCTGAGAGATTGCGATGCCGGCTGATTCTCGTCCCAGTTGCGCATGAAGCATGGTGTAGCCTACCGAAGAAAGGGCGAAAAATAGGGGCTGTTTTCCTGAAAGACGCATCTGTTTTATGAAAGATGCAGTTGGACTATAACTACTGAGCATTATCACGGCTTGTGGGGCGACTCCTCTGATACTCTTTACTGCTTCACTGACGTCATTTGTCGTCTTGTTGTACGACGCAGATCCGGCCAAAGTTAAATTGCGCTTTTTCAAAGCTTTTTCTACACCACTTAAACCAGCTTTGCCAAATGCGTCACTTTGGTATAGGACGGCGATACGGTTAATGCCAGTTACGGTTAGCTGATCTACTATTTTCTCTGCTTCATCACCATAGCTGGCGCGAAGCCAAAATGTATTGGGTGACGACTTCGCACGCAAGTCATCAGAGCCAGATAAAGGGGCAATAGATGGGACATTGCGTTCGTGAATGATGGGTAGTGCGGCTTCGTAATTTGCACTCCCATACATGCCGAAAAGTGCAAAAACTTTATCGTTGTCAAGCAATTTTTTGGCGTTCACAATTGTCTTTTCGACTACGTAGGCATCGTCGATTGAAATTAACTCAATGCGCCTACCATGGATGCCTCCTTTGCTGTTTATCCATGTGAAATAGGCTTGGGCCCCATCACGATATTCGGTTCCACTCTCAGCCAACGGCCCCGACAGTGGCAGCGATTGGCCTAATTTAATTGAATCCGGAAAAATCCCTTGTTCCGCGAAGGTCCCCGTCGAAACCGAAAATATCCCACTCATAAACAGAAATACTCGCAGAATGTACTTGTAGCTACTAAACATATTTGTCCTTATTTTTAAGATGACCGGTATGACATTCTGTGTATTAGGATAGGCATTCAAATTTGGCAAATTGCCCAGTGTCTCTAAGCTACGTATTTTTATAGACACTGAATACCTTCGCGTAGCTTGTGTCTGCGGCCATTTATCATGCTGCTTATTTGCAGCGGGTCAATTGTTTATGACTTTAACGCCTGTTCCGAATTCTGAAGGTCTTAGTTTATCGGGAGCAATAAGTCGGAAAATTGGGGAATACTGTTATTGTTTAGTTTTTTGCAAAATATCCTGGGCAAATTGACGCAATTTGAATTTTTGCACCTTGCCGCTTGGCGTTCTTGGCAATTCTGAAACAACTTCTAACTGCTCTGGTATATATTGCTTTGTAACTTTCTGTGCGGTCAAAAACGTTGCAATTTGATCAATCGTGATGTCTTTGCCATCGCGCGGGACAATGAAAGCGCATGCCCGCTCACCTAGTCGCTGGTCTGGCATTGCGACGATAGCAACTTCCAAAACATTAGGGTGACGATAGATTAATCCTTCAATTTCCACTACCGGGATGTTCTCTCCACCGCGAATGATGATGTCCTTTGAGCGACCGGTGATCCGGATATACCCGTCGCGATCCATTCGTGCCATATCGCCAGTCTCAAACCAGCCTTCTGGGTCGGTGGCATGCCATTGAGGGCGCTTTAAGTAACCAACAAATTGACTGCATCCCCTTGTTAGTAGGCGGCCTTCTTGGTTGGCAGGGAGTGTGCTACCGGTTTCATCGACCACTCGGACTTCTGTTCCGGGAAGTGGATGTCCATCGGTCTCGAAAGTCTTTTCAGGAAGGTCTTCTGGAACGGTTGTGGTTACGCAGCCGTTTTCTGTCATTCCCCATCCAGAAATAATACAAGCCTTCATCGACTCCGTGGCTCGTCGTACAAGGGAACGTGGAATCGGAGAACCTGCCGCTAAAAACAAGCGCAGGCTTTCAAAGGTTTCCGGCTGCTTGGTGGCTATTTCCGTTAGGTCAGCTAGAAAGGGTGTCGCGCCTGTAATCATGGTGATGCGTTCGGCTTCAATAAGTTCGGCTGCTCGCTCCGGACTCCATACATCTTGCATGACAGCCTTTCCACCACTAGCCATCGCAAGCATTACGCCATAACCAAACCCAGTTTGATGTGCGATTGGGGTGCAAATCAAAAAACTGTCGTTACTGTTTAGTCCAAGGCGATGCGCATGCGAAATCAGAATGCTTAGAATAGTATTCGATGTATGCATTACTCCTTTCGGTTCGCCAGTAGTGCCGGAAGTGAACAACAGCTGAATTACGTCATTTGCATCAGGGCGAGAATAGTGTTTTCGGCTTTCTTTTTCGGTATCCTCGTTGAGTAATTGAGCACCGAAAGAGTTCGGGGTATGGTCTCCCGTTTCTATCACGTGTGCCAAATGCGGTAGCTTGCCTCGAATACCATCGATCATTGCCGGATAGTCGATTCCACGAAATTGTTTTGGAATAACCAGGACCTTACTCGCTGCTAGCCCTAACATAAACTCCAGTTCGCGTTCACGGAAAATTGGCATCAATGCATTTGTTGCCGCCCCAAGTCTCAGGCAGGCCAGATGCAATGCAACAAACTCCCACCAGGCAGGGAGTTGGCAGGAGACTACGTCGCCATGTCTAACCCCGAGTCGCGCTAGGTTGAGTGCAACAAGATCAACACATTGGGCAAGTTTTCGATAACTAAGCTCTATCCGTTGCTTTGTTTCACTGTTGTGGGCAACGATCGCGATTCTGTCAGGATGGTTGGCGACCGCTGTATCAAAGAAATCGGTGAGAATCTGATCGCGCCAGTATCCGGCGCCCCTCATCGCCGTGATGCGTGACTCAGGTAGAATCGGATTGAAGTCCATTTTTAGTTACTTTTCTTTATTGGGCCGGGGCATGGCTTACATATATCGACGTTTGATCGTCAGTCGATTGGGGTCACTTGACAGATGAGGCTACCGGTTGTCGCAAAGACATTACTTCGGCAGCACTTGGCATCACGCTGTCGCCATCGATCCGTGTCACATTTGTGAGAATTGGAAAGTCAAACCCAGGAATTTTTTTGGTTACACCAATAAACGTTGGAGCATTGGAATTGCCATCAAGCTTTCGGACCCTTATTTTGCCGCGCAAGCCCACATATTCTGTAGCGGCAAGGGCATCGATAATTGCACCTGAATCGAGAGAGCCCGCGCGTCGAATTGCTTCCGTCATTTGCAGCATCGAGTCGTAGCCAAGAACAGCCCAGTCATCCGGGACTTGCTTATATGTAGCCGTATATTTTTTTACGAAGGCGTCTGTTTTAGGTGAAGATAGCGCATAGAAGGGAGCTGGAGAAAATCCGAAAATGCCTTCGGGGAGTTCATTACCGAGCGTCTGAAGTACATCGGTAGTGAGCATAGTAATCAGCTTTGTACGCTGGAAAAGACCATAGGTTTTAGCTTGTTTGATGAAGTTGACCACGGAGCCACCAAACATGGGCAGTACTACGAGATCCGGATTCTCATCCAGGCCCCCAGAGATATAAGAGCCGAAATTTGTTTCGCCCAACTTCGGCCAAAGGCTCCGAGCAATTTTGACGTCTGAGCGTGATGATTTTAGTCGCTGCTCAATCTGTTCAGCAACGACGTGAGGCCACTCGAAATCAGACCCTATGATGACAATCCGCTTCCAGTCTTTTTGACTAGCGATGAAATCGGCTACGGCGCGCGATTCCATTAGCGTGTTGGCACGGGATTGAAAAATATACGGGTGGCCGAAGTTGATATTTGCCCGATGCGTATTACTTTGAGATGTCCATAGCAACGTTTTATTTTCTTTTGCTACTGCCGATACCGATAACAACTCCGAACTGGTACAAGGTCCGGTAATGATATCGACTTTGTCAGAGACAATCGATTCGCGAGCTTGCTTGGCGGCCTCGTCCGGCTTTGACTGGGAATCCCGCGGACGTAATTCAATCTTCCGGCCAAGAACTCCCCCCCCTGCATTTATTTCGTCCACCGCAAGTTGACTAGCATTCAGGTTTCCTTTGCTGAATGGACCACACGCTCCCGAGTAGCCTCCGATATGCCCGATCAGGATTGGCTCTGCAGCGAAGGCGGTTCCCGCTAATAACAATGACATACATGCGATGACACGGGTCGAGGTACGATTTCCTTTGTTCATGTCAACTCCTCAAGTGATTGACTTTGTATTGCAGGGCGAGATGGTAAGGGGTTGCAAGCAATCCAATTGACAAGTTGTGTATTTTCGATGTTGCTGAATTGTTAATAAATTAATTCAACATATATTGATACGTCAACTAATATGAGAAATAATTGATGTATTCGTAATATTCATTGGCGTCGAACTGAAATTTTGCTGGTAGTTACGTTAACTAGTAAGGCGTTTGATATCAGCATCCGATATTCCCCAATTTTGTAGTGTGCCGACTGATGCTCTCCCGCCTTCGCTTAATTCGCTCGGGGTTCTCGAAAAACGTGGCGCGGGTGCGGGTTGCATCTCCCCATGGATAGCGACGAATGTATTTCGTGCAATGTTGTGCGGGTGCATTGGTGCCTCGTCAAGCGAGAGTACTGGTGCGAAGCAGGTTTCGGAACCTTCCAGCAGTTCACACCATTGGGTGCGTGTTTTTGTTGCGAATACTTCTGTCAATTTCTTCTTCAGTTCTGGCCAGTTGCGTTTGTCGTAACGGTCGGGAAGTAGTGTTTCATCGAAACCAAGGCGCTCCAGTAGCTCGCTGTAGAACTGTGGTTCAAACGCGCCAATTGACACGTAATGATGATCTGCTGTTTCATAGGTGTCATACCATGGTGCCCCCCCGTCGCATAGGTTGTCGCCACGTTCGTGGTTCCAGTTACCATCGGCCTTCATGCCATAGATAAAGGCCATCAGGGATGCGGTGCCATCGGTGATGGCCGCATCGATTACCTGTCCTTTGCCAGATAATTGCGTTTCAAAGAGGGCTGCAGCGATTCCAAGTGCCAAATAAACCCCACCGCCAGCCAAATCGCCAACCAGGTTAAGGGGAGGAATGGGCTTCCCGCCCCTGGGGCCGATGCAGTCGAGCGCGCCACTTATTGCAATGTAATTGATGTCGTGAGCAGCGGCTTTGGCAAGCGGCCCACTTTGCCCCCATCCCGTCATGCGGCCGTAAATTAACCGAGGATTGCGTTCAAGTGCGGTGCTAGGTCCAAGGCCGAGACGCTCCATAACGCCGGGTCGATAGCCTTCGATTACGACATCGGCGCTTTCAATAAGGTTTAGACAGAGGGCAATGTTTTCGGGCGATTTTAAATCTGCTTCGATTGTAAATTTGCCACGGTCGAGCATCCGAGGGTTGGCAATGCCAGTGCGTCCGCCGCGGCGATCGATACGCAGTACTTCGGCCCCCATGTCAGCTAAGAGCATAGAGCAAAATGGGGCTGGTCCGATTGCCCCAAATTCGATTATTTTGATACCGGCGAGCGGACCCATAAGGCCTCCAATTCAGTAAGAGTGGAATCTTTAATCGCGCAGTCGGACGCTCACAGGCTTTTCAAACTAGCGGGCGGTGAAGCCGCCGTCCACCGTAAGTGCCGTGCCCGTAACAAAGCTTGCTTCGTCGGACGCTAGATAGATAACTCCCTGCGCAATATCTTCAGCTGTCCCAAGGCGCCCAATTGGATGTGCTTCGATGGATTGTCGCCGCGCAAGTTGCAAATCATCAGTCGAAAGTGCTTTGGCTCGCGCCGCAAAGGTTTGTCTTCCCATCTCAGTATCAACTGCACCGGGGTGGATTGAGTTGACGCGCACGCCGTAGCCGCGTTGCCCGAAATCGACAGCGAGCGCTTTCGTTAGTAGGGTAATTCCACCTTTAGTTAGCGAATACAGCGGGTCAGTCGCTGCACCAACCAGTCCGGCAACTGAGGACATATTGACGATGGCACTACCATGCTTACTGGACAAGGCACGTTCGCGCAGGCTGGGCAAAAGGGCCTTGATCCCTAGCACAACTCCGGTGAGATTGATGTCGCAAAGTCGTTGCCAATCGGTCATGCTCGCTTCCTCAAAACTCTTGCCAAGATAGATGCCCGCATTATTGACAAGAACATCGACACCGTTGAAGTATTGGGTTGCCAAGCGCGTTGCCTCGGCCCAATGTTCCTCATTTGTTACGTCGAGATGATGGTAGTAGGCTTCGCCACCAAAGGTGCGGATCGAGGTTATGAGAGCCTCCCCTTGGTCATCAAGAATGTCGCAAACGAGAACTTTTGCCCCCTCGTTCGCCATGGCAGATGCAGTTGCGGCACCAATTCCGCGAGCTGCGCCGGTGATCAATACGGTCTTTCCATTTAGACGATTCACGAGTATTTCCTTTGCGTTGAATTTAATGAGGTTGCCGATAGTTGATCAGGTGAGCACGGCAGTACCGCAATCAAGCACCTTGATGCCACGTTCAGCTGCCCAGGCGCGAAAAGAGATAAGTTCACTGTCGCGCCAGAGCTCTACGGAAATGGTCTCGCCCGGGTATGCAGGGGCGCAAAATCGTACCCTGAAACTCTTTAGGCGGGAGGCGTCTAAATCTGCATATCCTTGAAGGACTGCCAGCGCTGCAATGCCGAATGTGCATAGCCCGTGCATGATGGGGCGAGAGAATCCTGCCTCACTCGCGAAGTTGGGGTCGACATGTAACTTGGCGTAATCGCCGTTCAGTCTGTACATGATTGCGGTTTGGGGGAGGGTGGGTATTTCGACTACGCTGTCTGGTGCTCGTGTCGGAACTGGTTGCGTAAGCCGTTTGTTCTGCTTCGATATGCTGCTGAAGCCACCATTTTCGCGGCAAAAAATGGCAGACTCTAGGGTCGCAATTCTGCTGCCTGTCTCATTATTGAGTAACTCACGACAACTGTAGATGATTGCATCCTTGCCTTTGTCGACAAGATTGGTGATTCTCTCCCGAGAGCGGACGGTACCTGCCGGTGGTAGCGGTGAGTGCATGGTGATCGTTTGTTCGCCATGCAATAGCTGCCCAAGGTTTATCCCTGAGCCTGGCACCGTCCATGGGCCATCGAAACAAAGTGTGGTCGCCATGGTTGGAAACGCGATCAGGTTCCGTTCGTATACATAGCGTAACTGCCGAGGATCCTCAGGGTTGGCGCCCAAACCCAGAGTCAACGCGTATAGCATGGTGTCGCGCGCAGAGTAGGTTTGGACGATCTCCGAGAAGTTCCAGCTTTTTAGGCGGTTGGCATCTATCGATCCCATTGGCCCTCAAGTCCTTCCTTACAAAGTGGGGACAGGGTTACGCTTTCTGGATAATGATCGCGTGGCCACCATCAAGCACCTTTGTATTGCGTTCACGTACCCAAACACGAAAAGAGATTGAGTTGTCGTCCCGCCATAACTCGACCGACAGAACCTCCCCTGGATAAACAGGGGCTGTAAAGCGCGCCCGAAGGCTACGTAAACGATCAGCACGTAGCCCTCCATAGGTTTTCAGAGCAGCTTGGGCTGCAATCGCAAAGGTACATAGCCCATGCAGAATCGGGCGAGGAAAACCAGCGGCTAAGGCAAACTTCGGGTCCGCATGAAGAGGGTTGTAATCGGCATTGAGCCGATAAAGCAGGGCAGCTTGTGGAAGCGTCGGCATCTCGACTACGCAATCCGGATCCCGTTCAGGTACCTGCCAAGGCTCACGGATAGGTCCATCAGGGCCACCAAAACCGCCGTTTCCACGACAGAACAACGTACCATCCAATGTCACAAGTAGCTGTTCGGTGCTATGGTCAAAAATCTGCCGTTGAACATACACCAAGGCGCCGCGCCCTTCGCCCTTATCGATCACATTGACGATACGCTCACGCGCTCGTATGGTTGTTGCGGGAGGTAAAGAACTATGCCAAGTTACTTGTTGTTCACCGAAAACCAGCTTGGAAACGTCGATGCCTGATTGCGGATCAGCTGCCCACGGGCCTGGGTATCCCAATACAAGGGCCATCGTAGGGAATGCCTCAAGACCATTTTCATAGACGAACCTTAGCTGATCATGATCTATGGGGTCGGCGCCAAGTCCTACAGATAGCGCATATAAGATGCTGTCACGCGCGGTATAACTCTGCACAACATCTTTGAATGGCCAGCTTAGAAGCGTGTCAAGTTTAATTGCCATTTTACCTACCCAAAATGTACCGGCATCAGGAGCTCATGAAGGTTCCACCGTCGACCGACAAGGTCTGCCCGGTGATATATGACCCAGCATCTGATAGCAGGAAACAGATCGACTTAGAAACCTCTTCCGGAGTAGTCCATCTTCCCATCGGAATGCGGGCTAACATCATGTCGCGAAACTTCTCACCACGAACGACTTCGGTCATCGGCGTTTCTACCAGCCCAAAGCAAACTGCGTTCGCCCGGATATCATGTTTCGCCCATTCGAGTGCAGCACTCATCGTGACGCCGAAAAGTCCAGATTTTGCTGCGCTATAGTTAATTTGTCCGATCGTGCCCTTACGTCCTGCAATTGACGAAATATTGACGATGGATGCTGGCGCAGTATTTCCGGCAGCTCGCTGCGCGATTACTTGGCGCCCGAATGCCTGAAGACAGTAAAAGGTGCCGGTAAGATTGACGTCGATTACATCTTGCCATTGCTTCGGTTCCATTTTTTCAATCATCGCCGGGCGGATAATGCCTGCGTTATTGACCAGTCCATGGATAGCGCCAAATTGTTGGCTGGCTTTTGCGAAGGCAGATTCGACAAAAGCTGGATCAGTCACATTACCGGCAATTGGCAACACTTGATCAGTGTTAAATTGAGCTGCGGCTGCGTTTAACGTTTCAGGATTAAGGTCAATCATGACGACTGAGGCGCCAAGCTGTCGTGCAAGGGTGGTAACAGCTAGCCCGATACCTTGTGCTGCACCAGTGACAATTACGGTCGTTCCTTCGAGGCTCATTGGATTGATCATGCGGGATCTCGTCTATTAAGATGTTGGGTAACTAAAAAGCATGCGGATGCGTCCGCACCATTCAATCGCGAAGTACTTGAGGCGGTGTGTAAAGGTGGAATCCGTTATACACAGGTGACGATGTGTCCCGCTTCGGCAGTGGATACCACGGGCGAGAGGCAGAAACGGCGCCATCGACACGTACCGTGGTGCCGGAAATGTACGCAGCACCTTCTGATAAGAGAAAAACAATGGCCGAGGAGGTTTCGGCTTCGGTGCCTACACGACCAAGTGGTACGGTGTCGCTATAGGTTCGCAAAAACTCACGTTCGCTTTCCGGATAGTGATCAAAGCCGGATGAGGCAACCCCCCCGGGCGCGACGCCGTTTACACGTACGTTATAGGGACCCCACTCGACTGCGGCTGTTTCTGTGAAATTGACCATACCGGCACGCGCTGCGCCAGAATGCCCCATCATTGGTGTGCTGCACCAATTGTCCATTACGATGTTAACGATTGCACCACCATGCTCCTTCATCCATTGAGTGAAGCATTCTCGTGACACGACAAATCCGCCGTTAAGGTTACTGCGTATAACAGCATCCCAACCATTGAGCGTAATGTCTTCAAGGGCTGCGCGATATTGCCCGCCCGCATTATTTACAAGATGATCAATGCGGCCGAAGCGGCGTAGTACTGCTGCAATCGTTTCTTTAACGCCTTCTTCATTGCGGATGTCGCCAGCAAAGGTATCGACTTCTCCGCCCAAAGCTTCAATTTCAGCTTTTACTTTATCCAACTTGTCCTGCTTGCGCCCCAGCAAGGCGATGCGGGCACCTAATGACGAAAGTTCATGTGCGGCACAGCGGCCAATGCCGCTGCCCCCACCAGTAATAATTGCCACCTTGCCGGCAAACAATCCAGGGCGGAAAATTGAACAATAGCGTTCAGTCACGGTATTTCCAATCTGCCGGTAGTCCGGCTACTAATGGGGAAAGGGTGGCCGGTTCGGCCACCCGGGATGCTGTTAGCGGAACGGCGTGAAGTTAGGTTTACGCTTGTCAACGAAGGCTTGCTTGCCCTCCATCACTTCGTCCGCGGTGCCCCACATTTCAAGCTGGAGATAAGCCATTTTGGTTTGACCGAAGATCTGCGCACTGTCACAATTAAAGGATGCCTTGAGCGCCTTGAGCGAGGTCGGGCTCATTGAGGCAACTTCGGCGACCCATTGTTGAGCTTCGGCAAGCGACTGGCCAACTGGAACCACCTTGTTAACCAGACCCCAATCGTAAGCTTGTTGCGCCGTATACTGGCGACAGAAGTACCAAATCTCGCGCGCACGCTTTTCCCCAACGATTCGCGCCAGGTATGCGGTACCCCAGCCTGCATCGAAGGAGCCAACGCGCGGGCCAGCTTGGCCAAACTTGGCATTTTCCGATGCAATCGTGATGTCGCAAAGGACGTGGAGAACATGACCCCCGCCAATTGCGAAGCCATTTACTGCTGCAATTACGGGTTTCGGGATGTCGCGTACCACCTGTTGCAAGGCATCAAGTTCCCACAGGCCGTTTTCACTGGTGCCGTAACTTCCCGTTTCGTTGAATTCCTTCTGGTCGCCGCCAGTACAGAACGCTTTGTCTCCTGCGCCAGTAACAATAACTGCGGCGACTTGCTTGTCAGCCCAAGCACGCTTAAATGCGTGCAAGGTTTCCTCAATCGTGCGACCACGAAATGAGTTATAGCGCTCCGGGCGGTTAAACGTAATGATGCCCGCTTGGTCGATTACTTCATATTTGATGTCGGTATATTCCATGTCTTTCTCCTCAAGTGTAGTGTTAAATCGATCAGACCATCGTCAGGCCACCGCTTACGCTGATGGTCTGTCCGGTGATGTAATCGGCATAGTTGCTGCTAAGAAAAAGGACCGAGCCAGCAATATCATCAGGCTGTGCAAAGCGGCGGAACGGAATAGCACTCTTGAAGGCTTCCAGCATTTTTTCTGATTGTTGGCGCAGCAATGGAGTGTCTGTTGGCCCAGGGCATACGCAATTAACATTAATTGAGTAGCGCGCCATTTCACGTGCAAGCGATTTTGTGAAACCGATTAGCCCGGCTTTCGCACCTGCATAAACAGCCTCACCCGAACTACCCACTCGACCTGCGTCACTGGAGATATTGATGATCTTGCCGGCATTCGCCGCAATCATCGGGTCAAGGAACGCGCGAGCTACGGTGATTGGCCCAACCAAATTAATCGCTACGACTTTGTCCCACAGGGCCGGATCATTCTTGACAAATGCTTCGATTTTGTCCCACCCGGCACCGTTTACGACCACGTCAGCTTTCGGGCACTTCGCATGAACAGCATCTGCAAAAGTCTTGACCGATGCGGCATCGGTAACATCAAGGCGTATAAACTCAGCGATGCCACCGGCATTGCTGATGCTTCGTGCAGCCTCGGCGCCCATTTCTTCGTTTAGATCGCCGATAAAGACGCGTGCCCCCGCTGAGGCAAGCATCGTTGCGGTGGCAAGACCAATTCCGGATGCGCCACCGGTAACTACTGCTACCTTCGAATCAAGTTTCATCAATTTCTCCTTAATTTTCAATTGCGATCGACTGTAAGACTGAACGCCCTCTCTCACGCGCCACAGGTTTGACATTGGGGCGCAGTTGCTTCTGGCTGAAAAGACAATAAGTTAGTGGCGGGTAAGCAAATAGCGATTAGCTATTTCTAGCTTTATTATGGTCATCGTGATGCTGTTGTGTCAACAGACATGTTGCGAAAACAGCCAAAAAAGTAAAATAAAATGACAGTATCAGCAATGAAAAATACGATTGATTGCGGTATATGATCATATTTCCTTGATCTCGATTGCTTCTATTTGCTGTGCCTGAGTCAATTTCGAGCCCGTCAGTTGCGATCGCGTCGTGTTCCGTTGTGTTAGAGAACTATGCCCCTCGTCACTCGTTATCGGTTGTCTGCATCTGAGCAAGGGGAGAGGGGAGTGAGTCCGATATCAATTTGTTTGAGGCAACAGCGACCAAAAAAAACCGGTTCGAGTAGTCGACTCTCGAACCGGTTAAAATGCCAGCTTGGCATGCCAAATAGCAGCCTTGCTGGCCGAGCGGAGAAACTTTCTAGCTATGCCAATAGCAGGCGGATTCGCACTAAATCTGATTAAAGCTGGATTCGGCATTGGGAAAGTTGAGTGCGGTGCTGCAAATTTTTCAGACGGACCTGCGTGAGGAACGTAAGCCATTTCGTGGTGGCTGAGCGCATATAGTATTTCGAAGCAATTTTTCGGTGCGTCTGGCTTGTTCGGCTGTGCTACTTAACTACTTGAAGCTGATTTTGTGCAACACCGATTTAGTCTAAAGTGGCTTGAATAGGTGGCAAAAAAACCCCGGACTGGCCGGGGAAGGTGACGCAGAGGGAGTCTTAATCTATTTACTCGATCCGACTGAAAAACTTGGCTTCGAATGAATACGTAGATGTTGCGTAGACGAAAAAGCCCCCCGGGCTGGCCGGGGGAAATCACGCAGGAAGATATAGAACTCTAGAAGCCGTATCGAGCACCAAGGGTGAGGCGCTGAGCATCGCCCTTGTTTCCAACGTCATTACCGATCTTGCCGTAGACATACTCGATGCCGACCAGTGAATCCTTGACCGGGCTCCACATCAGGTTGAGGTGGAAGGAGTCGGCAGAGTTGTACCGAGCAAATTTATCAGCGCTAACTTTTGTCCAGTCGGAGGTGGAGTAGTGGACCTTCCCGTAGGAGACATTCGTCTGCAAGTCCGGCTTCCAGAAATGTTGATAGCCGACATTTGCTCCCCAGCCCTTCACGGTATCAAGCCCGGTGCTAGTCATGATGGCTGACGTTTGCAGATCGTTCATATAGCGCCCAGCACCATCTTCATAGATAAGTGAGTAGAGCAACTTGTCGGTCTTGAAAAGGTTGATCTGGCCTTGATAGTTCACCAGATATCCCGTGACGGACGACGAATGAATTTCTGGGCTGCCCGCAGCGGTCAAGGACTGGGTGTTGGTGCCTTCTGCTTTGATGCGACGGAGAATCAGGCCAACGGACTGGCGCCCCCAAGTGTCTGCCAGCGTGTAGCGCGCGGTGAAGTCGGGTACGGTGTCGACTGAATTCTTGGAGATTGTTGTTCCCGTTGCGCCGAAGGTAACAACGTCAGAACCCGAATAATCCTGAATTGGCTGTTCCAGTGATACTGAAACCTTGGATGTCGGATTAATCGCATAGGTGTAACGAATTTGCGGGAAGCGCCCCATCCCTGGGATGCCAACTGGTTGTCCAATAATATCGAACCAGTTTAGACCCTGAGCGATATCTCCTTGATTGGTCCACGCTTGACCGACCAGCCAGGGGCCAAGTTCAGCGTAGGCGTGACGCAGACGAAACGCAGTCGAGTTACTTTGAAATTTGGTGCCGCCGGTACCTAGGAAGTCTGTTTCGACAAAGGTGCGCAAGTTGCCCCAGGCTGTCGGCGTGTTGATGTCCAGATTAACGCGAGAGGTCCGCGCTTCGAATTGCGTTTGTCCACTTTCGCGATTTGCCTGCACGGTACCTTTGTAAGGGATGCCACCATTGGCCGCGGTAAATGGCACGAAAACATCGTATGTCTGGCCACCGAAGGTATTTTTGATATCCTTTGTGGCTTCCAGTTGGATGAAGCCGCCAACCTTGACAGTGGTCTCTGTTCCGGGGATCTGGAACGTCCCGGGAGTTCTGCTGGTCGGCGCGGAGGAGGTTGCAATTTTGGCTTCTGTTGCAGCCTGTTTTTCCGCCGTTGCATTTTGACGCGTTTCTAGAGCCTCAATTTTCTGCAGCAGCTTGTTCATTTGTGCCTTGAGCTCAGTTACCTCATCAGCTTGAGCGGGAAAGGCCATGGCGATCGACAGGCCGATCATCGCATTTACATACTTCGGGCGAACATTCCGCCCGTCTGTTTTTCCTTTTGTCATTGTGCTCCTCCAATAATTGGCCAACTAGATTGATGTGGCGTTACGTAATCGTGTGTGCAATCCCCTGACGCACGCAGTGGCCGCAGCGAACCTACGATTTGGGCTTCTTGGCTTGTTAAAACGGGTCAGATTGCTCAATGTGGTTTGCTGTTGCTGGGATTATAATTGACGATATCGCAAGATAAGTCAACAAAGGTGGCGTAAAACGCATGTAATAGTTGTTGTATTGGCGATTAACGCTTGTTGTCTGGGTGGTGCATAAGCCCTGTCAATTTTTGCGTAAGTCTTCAATTGCAGTGCGTGGGTGGGGTTGCTCCTCTCCGTCAGCTTTCAGGAGCGGGTCGCAATTGCTATGAACGGTGCAGGCCATAAGCCTGGATGGTGAGCGTTATAGAGTAGGAGCTGGAATCTGTCGATTTTGCTCGACCTGTTCAATCGGGAAGGTGTTGGATGGTTGCTCAAGCCGCGGGTGGCGGTGGGCATAGTGACGGATGTTCTGAGCATGGTTCAGTTCAGGAGGTGGATCGTATCGGGATTGATTCACCACTCAGACTGAGGGGCGGCACGCTATCCATTGATTCCAGCCGAAGCTCACGGATTACGGCATGCCATTCTCTATGAGCCGCCGCAAAGGAAATTGCTGGGATACTCAAGTCAAGATAGTTCGGTAACTGCGTGATCTGGCTCGTTCAGGGCCATTGACTAATTTTCCGTTGCGTTGACCTATTGGCCAGACAGTAATGTTCCGCGTGCGTTGTCCGGTCGTTTACCAGTGATTTACATGAATTTTGCGCTGTACCGTGAGGGTCTTGTCTGGCAAATGGTTTGGCAACGATCTTTCCCGTTTGCATCGAGCAGGGGGCATCGTGAATATGCAACTCGGGGTCATTCTAGGTATCACCGCAGCGAACTCTTTGTAACAAGATGAGGCATGAAGGCCATGGCCTTCGGATGCGTCGAGATTTTTTTACAACTGGCGGAGATTGCATTCGAACCTGGGCTATCGCTCGCCATGTCAATTTATCAGTGGCCGGCTACGTGGGCAGGAGACCGAAAAGCAAGTAGCATGATTGCCGCCTTTTGGACGGCGTATAGCGGAGGGGCCCTAAGTCTTTCTCGAGAATCGCTGTTTGGCAAAATTGATTTAAGAGGGGCTGGCGGAGCAGGTTTACCTGTGGTGTGTCGAGTTGCGCGCATGAAATATGTCATATGATTTTATTTTTGCTCTTCTAAAAAAGCGGGGTGTTTCTTCATTGCCGCCATTTTGGTGTACTTAGTTGCCGTTGCTCTATATACAATCCAGGCATAGGTAGCGTCTTGGGTTTTAAACAAAACGCAATCAATCAAGCATAAATTGAGGAAGTTTCAATGGAAAAAAGAGTGAAATTGAATGACACAGATATTCATATCATCAAATGCTTGCACGGTGATGCTCGAATGCCGGTCACTGCGATCGCGGAGGGCTTAAGCCTACCGGAGTCGACGGTTCGCCATCGTCTGAACAGGCTCGTGACCAGCGGAGTGATTGAGTTTGTTGCTCAAACCAGTCCCCTGAATGTTGGCTATCCTGTTTGGATTATGATGGAGATTGAGGTTGAGACGCATTTCATAAGGAAAGTTGCTCAACAATTGTCTGACTTGACTGAGGTCTATATTGTCTACACGACAACTGGAGCGTTTGATATCTCGGCTGGCGCAACCTTTAGAACAAACGAGGCGTTTGTTGACTTCCTTGCGGGGCCTTTGTCGAAGATCAAAGGAATTCGGCGGATTACTACACGAGCAATCCTTGAAGTCTACAAGCGCGAATTCAAATTCCTTCCTGCAGCAGATGGGGAATAATTTTTTAGTGTTCGATCAGTTGTGTTGTGGCGGAGGGGCTGAGGCCGTCTCGCAGCCGACCTATGTTTTTGGTGTGACCTGTTGAGTCTATGGGCCATGTCAAATAGTGATGAATTGGACATGCGCACTCTCCCTAAGTTGCTTCGTCTTGTCTGCGCTGTGACGGAGGGTGTGTGTGAACTACACCAGAGGTTGCGGTGTCTCCAGATGTGGATTGGCTAGCGTTCGAGACCTCCGAGATTGCCCCCGTTTGGGATTTCCAAAGGGCGTTTGTGACAACGGCTTGGGGTTTGGTTTTGTGATTATAGATTCGTCGTCCGGGTATGCTCGCGCCCTAAGCTAGTCGCATACCGGGCATGTGCTTGGTTTGTGCTGAGGATCGGATGTTCGTTTGTCAGCGGTATTCACGTATTAGACATTAAATTGTCGCGAACATCGCAACGTATATTGACTGTTGTTGCGATATCTGCCAATATTTCTCCACTGTCAGTGGAGAGTGTTGTCGCAGATCGTTTGCGCGGCGTGGTTCGCGTCGGCGTAGCAAGAAGGTCAGGAAGCCAAGATCGTTGTGATCCCTTTCTATTCCTTTTTGCTTACAGCTTGATTCGGCCTCTTTCGTGTAGGCATCGAGTCTCTAGCAACGTCCATCTGGCATGGTGGAAACGGTGATTCTTTTCGTTTCTATTTTTGTAAATAGCCTGTCAGATTGGGTCGTGCGATGACTAATACCTCAACACTCCCTGGGGGGCCGGTTCTGACCGAGCGCCGAGGGCATATTCTTATCATCACCCTAAATCGTCCGTCGGTCCGTAATGCGATTAACCTCGATCTAGCGAGGGGGGTGGCTGCGGCGCTCGATATGCTGGATGGCGATGATCAGCTTCGGGTGGGGGTTCTTGGAGGAGCCGGGCCGGGTTTTTGTGCCGGAATGGATCTAAAGGCGTTTGCCACAGATGGTGAATGGCCTCTGATTGACGGTCGTGGTTTTGGCGGGATTTGTGAGCGCTCCTCAGATAAACCGCTGATTGCGGCAATTGAAGGTTTTGCGATGGCGGGGGGGCTTGAGGTTGCGCTCTCGTGCGACTTGCTCGTTGCTGCGCGTGGTGCGCGCATGGGAACGCCCGAAGTCAAGCGTGGGTTGGTGGCTGGTGCTGGGGCGGTCCTTCGGTTGCCCAAGCGAATTCCCTATCACATTGCGATGGAAATGGCGTTAACGGGCGATCTGATTACGACTGAGCGTGCCTATGAGCTTGGCTTGGTTAACCTGCTTTGCGAACCCGGTGAGGCAATGGCATCGGCGCTAAAGATGGCAAACGTCATCGCAGAGAATGCGCCGATTGCTGTTCGCGCTTCGAAGCATATCGTACGTGGTGCAATCGACTGGGCGGAGGACGAATCATGGATCAATCAGGCTAGCCTAATTGAGCGTGTTCGCCGATCAGAGGATGCGACGGAGGGGGCGCTTGCCTTTTCCGAGAAGCGCCAGCCGCACTGGAAGGGGAAGTAAAAATGGATTTCAGTGATGCTCCGGAAGAAATTGAGTTCCGTCGCGAACTTCGCGAGTGGTTGAGTCGGGTTGTTCCCGCGCTTGGTTCTGAGCCGGAAACGCTTGAGGATCGGTTGCCTCGCTGGCGCCGCTGGCAGCAACAGTTGCACGAGGCCGGGTATGCGGGGCTGTCCTGGCCAAGCGAGCATGGAGGGCGGGGGGTAGGTGTCCTCCTGCAGGCAATATTCGCCGAAGAATGTGATCAGGCCGGTGCACCTGATCGCCTAAATATACTGGGTGAGGGGCTGCTTGGCCCGACGCTGATTGACTTCGGTACTGATGAGCAGAAAAGTCGATTTCTTGGGGCAATCCTGAAAGGGGATAGCCTCTGGTGCCAGTTGTTCTCCGAGCCTAACGCTGGTTCGGATTTGGCTGCGTTGCAAACCAAAGCGCAGCGCGATGGAAATGGCTGGCGCATCAATGGACAGAAGGTGTGGAGTAGTCGGGCGCAGATTGCCGACTGGGGTATTTTGCTTGCTCGAACCGGGGCGCCCAACAGTAAACATCGTGGCATTACTTATTTTCTTCTAGACATGCGTCAGCCTGGGGTGAGTGTTCGTCCTTTGCGCCATATGTTGGGAGGAACCGACTTCAATGAGGTGTTTATCGACAATGTGTGGGTTGGCGATGACTGCGTCGTTGGGGGGGTGGATGATGGCTGGCGTATTGCGATGGCAACGCTTAGTTATGAGCGGGTTGCCTTGGCTACCGGGCGTGTGAACACTCAGCAGGCGATCAATGATTTGGTGGCGCAAGTTCGCGAGGCTAAGAATAGCGACGGCCAACGTCTTGGCGAGGACCCCGTTGTGCGGCAAAAAATGGCAGATCTCTATCTGCGCACAACCCTTCAGCGACTCACCGGGAAACGGATACTCAGTGCTATGGCGGAAGGCGCGTCGCCTGGTGCAGAGGTTTCCACGGCTAAGCTATTTTCCACTGCCTTGGTCGAGGAAATAGCGGACTTTGCTGTAGGGAGCTTTGGGCTGGCCGGGCAAGAAGATCCCGACAGCATGAATGCTAATAGCCGTTGGCTGCGGCTGGCCTATCAAGCCCGCGGTACAAGCATCGCAGGCGGCAGTACCTTCATCCAACGGAATATTGTGGCCGAGCGTGTTCTCGGCCTTCCCAAGGCTTAAGCGGAGCGATTATGAAATTTGCCTTCAATGAAGAGCAGCAGATGTTTCAAGATGCAGTCCGCGGTTGTTTGCAGCGTGACGTGACGTTTGCGCGCACACGTGCTTGGGCTGAGGAAGGACTCTTGGGGGAGTTCGATAATTTTTCTGCGCGACAAGGCTGGCCTGGGCTGGGCATTCATGAAGATGCAGGAGGGCAGGGCGGCGGAATTGTTGAGCTCGCAATATTTTTTGAGGAGCTTGGCCGCGCGGCTGCACCTTCTGGGCGTTTACTTGCGACGACTGGGTTAGCTTTACCGTTGATTTTTCGAGCTACAGGAAGTCTTCAAGCTGTAGCCGACGTTCTAGAAAACGGCGCTGGCGTCTCTGTGGTGATCCCAGGGGGCAGACTGGTCGATGCTAAATGCAACGAAGTTGTGTTGCGTGAGCAAAAGCTTTTTGGCGCTGTTCCGTTGGTGCTCGATGCACTTGGATCTGCATTCTTACTTGTTCCCGTGCGTACCAGTAATGGAGTTGATCTGTGGCTCGTGGAGGCAGAGCACTCTGGTATTGTGATTTCGGCTCGCCAATTGGTCGACCATACCCGCCGCTTTGCTGACGTCGTGTTAGATGGCGCCGTTGGGCAACGGATCGGCTCGATTACAGACGATGACCTTCAGAAGGTTGCAGCCTGCACCGCACTGTTGGTGGCTGCAGAATCGCTTGGTTTGGCGCGACGCATGCTTGAGATGACCACGGCCTACGTTAAGGAACGCGTTCAGTTTGGGGTTCCTGTTGGTTCCTTTCAAGCGGTTAAGCATGCTGCCGCCGAGGTCCTTGTTGATATTGAAGCGGCCCATTCCGGCATTTATTACGCTGCTTGGGCTCTAGAGAATGCTGAGATCCATGGCCCGCTGCATGCATGGATGGTAAAGGCCTTTGCAACGGAATCGGCTGCGCGAGCAGCTGATCGTGCGCTATTTCTGCATGGTGCGATTGGCTACACCTGGGAATACGACCTCCAATATCTCTATAAACGCGCAAAAACGAATGTGGAGTTATTCGGTTCACCAAAAGCATATCGTGAGCGAATTGCCGATTCTATGAATTTGGTCTAGGCGCAGCATTGTTTGAATGTTTTTCAAATGGGATTTTTGTAATGCTTGATTCCTTTGGGAAGTTGTAACAAGAAAATTCCGTAAGGAGAATTGAAGTGGTTAATCGAGTTTGCCTTAAAGGAAAACTTCATCGCGTAACTACAACACATGCAGAGCTTAACTATGAGGGCTCTTGTGCAATTGATGAAAACCTTCTAGAGGCGGCCGGTATCAGTGAGTATGAGCAAATTGATATTTACAACGTCACGAATGGGGAGCGTTTTACAACCTACGCCATTCTAGGTGAGCGTGGCTCCGGGGTTATCTCTGTAAATGGCGCAGCCGCACGCAAAGCGGCACCGGGCGATCTGCTAATTATCGCCAGTTATGGCGTCTTTGCAGAAGCTGAATTATCGAATCTACGGCCATGTCTCGTCTATGTTGATGCAGGAAATCGGATAGTCGCAGAACGTACTTCTATTCCAGTTCAAGCGCCATTCTGAGCCGCAATTGTGTCTAGGATTATGCATTTCCTAAGCAGGGTTTTAGAAGTTAAGAGGAACTGAGATGGTTGTTTTTTCGTCATCACAACAAGTTAATTTGCGGCTATGTAAACAAAACCCGAGTGCTAGTCGAGATGCTTTGCATGACTCTGAATTTGGTAATTTAAATGTCTCAACTGAGAAGAGTGTTTCACCTTTTCGAGTAGCACTTGGTGATAATGTTGCCAGAGGAGTCTTAAGAGAGATTCAAATTCTCAATGTCGAGCTTAGAAACATTCGTCCGGTTGATCGAAATCTAAAAGATTCATTATCAGGAAATAAAGTCGCTATTTTTGGGTTATCCGGTTGTTATCGGGATTACTCAGTTAAGTTAAATAATTACGCTGGGCTTGCTGAAAAAATTGTCGGTAAGGTCGTGAACGAGGTTTGGGTAGTAGCCATTCAAAATCCATTCATAGTTGGTGTTTGGGGCTTGCAACTAGGAAAGAGGAGCTATCTGCGACTAATGTCTGACTCCGGAGCGAACTGGACTTCGACTATTGGCTTATTTGATGAACAAAGGTATCTCGAAATACCCTCTGGTGAGTTGATTTATGCACTCATAGTTAATGATGGTGTAGTTGAGAAAATCCTTGTTCAAGAGAACAATAGAGCCTTATCTTGGACCACACTTGAAGACTGGATTGAATTAAGTCGGTGTTTATGAAAAATATCTTTGGATTGATATTTTTTCTGCTGCTTTGTTCTTCAAAATCTCCGGCTGGCTGATGTTTATCGTTGCACTGCAGATATTGCTAAATGTGAGGAGAGTTATTTTCTGAGTTGTTGACTGCTTATCTCGTTTATTGTGCTACTGCCAGGGTGGGTGTAATGCGAATCTTGTTTAGGGTAAGCGAGTATTAATGCCTAACTTTAAAGCACGAGGAATCTAAGGTGAATGGTAATTTCTCATTTGGTGGGACGGAAATTAATCTTCAGGATATATTTCTGTTGGCAGAGTCAGACCCTGTTGAGTTTGAAAAATTGCGAATCGAATTAATTAATAGGGTAATAGATTTTCCGGGCAATAATTCGAATTTGTTGGCGGCACTTCAGCGGCGCTTAGATAAGACGATTGATACGGATATTCAGCCTCGCTACTTATCGCTCATGTATCTCTCAGATTGGATCGATGAATCTTATCAGCAACTGGATGAACAACTAAATTTTCTGCGGCAATCTATTTGAACAGTTTTAATTGTTGCGAGGTTTTTTATATGGCAAATATTTTAGATATTTGCGTAAGCGGCCGTGCTGGCTGTCGAAAGTGGAACTGAGTTTTATCTGGTTATATTTTCTAACCGTTCAGCATTGGCTCTGTGAGTCTCGGGCTGACGGTTGGTACCTGTAAAGGAAAAACATGCAACGTGAAGCGATGGAATACGACGTCGTAATTGTTGGTGGCGGCCCTGCAGGGCTTGCCGCGGCGATTCGCCTAAAGCTGCTGGCGGCCCAGGGTGGGAACGAGATTGGTGTCTGTCTAATTGATAAAGCCTCAGAAATCGGCGGTCATATTCTTTCTGGTGCGGTGATGGATCCAAAGGCACTGACTGAACTTCTACCCGAATGGAAAGCTCTCGGCGCACCTCTCAACGCTATTGTCACGGAAGACCGGTTCCTGATTCTCAAGGAAGGTGGAGCTTCAAAGATTCCAAACTGGTTGCTGCCAAGCTGTTTTCACAATGCGGGCAACTATGTAATTAGCCTTGGTAATCTCTGCCGCTGGTTAGGCCAGCAAGCTGAAGAGCTCGGCGTCGAAATATACCCCGGTTTTGCCGGGGCGGAGGTGTTGTACCACGATGATGGTTCAGTGAAGGGCGTCGCGACTGGCAACATGGGGGTTCTCAAGGACGGCAGTCATGGTCCAGCGTATCAGCCAGGTATGGAATTGCACGCTAAATACACTTTGTTTGCTGAGGGTTGCCGTGGCCATCTTGGCAAGGAGATTGAGCAAAAATTCAATCTGCGCAATCATGTTGACCCACAGGTTTATGGTATTGGAATAAAAGAGCTCTGGGAGATTAATCCGGAGAAGCACCAATCTGGCCTTGTTATCCATACCGGCGGTTGGCCACTTGACCCAGATACGTATGGCGGCGGTTTTCTTTATCACATGGAAGATAACCTTGTTTCGGTTGGTTTCGTGACCGGACTTGGTTACACAAACCCATATCTTTCTCCTTACGAAGAATTCCAGCGGCTGAAAACCAATCCGGCGATTCGTACGTTTCTTGAAGGTGGCAAGCGCATTGCCTATGGTGCGCGCGCCATTGCTGCAGGAGGGCTGCAGTCGCTACCCAAACTGGTGTTTCCAGGTGGGGCGTTGCTTGGTGATGATGCTGGCTTCTTGAATGCGTCGCGCATCAAAGGCTCGCACTGCGCAATCAAGAGTGGCTCCCTGGCTGCAGAGGCGGCTTTCGATGCAGTCCTTGCTGGTCGTAGTGGCGATGAACTTGCTGCTTTTCCGGAATCATTCAGCAAGAGTTGGCTGTATGAGGAGTTGTACAGAGCCCGTAACTTCAAGCCATGGATGGCCAAGGGACTCTATCTGGGCAGCTTGATGTTCGGAATCGATCAGCTTCTTTTTCGCGGTAAGGCGCCGTGGACACTTCACCACAGCGGCCCCGACCACGAGAAGCTAAAGAGGGCAGCTGAATGTCAGCGAATCGATTACCCCAAGCCAGATGGCGTACTCACCTTTGACCGTCTCTCGTCAGTTTTTATCTCGAACACCAATCATGAGGAAGACGAGCCCTGTCATTTGAGGCTCAAAGATAGTTCTGTGCCGATTTGCCTGAACCTTGCATATTACGATGCCCCTGAGCAACGCTATTGCCCTGCCGGGGTGTACGAGATCGTGCGCGATGAAACTGGTCAGAATCCTCGCTTGCAGATCAATGCCCAGAACTGCGTGCATTGTAAGACTTGCGATATCAAGGATCCGACACAGAACATCAACTGGGTGGTCCCGCAAGGTGGTGAGGGTCCCAATTATCCAAATATGTAATTTTATGGGCAGTCAAAGGCGGATCAAAGCTTTACCTCAAACAATGACGAGCGATCCTGTCAAGCAGGCACAAGGTGTTCAATCTGTCGAAATTGGCTCGAGGCTACTAGCTGCGCTCGCCGCCAACGGCAAATCGATGATGTTGCGTGATCTTGCCAAGTCTGTTGGGATGCCGGCATCAAAAGCACATCGCTATTTGGTGAGCTTTGTACGCATGGGACTGGTAGAGCAGGATGCCAATACCGGTCGCTATGCCCTAGGCCATTTTGCCTTGACTCTGGGGCTTGCTAGCCTTGCGCGGATTGAACCGGTCAGTTTGGCAACGCCTATTCTTGAAGATCTTTGTGAAGAAATTGGCGAGACCGTTGCACTGGCTGTATGGGGTACCAATGGCGCTACTTGCGTACGTTGCATCGAAGCAACCGGGCCGGTAACAGTAACTCTTCGGACAGGGATAGTTTTGCCGCTCACCACCACAGCAACCGGCCGAGTCTTTGCCGCCTTTTATCAATCTCCCTTATTGAAAAAGGTGCTCGATGCGGAACTGGGGGTGGCTGCGAAAGCGGGAAAAACAACCCAGATGGCGCTGATGCGCGAATTTGAAGAGCGATTAACAGAAATTCGCTGCCGTGGCATAGCCCGGGCGAGCGGTGGTTTCGCGCCAGGAATAAACGGCTTTAGCGCACCAGTATTCGACCATACGGGAAGTATGGTGGCGGCAATCATGTCGGGCGGGACAATTGGTCACTTCAATATGGAATGGGATAGTTCCTTGGCGCTCTGCGTCAAGGAGGCAGCTACAAAGCTCTCGATACGACTTGGTTACGGATACGCAAATGCCGGTGAGCTAAGGAATTGAGATAACGGAGAACAATCTTTGCTTTTGCGTTCTTTGGAGGGGCCAAAAAGATTGCTTGCTCTGAAGGTTCTCGTCCAAGGGCCGGAGCGAAATTCATATCAACTAAAACATGATGGTTTGGGTGCGTTATTTGAAGAAAAGGGGGTGCTGCGCAACGAAGCTGGTCTGGCTCTCATTTCTAATGACAGTTTTCGTTTGTGGCTATCTCTAGTTTTCGTATTTACAACGGAACAATTTTGCAACGAAAAGTCCATTTTCAGACGACTAATATTCCCAGAGCGATGTCGAAATCCCTTTGTTTTAATAGTGATTTCACCTGGTGAAAGTGTGCTGAGCGGTTGAGCATAAGGACGCATTTTGGTCAGTGGTTTGAGAAGGGAGTAAGGCATGTCAGGTGAAAATGAAACCCATCAACGCACGGATATGTTGGCGCAATCAGCCGAAATGCTTAAGGCGGTGGTCGATGGCCTCACCTATGAAGCGGCAGCGGTACGTTTCGGTATTTCGCGTACTGCAGTTGAGCGGCGCATAAAATCGCTTGCCATCCAACTAACCCAGGCTGTTGGTGTCGAGGGCCTTAAAGAGGAAGGTGCAGCCTTTGTCCGACGCTTGCGTCTGCATCGGGAAGCTATCCACGTTGCGCTGGCCGGTTTTGTGCCGCAGGCGGCCTTGAATGCCCGCACAGCGAGGGTGCTATCGGTACTTGAAGTTGAGCAGGGCGCAATTCGCATCAAGGGCCGGACTAGTCGCCCTTGGCACGATTTGGCCTTGTACTACATTCTTTTTGCAACAGGTTTGCGCCCTCTAGAGATTGCGCGTCTTGAGGTGCGCGATTATCTAAATCCGGACGGAAGCGTTTGTCGGGAGTCGGAATTGCGACCCGAGGCAGCGATCAATGGCAAGCTGCGCCCTTTATATTTTAGTAGCAGGCGCCTTGAAAATGCACTGGCTGCCTACTTTCGCGAACGGTGTGAGTGTAGGCATGGCATTGGCGAGCCGGATCTTTATCGAGGCCTAGATCCGAACAGCAGCTTGTTTTTGTCGCCGACTGGCGAGGCTTACAAAATTACTTCAAATGGTGGGCCTGGCCAGAAACGCTACGTATGCCGCGTCTTGCTGGAAATTTATCGAAAATTGTTTCGCTACGCTGAACTCAAGGGACTGAGTGCGCAATCGGCCCGTCTAACGGTGATATCACGGATGTACACAAGGGGGGGCGATGAGGATCAGGTCGGTACAATCCTTGGTATTGGAGAGCGAAGCGCGGTAAGGGAACTGCTCCCACGACCCAAGCCGACGCTCGCAGAATTGCTCGACGATTTAGTCTGAGTGCCGCGATGGAGCGCCAGCGGTTTGCCATTAAAGGCTGCGAGTTCGAAGAGGAGGATCCGCAACTGCAGGCGGCACTTGCTGATGCTTATGACACTCTTGTGCGACCGCGCTGTCTGTGCGTACCAGGTGGTATTGAAATGTATGTCGCTAGGCACAGCAACTTTGTGGTTAAGCGGATGCCGGGTAGCGGTAGTGCCCATCATCCTGCTTGTCCATCCTACGACCCGGAACCACAACAGTCAGGCTTGGGCGAACTCATGGGTGAAGCGGTGCTGGAGCCAGAACCCGGCAAGGTGGAGTTGCGTGTTGATTTCCCCTGGTCGCGAAAATTAGGGCGAAGTGTGCCACGAGCAGAGTCTCGGGAGGTGCGGGAGGTTGATGTACCTAGGCTGCGTATGTCCTTGCGCGCCTTGGCGCACTTCCTTTTCGAGCGCGCGGGTTTCAACCGCTGGACACCTGCTATGTTTGGAAAACGCAATCAAGGGGTGCTGTGCAAATACCTGATGGAGGCAGCCGTGGGGATCATGGTGAAGGGCGTGCCACTGGTCGATAGGTTGTATGTGCCAGAACCCTTTAGCGAAAGCTCTAAAGTTGGCGTAGCGCAACGCCGACACGAGAAACTTGCGGTGCTAAGCCTTCGGGAAGAAGAGGCGTCGCTGGCCGTCGTAATCGGCGAGTACAAGGCAAATGAAGCGACGATGTTGGGGCGCCGGGTGTGGATCCGCCATATGCCAGATACGCCGTTGCTGATAACAAGCCGAAGTTGGGATCGCATCGAACGTGTGTTTGCACCTTTGTTCGAGGCGCGGGATGCCGATCTAGGTCGTCCGACACGCCTGATCATGACCTCATTGATCCGCGCCCGTCGCGAATATACCTATGAAATTGATACGGTGAGTTTAATGCTGCTTAGCGAACACTGGATTCCCGTCGAGGGAGTGCACGAGTTGCCGCTGATTGACGCCCTGGTCGCACAGCGCCGACATTTCATCAAGCCGCTGCGCTACGATGCGAGAAGTGTTGCGGGTTTCCCGAATGCGTTGCTACTCGATGCAGGACCGTCCATTATCCCATTGCACATAGTCAGTCCATTTCTGGATGCCAAGGAGCGGGCGGCAAAGGAAAAAGCCATCAAGCGCGGGGGCGACGCGACCTGGGTATGGTCGACCGAACAACCGATGCCATCCCTGAAATGTGTTGCCGGCTCTCCCTGATGGCATGGCTAACGTGCAATAGTCGCAGGAAAAATTCATGTATGGGCCGGTCCTAATGCATAGACCTAAAGTAGCGCCACTCACGATGCGGGCTATTTTGTCTCAAAAATTGGTAGACCGTCGATTACCGCGGCCTCGTTATCGAATTTTAACCAGACGATACCAGCCTGCTCGGCGATCTCAAAGATTGCAGCCAAATCCGCTTCGGTCGGAATACGTTGGCGTGGCCTACCGACGTAGAGGATGCCGCCACAGGCGGTCGGATAGGCATTGACTGAAAGGTCATCATCGGCCAGCCTCTGGCGGGTGTCCGAGTTCAAATGCGAGAGGGATAAGGCTGCCAGCGGTTCAGCCAGTGTTCTCAGACATGTCACTGAAGCAGTTTTCATATAGGTCTCCTACCTTTTGATGGAGTATCGACTCAATCTTCGAGAGTCTGTCAGTCTGACGGTTACAAGTAATGTCGCGGTTGCGTCAACGGAATCTGTGCAGGTGTTCGAGTCTAGTGATCAGCTTACAGTCACCTGAGTGGAGAAAACGTATAACTCAATGACTATATCGGCGCGAGACAAGATAGACATATTCATGGCGTTATTCTTAACGAAGTTGCAAGACGGGAACGCTTACCACAAGAAGACGGTGTCCCTGTGTGGGATAGGTGTAAGGACAATTAACCGGCATTGTCTGACAAGATAAATTAGTCAGTTATTGACTGCGACGTCGACTTGGAGCCGGTACCATTCCAGAATCGAATGGGTGAAAGCACGATCAGTTTCCGGAATTGACTGGCAGGCTTCAATGCAACGAGAGGAGGCGCCATTCGAAAGCGCTCGGAATTCTAATGGCTTGCGAATGGCGTTGATAATGACAGTAGGTGGTTCATCATTGCTATCTCGTGCCGCCAACTTAATTCAAACAAGGGAGTTGGCATTCCTGCGACTATGGCGATGGTTAACAAAATACTTGCATCTCCAGCGAATAGGCTGAGTTGAAGCTGCGAAAGTCGGTAAATAATTTTTCTGCAAAGTTACGCTATTTATCCAGAGTAATATGTATCGCTGTTCAATATAAGGTGTATGTAACGGATTGCATAGATTTTTCATGCATATTCCATTTTTTGGGAGTGGTAGCACAATGTGCCGATAAGTAATTTAACTACACGAGAACTTTGGAAGGCCATTGTCCGAAATAATGGGTATCCCATCTGCTAGGCGTAAAACACGGTGATTATCAAAGCCCAACCTAATTAAATAAGTCGTCCTGATGTTTGTTCAGTTAACCATTGACGAAATACTCGAAGGTTTTCGCTGTTGGATCGCGCCTCAGGATAAGTCAGATAGTAGGCGCGGTCACTGAATGTGCATTCCGGCGTTGGGGTAATCAGTAGTCCTTGAGAAAGCTCATGCTCGATCAGTTGTGGGGGAATGAGGGCGATTCCCATGTCTAACATTGCAGCTTGGCTCAACATGGAAAACAGGTCGTATCTTGGGCCAACCATGTCGCTCTGGAAATTTATTCCAATCGACTCGAACCACAATCGCCATGCGTAAGGCCGTGTAGTTTGCTGAAGCAATGGGAATTGGCAGATCGCTTCGGGGACAATTCGCGAGTCTGGCGCGATTAGTCTCGGACTGCAGACCGGTGTCACTGCCTCGCTCATGAGATAAACGGATTCCGCACCTGGCCATGTTGCGCCGCTGGCGAGAATTGCCGCGTCAAACTCGGTTTCATCAAAAAGGAAAGGGCGTGTACAAGTCGTTAGATGGACGGTAATTTCCGGCTGCACCTGGCGAAAATCGGCGAGGCGCGGTATTAACCATCTCGATGCAAGGGTAGGGGAGACGGCCAGTTCGATGGACCCGCCGAATCCTGTTTCTGACATGAGGTGAGTGGTATCTCGTTCCACTGCATCCAGCTGACTGGAAATCTTTCGGGCATAAGTCTTGCCCGCTTCGGTCAAGGTCACCCCGCGCTTTGACCGACGAAAGAGTTTTAGCCCGACAAAACTTTCGAGGTAGGCAATCTGCCTGCAAATGGCACTTTGCGTCACGCATAAATCTTCAGCAGCCTTTGAAAAGTTTTCATGGCTTGCTGCGGCTTCGAAAGCCAGAAGTGCTCGAGTACTGGGAATTCTTCGGCGCATGTTTGCTTCGGCGCATGTTTGTCTAAGGCTGAGGATACAACTTGTGCATTTTATGCACAACGTTGTTCATTCAAGTCGTTTGCGCAACAGTCTTGCTCACCGTAGCATGCCACGCAAAATAAGCCGAACAGTAATAATTTCAAGGCTTACCGTTTGTTCGTATTAGTCCTGTCGATTAAGAGGAGTGTTGAAATAATGAAGATTCTGGTGCCCGTAAAACGCGTGGTTGATTACAACGTGAAGATTCGCGTCAAGAGTGACGGATCTGGTGTTGATTTGGCCAATGTCAAAATGAGCATGAATCCATTTGACGAAATCGCCGTTGAAGAAGGTGTCCGCCTCAAGGAGGCTGGAGTCGCCAGCGAAGTCATCGCTGTCTGTTGTGGTGTTTCTGCCTGTCAGGAAACATTGCGCACTGCGATGGCCATCGGTGCCGATCGTGGAATCCTAGTTGAGACCGATGCTGACCTCCAACCTCTTGCCGTTGCCAAACTCCTGAAAGCACTATGCGATAAGGAAGCCCCGGGTCTTGTCATCTGCGGGAAGCAAGCTATCGATGACGATGCCAACCAGACTGGCCAAATGCTTGCTGCCCTAGCCGACTGGCCACAAGCTACCTTTGCCTCGAAGGTGGTGATTGCTGAGGCCTCTGCACAGGTTACTCGTGAAATCGATGGCGGCCTCGAAACCCTCGAGATCAGCCTGCCGGCTGTGGTATCAACCGACCTGCGCCTCAACGAGCCACGCTATGCGACTTTGCCTAACATCATGAAGGCCAAGAAAAAGCCGCTCAATACTGTTACGCCAGCGGAGCTCGGAGTTGACGTTGCTCCCCGACTTACCACCCTGAAGGTGTCCGAACCGCCAAAACGCAGCGCCGGCATTCTGGTTGCCGACGTGGCCGAACTGGTCAATAAACTCAAGAATGAAGCCAAGGTGATCTAAATATGTCCATCCTCGTTATTGCCGAACACGACAATCAGGTGCTTAAAGCGGCTACCCGCAACACGATCACCGCAGCCCAGCAACTGGGGGACGATATTCACGTCCTCGTTGTCGGTGCAAGCTGCACCAGCGTTGCCCAACAAACCGCTACCCTTCTCGGTGTGAGCCGAGTGAAGGTGGTAGACGCAGTCCACTACGAAAGTCAGACTGCCGAGAATATCGCTGCCTTGGTCATCGCTCATTCTGCTGGATATACTCACATTCTCGTCCCCGCAACAACCTTCGGTAAGAACCTTATGCCGCGGGTTGCAGCGTTGCTTGATGTCGCCCAGATATCCGAAATCACAGCTATCGAATCCACGGATACGTTCGTGCGTCCAATTTACGCTGGCAACGCGCTGGCAACGGTAATGAGTACCGACCGGATTAAGGTTATTACTGTTCGCACCACTGCTTTCGATGCTGCCCAAGAGGGAAATAATAGTGCGTTGATCGAAGCTATCGCGGGGGGAGTTGATACGAATCAGACCAAACTCATTGGTCGCGAATTGAGCAAGTCAGAGCGTCCGGAACTGGGGGCCGCCAAGATCATTGTCTCTGGCGGTCGGGGACTCGGGAATGGTGAGAACTATCACAAATTACTGGAACCCCTTGCTGACGCCTTGGGTGCTGCGCTTGGTGCCTCGCGTGCCGCAGTCGATGCAGGTTTTGTGCCCAATGACTATCAGGTTGGGCAGACAGGAAAGATCGTTGCGCCGCAACTCTACATTGCCGTTGGCATCTCCGGTGCTATCCAGCATCTGGCCGGAATGAAGGAATCCAAGGTTATTGTCGCCATCAACAAGGATCCCGAAGCCCCTATTTTTCAAGTGGCCGACTATGGTCTTGTCGGTGACCTATTTGAACTGGTCCCGCAGCTGTGCAGAGCCCTGTAGCCGAGAAGGAGGGGCGGTGCAAAACAAGTTATTGGAACTCACTGCTGCCGCACAGCAAATTAATTCTGGAGCATCTTTAGCGATCGGAGGGTTTACAAGTCAGCGTCACCCTACGGCCTTGCTACGCGAACTGATTCGACAAAAACGAAAGGATTTCGTTGTTTACGCACATTCTGCGGGAAGCGAGCTCGATTTACTGATTGGTGCCGGCTGTGTACGTAGAGTTGAGGCTGCGTATCTCGCAGACGGGGTCTTGGCACCCATCGCACCTAACTGGAGACGTTTCATTGAGAGCGGTGAACTTGAGTTTGAAGACTATTCGAACGCGGCGATGATGGCCCGTTTTACAGCGGGGGCGATGGGGTTGCCATTTTTTCCAACGTTGTCAATGCTGGGTACTGACATGTTGGAACAGGATGGCCTGTCACCGGAATCCAGGGAGCGTGACCCTGAAGCAGCAGTATGCAAGGCAGTTCTTATGGACTGTCCGTTTTCCAAGCGAAAAGTCGTTCTGGTGCCGGCAATAACGACTGACTTTTGTCTCCTGCATGTCCAGAAAGCAAGCCCAGCAGGGCTTGTACGAATTGAGGGGCAGGAGTTTCTTGATGTTCAGATGGCGCTGGCGTCCCGGAGAGTGATTGTTACGTGTGAGGAGTTGGTTGACGACGAGGAGCTCCGGCGCGAGCCGGAGCGGAATCGCATTCCGTCGTTCGCGGTGCATGGGGTTGTCCATGTTCCTTTTGGTGCGCATCCGCATGGCGTGCATAACTATTATGATTACGATCCTGATCACCTGATCCTATATAACAATTCCGCCGAAACTGAAGATGGATTGGTGCGTTATCTGGATCGCTTTGTTTATGGTGTCGAGGATCAGGCCAGTTACCTCAATGCGGTAGGGGGACGAGTGCAATTGGAAGCGCTTAAGGCGCATTCAGGCTTTGGATACAATCCGAAACTTAGGCGGCGGGTCGCATGAAAATATTGCAGCATTCAACTACTGAAATTATGGTGGTTGCAGCAGCCAGAGAGATTGCTGACGGTGAGGTTGTTTTTGCAGGAACCGGATTGCCTATTCTTGGCGCGATGCTGGCGCAGCGGATGCATGCACCAAATTGCGACATTGTTTTCGAGGCAGGGGCAGTAGCACCCCGCATGCTCCATCTCCCGATGAGCGTTGGCGACTCTCGGACCCTGTTTGGAGCGGCGCAAGCTGCGGGGCTTTTCGACGTGTTCAACTACATACTCCAGGGTGGGCGTGTCGACGTTGGGTTTCTAGGGGGGGCTCAGATTGATCGTTATGGCAATCTGAATTCAACCGCACTGGGTCCTGATTATCGACATCCGAAAGTGCGTTTGCCGGGAAGTGGTGGTTCGGCAGATGTCTCGGCGTTGTCTTCGAGAACGGTCATCATTGCCCGGCATGAAAAGCGGCGTTTCCCTGAACGGGTGGACTATCGAACCAGTCCCGGCTGGCTTGTTGGCGGAAACAGTCGAGAACGTGCAGGTATTCCCGGTGGAGGACCTGCTGCTGTGGTTACTACTTTGGGGGTAATTAAGTATCGTCCAATAACTAGAGAGCCATACCTTGCGTCCTATCATCCGGGGGCGACGCCCCTAAACGTGAAAGCTGAGACAGGGTTTGAGATTGATTGTAGCGAAGCGGTTGAAACTTCTGCACCATCGAATGATGAGTTGGAAATTCTGCGCCGGGTAGTTGATCCGGAGGGTATTTTCTTGAGGGGATAGCAGTTCTAGGATGTGCAAAGCTGATTTGTCATGGGAGACTTTCACTTAAATAGCTAGTTAAGTGCTGGCTAATATGCTTCGGCAGAGGTACTTCATTATGATCGCACCAAGAATGTAGATAAGGTTTTGCGATTCAGATTCCTATCTCAATGGAATCGCATTGAAGTATTTAAGGGAAATGCCCTAAAAAAGCTGTCTCCGATAGGGGGCGGCGGTTATTGGCGGCATCGTTCTGTCCGAGATTCGTAGTCAGGGCCGAAGGGTCTAGCATTCGGCCGATTGCTGCGACAATGTGAACTGAGTAATCTGACGGCAAACGGATATTCTTGGCAATTGCAGCGGAGTCGAATCCGCCCATTGGTAATACGTACCAATCACTCATTGCTGCTTGGATAGAAAAGCAACTCCACGCGGCCCCCGTGTCGAATACATGAAACGGATTAAGAACCGGGTCCTCTGTTCCTTCAGGGAGATGAAATCGATTTGAAGCGAACACGACGAGAGCAGAAGCTGAGCATGCGCTTGTATGGTTGTAAGGTCTCAAGCTGCTAATCAATCCATTCCAGGCTTGGTCACCCCGCAAGGAATATACAAAGCGCCACGGTTGTATGTTCAACGATGATGGTGCCCAGCGGGCTGCTTCAAGAAGAGTCAATAACATTGACTCAGTTATTTTTTCTTTAGAAAAGGCTCTTGGGGAGTGGCGTTTCAGAAATGCATTATCGATTGGCCATTCACTAACTCGTTTGCTTGGCATACTAAAATGGCCTCCTCTCAACCACATTCATCAATCTGTTAATAAATTAATGTTGTGACTATTAACGCACTGAATTCAGATTTGAAACGCCAAGCAAAAAAAAGCCTGCGCTACCGCAGGCTTAAATCCAACCCGAAGGTGGACGCAGAGAGATACTCTTGCAACTATGTCAAAGACGATATTGCGCTGCAATAATTATTGCAGAAAAAACAAGTCGATCTGTTGTGACTAATCGTTTGCCACTACCAAGGAGTCGCCATTTCGATTGATTTCGTTGGCACGGTCACGCGACCACCACGATGCAATTACTCCAGATATATTCCCAAGTGCTTTGAAGTTGTTCTGACCGAGAGTCGAACAGATCGAGTTTGCTTTGAAGTTAGTTGCCATGGGTAGGTGTCACTCAGACGTGATAGCGTCGCTGGACAACCCGGAAACGATTGGCGACGAAGGCCGAGTCGGCGTAGGAGGCGTTGGCCGAGGGGTTGCCGCCGGTGCCGTGGTAGTCCGAGTAAGCCGACGAGTGGTTTACGATGATGCCTTCGGCTAAGTTGATTGACAGCGCGACTTTGGAACGCCAGGTGGCAGCGGTCATCGCGTCGATGACTTCGGGCTTGGTCGAATAGACGCCGGCGGTCAGCGCGCCGTGGGTGCTGATGATGTGCTCGGAGAGGGCGATGGCGGCTCGGGTGTCGGCGACCTTGACGATGAAGCTGATTGGGCCGAAACGTTCTTCCATGTACTTGGCTTCATCGTCGGCGTCGCAGGCGAGAAGCACCGGGGTGCGGACTTCGGCCTTCGGGAATTCCGGGTTGTCGAGCTTGGTCGAGGCCAGGATGACCTTGCCCAGCTTGCCCGAACCGGCTTCCTCGATGCGCTTCAAAGTATCGGCCGACTGGATGGCGCCGAGCACGGCATGGGCGACTTCCGGCTTGGCCAGGAAGCCGGTGACGGCCATCGCCAGGTCGGTACAGACGTCATCGTAAGACTTGTGTCCTTCGTCGGTGGCTATGCCGCCAGTCGGGACCAGGATGGCCTGCGAGGTCGTGCACATCTGGCCGGAGTAGAGCGACAGCGTGAAGGCCAGGTTGCCGAGCATCTTCTTATAGCTGTCGGTCGAGTCAATGACGATGTTGTTTACGCCGGCCAGCTCGGCATAGACCTGGGCCTGGCGGCAGTTGTCGATCAGCCACTGGCCGAAGACGTTGCCACCGGTGAAGTCGACCGACTTGACGGCCTTGTGGGTGACCAGCTTCTGCGTCGTTTCGCGCTGGTCGGTGACGCACAGGCTGACCAGGTTGGGGTCAATGCCGTTCTCGGCGAGCACGGCGCGGATGGTGCGGACGGTGATCGCGGCCGGCAGGATGGCGTTGCTGTGCGGCTTGGCGATCACCGCGTTGCCGGTGGCCAGGGCGGCGAACAGGCCGGGATAGGTGTTCCAGGTCGGGAAAGTGCCGCAGCCGACGACGACGCCGACGCCACGGCCGACGATCTGGAAGTGCTTCTTCATGACCAGCGGCGGATTCTTGCCCTGCGGCTTTTCCCAGGTCGCTTCGCGGGGCACGAACTTCTGCTCGCGGTAGGCGTAGGCAACGGCTTCGAGGCCGCGATCCTGGGCGTGCGGGGCGCCGGCCTGGAAGGCCATCATCCAGCCCTGGCCGGTGGTCATCATGACCGAGTGGGCGAGTTCGAAGCTCTGCTGGTTCAGGCGGCTCAGGATTTCCAGGCAGAGGCCGGTGCGGCCGTCGGCGCCGGCGGCCTGCCAGCCAACCATGGCCTTTTCGCCAGCGGCGATCAGGGCCTCGATGTCGCAGACCGGGTATTGCACGTTGAGGTCGACACCGTAGGGCGACTGCTCGCCGCCCACCCAGCCACTCTGGCCGGGCTGGTCGAGGACGAACTGCTGGCCAAGGTGGGCTTCGTAGGCTTTCTTGCCATCATCCGGCGCCGTTTCGCCATAGACCTTGGGACTCGGCATTTCATTGAAGGCCGACCAGTAGCCGCGGGTATGGATGGCGTTGAGCGCGCCGTCGAGCGTGGCGCGGTGCTTCTCGAGTAGGGGGTTGGACATCTTGATCTCCATAAATGTAATTGTTTGTTGCGAATGTATGCCGGACGGAAAAATCTCGTTAAATAGATACAAATCTTGTTCTTGTTTTCATATTACTTGTGCAAGTCGCAATAGGATGATTATTTGTGGGACAGAAATATGGGCTGCAATTGATGCATACTGTGACGAAATGCGGTTGGTCTTTGTGAATTTTTCAAGGCCATGCAGACAATTGATCTGCAACTTGAGGTTGGGAATACGTGCTCTAACATATCTTGCTGGAATCATCGAAAAAAGAGCCCGCTTTAAGGCGGGCTCAAGTCCAATCCGGATAAGGAGTGATGGAGACATTCCGACTATGCCAAAGCGTTTGTTGCAAAGTAACAATTTTGTTTGCAAAAATTGCCTAGATTGGTCTTTGTCTTTGATTTGCACCTCGTTTGCCACCCTCAATCGCCAGCCATAGAAGACGTTTGTGGTTTTTTCGTTTTTATCTAACCGATGAAAGTTGTTGGCTCGGTATTTGGTAGTTGTTAGACGTGGTTGAAGCATTTCTCGAAGAAGAACTAGTAGTAGCAAGTGAGCCGTTGCGTGTCTCAAGGCCGGAATTAGGTTTGCCACCCGCAAGCGCCGGGAAGTTTTGGCTGCATCTCCATGAGGATGGCTGGAAGAGGGCATAGAAAAGCCCCCGTTTATCGAGTTAACGGAAAGCTATCAAGGACGATATTGTTTGGAAAAATATGGCTAGATCGCAAGGCAGTTCTCCATCCGGCCGTGCCTAATTTGCCTTAGAGATGGATAAGCAAATCAGTTTTTACGGACAAGCCAACATCCTTTTTCTGATGGATGTCCTGTATTTCTACTTCCCCGATCTGAGAGAGAATATCTGTCAATATGACTGCGCCGATAGTCACGATGGTAATTTGTGCTTGGTACCCCACGCGGGTTAATTGGTTCCAAGTCCAAGTCCTATCGCTGCCCTGATTGCCTCCAGGCGATTTTTTACTCCCAGTTTTCCATAAATATTCTTGACATGGTATTTGACGGTATCACGGCTGACGAATAAAGAATCTGCGATTTGTTCATTTGACATATAAGCAATGAGCATGCTCAAAATTTTGGTCTCTTTTTTTGTCAATGGCTGGGGTACGGATTTGGGGAGTAAGGGCCATTCAGTTCTAGCATTTGGCTCAGAAACTACATAACTTGCTTCAGGTGATTTGACAGCCGCTATTTCAATAACTTTTTTCAGAAAGCTGAGTGATTGTTGATTCAGTGCTGAGGTCGGTACTGCTGACTGTAGGCGCAAATTTCTCTGTACCAGTTGGATAAGCGTCGGTCCTTCATCGAGGAATGAGCGCAAATAACATCCTGGTGCGGCTAGCTCTATTGCATGATACAGACTACGTTGAGCCTGTTTGTCGTCTCCACGACCATGCCAGGCAAGAGCGGCGAGCAGATGCAATTTGATCTGCCGGAATACCCGTCTATGTACGGATGCAGAACGCAATGGACGCTGGATGGAGTCAATGGCCTGGGCATAGCGTCCCGCGTGAATGGACAAACGAATCCGTCCTATAATCGAGTCTTCTGCCTCTTCCGAGAAACGAATCCAATCATCGTTATCGTGAATGTTGGTTTCAGACATTCGGTTGGCGATTGTCTCTGCTCGATCGAGGCATCCTGCTATTAACTCGCGGCGTACCCTTTCCCAGTTAATGAGTTCAACGACCCTTGGCCATTGTCGCGCATAGGCACGACGCTCTACTGCTTCCAATATTTTGAGGGCTTCTTCTGGGCGCCCATTTTGATCGTGGATGCGTGCAATTGCGCGATAGCAAATTATTAGATAATCGTGGAGTCCGGCTTCTTCGATCATTTCGCGAGATTGGTGAAACTGCTCCAGCGCACTATCCATATCGTTGACTTCGTAGAGAGACATGATCAGTCCACAAGCCAGACAAGTTTTCGATACGGATTCAGCAAGGAGCATCCGCGAATCCGACATCGCAGAGCGAAATTGCACCAACGCCTCCGGAAGGTGACCTTGGGCAAATAATATGATCCCGATTTTTGCGGTGGAGTAGGCAAGAGTAAACGTAGCATTAGCTCGCTCACTCAGCGCTCGACCGTGCGATAGTATTTCCAAGGCAGCGTCGAAGTTTCCATTGCTCATGGCAACGTAACCCCGGGCGTTAGATATCGCACTGAGGCCGAAGATACGAAAGCGCTGATCGGTCTGAATGTGCGTGTCTATGGACTCGGCATATTTCATCGAATCGGCTAAATTGTCTTCGAGAATTGCTAGCAATGGTTTTCGAGATTCGCTCTGACGATGGGCAGCAAGGGCTCAAGCTTGTGATGCCGGCTGAGAAAGAGGAGTGCCCATACAATTTTTGCAACTAGGCTCGGAAACTTGGAGAGTTCCTCTATGGGAATTTGGGCTGACCAGTGATCGACGGTCGCCAGATAGCCATCGGGAATAAGTGCATCAGCCCATTCATCAAATAGTAGGCAGGCCGAGGAGTAGTCACCCGCCCGCAATAGGTGATGCATAGCCTCTTCAAAATAGCGATGCTCCCGGTACCATTCGGCAGCGCGAAGATGTAGTTCAACCACCGCCCATTTTTGCGTGGCTTCCAAATGCTCTTGCAGAAATTTCGAGAACAAAGCGTGATAAGTGAACCAGTTGTCTTGCGACTCCAGCCGGCGTACAAAAAGCCCGAGGTGCTCAAGCTCTTCAAGAATCTTGGCGGAGTCGTTTCTTCCTAGTAATGCGTTACATTGCGATGGTGAGAGGCGTTCGAGTATTGACGTTTTCAGGAGGAACTCCTGAATTCGAGGTTCCTGCTGACCCAAGACATTGTCTGCCAAGTAACCTGACATCTCGCGCAAATGAGTGGCTTTTCCAGATAGCAGAGAATGGCGAATCGGTGGGGAGCGCAAAGCGAGTCGATACAATTGTGCCGCTGCAGGCCATCCCTCTGTTGCCGCGAAAACGACATCAAGTTCCGGATCGCTCAACGCAGGGGAGCAATCCCGGGAAAAAAAGCGCTGCAATTCTCCCCGAGTGAAGCGTAGATCTGAGGGGTGAATCAGAAGAGCTTGATCACCAACGACAAGGCGCGGTAGGCCAACTTCAGGTACGACCCGACTTGCCAGAAACCAGCGAATTCGACTCGGCGAATTCGCAAGCAATTCTCGCAGAAAACTCAGCGTCGCACGTCCGCTAATATCGTGAAGATCGTCGAGGAAAATTGCAACCTCTCGACCCAGACTCAGAAGCTGACTCAATACCCAATCGCTGGTCGAAGTAATTACTCCTTCATCAAGCTCATAACTGTCGTTTTCCGATGCCTTGGCTTCAGCGCTTAGCTTCTTGAGGATGCCTTGGAAATTCTGAAAAAAACGGTGAAGGTCGTTATCTGAGCCGTTCAGGGAGAGCCAACCCGTGAGCATCTGGTTGGCACTGCAGGCCGCTTCTGCCTGGAGCATCAGGCTTGTTTTGCCGTGACCGGCGGGACCCTGAAAAACCACGATTCGAGAACTCGAACTGAAAATATGCTCAAGCAACTCAGTTCGTTCGACAGCGTTTTGGTGCGCCTGACCTGCTTTTTCTTCACGAAGGCTTGCAATAGATACGCAATTCCTTCGCTGATTGGGGCTTAGTTGGCCCCCTGTGATCACCGTTTGACGACCATCCTAGTTCCATCATCAGGTAATTGGCAAGAGGAGATAGCAGATCCCGAATGGAGTATGTGAATGGTCTTCGTTGAACCAGCCTTCGTGCTCAGGAAAGCTGAAATGAGCTTGGCCTTTGTGGCGTTCATTTGGCGGAGTTTCGATAGGTGCAATTAATTGCATAAATGGTGCAATGCACCATGAAAACTACACTCCGGGGTAGGGACCGGGCTTGTTGACGCTGTAACTATGCAGTCTCACTCCGGTTAGCAATGGGTATAGAGGAAAAGACTATGGGGAAACTAATAAACATCGATAACGGTGGAACTTTGACCGATATCTGTATTGTTGATGGTGTTAACGTGCATCGAGTCAAGACGCTTACAACGCCGCATGACCTGTCACGGTGTTTCATTGATGGGCTGGCAAAGGCATCCAAAGCCATTTATGGCAAGGAGGATTTGCCGTCGCTGCTTTTGTCCACAGACCACATTCGCTATTCGACGACGCAGGGCACTAACGCCCTCGTGGAGCGGAAAGGTCCTCGGCTGGGGCTGATTGTTTCCGGTAGCCTGACAGCATTCAAGATCCGGCAGGAGGGCGGCGACGAAGGGCTGTTTGATGCGCTTGTCGGTGATCGGGTTGCGGAACTCGATATGGGTCTTGATGGCGATGCCTTTGAGGTCGCTGCGGTCAAGGCTGTAGGTCAGCTTGCATCGTCAGGTGCCAGCCGAATTGTTGTCGCTTACGGTGGTGCTGAGCGAAGACTCCATGAGTTGCGTACTAAAGCAGTTCTGATCCGCAAATTTCCGCAACACCTGCTTGGTGCGGTGCCAATTCTTTACTCTCATGAAGTGGTTGAGGATGAGGATGACACACGACGAGTCTGGACGGCACTTTTTAATTCCTTCCTGCACCCTGCAATGGAACGCTTTCTCTATAACGCCGAACATAAATTGCGGGCTTACAGGGTAAAAAATCCTTTGTTGATCTTCCGCAATGACGGTGAGTCGGCGCGTGTGGCGAAGACTATCGCCCTCAAAACCTACAGTTCGGGGCCGCGGGGTGGGATGGAAGGTACCAAGGCGATCGCAGCACACTACAATTTTGAGCACCTGTTGATGATGGATATCGGTGGCACAACCACCGATATTGGCGAGGTCAGGCGCGGCTTGGTACGTACTGATGCACGTGGTCGGGTCGAGGGAGTTGAAGTTTCTTTCCCGCTATGTGACGTGGTCAGCGTAGGTGTTGGTGGTAGTTCGATCATTAAGGCGGAGGCCGGCAAGATTAAGGTTGGCCCAGAGAGTGTGGGTAGCGCACCTGGCCCGGCATGCTTCGGTCTTGGTGGCAAGGAAGCGACTATTACAGATGCTTTCCTGCTGAGCGGTCTGCTTGATCCCGCCTCGTATTTTGGTGGCGAAATGCGGATCGATCGGGATCGTGCAGCGACGGCTATCGCTAAGAGCGTTGCTGAGCCTCTCGGGATATCTCAGGACGATGCGGTGGTGGCAATGGAGCGAGCATGGGTCGAGAAGATCGCGCTTAGTCTTAAAGCGTTCACTGAGATTACCTCGGATACCACGCTTGCTGCGTTTGGTGGTGCGGGGCCATTTGCTGTCTGCGCTGTAGCAGAAGCGGCTGGCATATCGCGTGTTTTGATTCCTGGGCTGGCTGCTGTTTTCTCGGCATTCGGTGTTGGCTTCTCTGATATTGGTCACCGTTATGAGGCACCACTCGCGTCGGCGACTCCGGACGCATTGGATGCGTCGCTCAATGACCTCATGGAACGTGGTCGGCGAGGCATGTTTGCCGAAGGCTTCGATCTCAATGAGTGCGTCCTGAGTAGAGTGCTCCAGATTTCAAGCAACGAAGGCGACCAAACTGTGGTTTTGGATGGCGTAAAGCTGCCAAGCAATATTCCCGTTGGTGCTACGTTATCCGTGGCCTTGTCGGTGATCAAACCGATCTCTCGACCAACTTTGCGCGGAAGCTTTGGGGGTGCCTCGACCAACGCCTTGAGCGACAAGGTCCGGAAAATCCTGCACGGCACAGCGTTTGAAGATGTCTCTCTCTATCGGGCTGAAGAACAACCTAGTGGGGCTGTTGCATCAGGGCCATGTGTGCTTGAGGAAGCGTACTACACCAGCCGCATCGACAAAGGATGGCAATTCGAGTTTAGCGACTCGGGCGACATCTTGTTGACCCGCATCTAATCCTTGCAATAAACACAATACCTTCGAGGCAAATTATGAAAGTCCTTGTCACAGAGAACCTTCGGATCGATCTAGATACCGAGCTCTATGAGTGCCGACATTGTGGCACCGAACTCGTCTCTGCTCGTGAAAGCTATAAGCGCGGACTGCTCGTATACAACCGTGATCCGCGTGAAATCCATAAGCCCCTATTGGACCCGAGCAAGTACCCCCGGAACTATTCGCCGAACCCGGATTGGTGCCGGATTCTTGAGTACTACTGTCCCAAGTGCGGAACCATGATGGAAACCGAATATCTGCCGCCTGGTCATCCGCCGCTCCATGACATTGAACTTGATATCGATGCGCTAAAAGAGCAATGGAAGGATAGGGAAGAAGTGCTTGAGGCGCCCATCGGCAATGCTCCTCCCAAGCGCAAGGCGCACGGGCATTGCGGTCACAACCATTAATCAGGGGATCAGGAAAAATGAAGCGGGTATCCGTTGATATCGGTGGGACATTCACCGACTGTTTCGTGGCTTGGGGTGGTAAATACCTCCAAAGCAAAGCACTAACAACTCATCAAAACCTCGCGCTGGGGTTTAATGAGGCGCTGGCAAATGCATGCGCTGAATTGGATGTTACGGTACCTGAGTTGCTGTCCCAGGTAGATTCCGTACGCTACGCAACGACGCTTGGTACAAATGCACTGATCGAGCGAAAAGGCCCGCGCTTGGGTCTCCTGACTACGATGGGCTTCCGTAGTTCGGTTCCTCTTGCTCGGGCAAGAGGTTACGGAGCGGGTCTGGATCAAAAGCAGCAATTGGACGTGCCAAATGCAAAGCGTCCAGACCCCATCGTTCCGATTCCGATGATTAAAGAGGTACGAGAGCGCGTTGACTATGAAGGTGACGTGGTTCTTGTTCTGGACGAAGAGGACTTGCGCAGCAAAATTCGAGAACTCGTGGACAAGGGTGCCGAAGTCCTTGTCGTTGTTCTGGCGAACAGCGTTGTAAATCCCGAGCACGAACTTCGAATCCGTGAAATCTTTTTGGATGAGTATCCTGGGCACATGCTGGGTGCAATTCCCATGCTCTTGTCTCATCAGATTGTTGGTCGTAAGGGTGAGTATGTCCGGGCTATGTCGACCATCATGGACGGTTTTCTTCATCAGGTGATGTATCACGGGTTGGGAACCTTGGAACTCAATCTCCGTGCTTCGGGTTATGACAAGCCGATGCTTGTGAATCACAACTCCGGCGGCATGGCTCAGTTGAATTCGACGGATGCACTGCAGACGGTTCATTCGGGGCCTGTTTCGGGGATCGCGGCTTGTGAGCACTTGGCAGCATCTACCGGGTTGGGAAATGTTGTCGCCACAGACATGGGGGGGACAAGCTTCGATATCGGTCTGGTTGCAGAGGGCGGGGTGAAGCATTACGACTTCAACCCAGTAATTGAGCGCTGGATGGTTAGCGTACCGATGGTGCACTTGGTCACGCTCGGTGCAGGCGGGGGGTCCATCTGCACTTATGACCCGGTATACCAGACCATCGCGGTTGGTCCTCGTAGTGCGGGTTCCGACCCGGGGCCGGCCTGTTATGACCGTGGTGGCCTCGAGCCTACGGTGACTGATGCTGACCTTATTCTCGGTTATCTCGATCCTCAGAACTACGCTGGTGGTCATATCAAACTCAATCCCCGCCGGGCAAAGAATGCGATTGAAGAAAGCCTGTGCGACGATCTTGATATGGAAGTCCTTGAGGCTGCCAAGCTGATCAAGCGGACGGTTGATGGTCAGATGGCCAATGGTATTGCCACAGAATTGCGCACTCGTGGCTATGAACCCGAAGACTTTACCGTTCTGGCCTATGGCGGGAATGGCCCGCTGCACGCGTGCGGTATCGCAAACGCCTTGGGTGCAAGAAAGATTCTTGCGCCACCCTTCTCGTCCGTTTTTTCGGCAGTTGGGGCAGGAAGCACGGCGCAGATGCACCTCCATGAAATGAACACTTGGACGGTATTGTTCAACGCGAACATGAAGAGTTTCTTTAACGACTACGACGGGTTCAACCGAAATGTCGAAGAGCTCGAACGTCGTGGCCGAGAGGATCTGGTCCGCCAAGGTTTTGCCCCAGAGGATATTTCCTATCGTCTTGAACTGGATATGCGTTATGGCAATCAGCGCGTCCAGACAGCAGTGGTAACGGATCTTCATCGCCTAGCCGGGCAGCATGATGTCTTGAAGCTCATCGATCAGTTTGATAAGCGCTATGGAGAACGCTTTGGCGAAGGCAGTCAAGCAACTGAGGCTGGTGTTCGAATCAATACCATCCGAGTTTGTTCATTTGTGAATCAGCCTGGTATCGCATTTCAGAATCTGGTGCCAAGCAGTGACCATTTGCCTCCTCCGGCACCTGTCGGCCAGCGGGCTTGCCATTACGTCGGGTATGCCGAACCTATTCATACCCCGATTTACGACGAAGCGGCCCTGCTGCCTGGAACGTTGATTGAGGGGCCAGCCGTTGTCGTAACCAAGGCTACTACCTACTTGGTTGAGCCGGGCTGGCGCTACCAGGCTGCTGCAATGGGGGCCGTGTGGTTCACACGGGTCTCCCAATGAGCCAAGTACAAATTCAAGAATTAGGAGGCAAATAGCAAATCATGACTAACGTTAGCAATGCATTCGACGAGCAAAAAGTTCTCGCCAAATTTCTCGAAGAGAACACCCTGTTTCATGCGCCTGACCCAGAAATTATGGAAGACCATCGGGTTGGGGCTCGCAATGAGATGGAGGAATCCGTTCTCTCAAAAGGCATGGATCCGCATCTGGTCAATGAAGTTCGCGGTCGCCTACTAGCTGCTCTCGACGAGAGCAACACCATGATTGAACAGATGGGGGCCGCTCCGGGGGCCAAATGGGGCGATATTGTCGCTGCCATTTTCACCGCGAATGGCGACCTGTCAATGATCTCTCCCCACGGCGTCGTGGGCTTTGCCGGCTGCTGTCACTATCCGATCAAGTTTATTTCCAAGTATTGGAAGGATGATCCTACAGTCGGAATTCGTGATGGCGATGGTTTTATTCACAATGATGCCCGTTACGGCGGGATTCATAATACCGACCAATCGACGATTGTTCCCCTGTTCTGGAAAGGCAAGTTGGTCGCTTGGCTTTCGGCAACAATTCACGAAGGGGAGAACGGAGCCTGCGAGCCTGGCGGCATGCCTGCAGCAGCAGAAAGCAAGTTCGATGAAGGGCTAAAAATGTCGCCTTTCAAAATCATCGAAAATTTCCAGATTCGGCGCGATCTTCAAACTTTCCTGCAGAACTCGGTGCGCGACCCGAAACTTCAGTATGAAGATATGAAAGTCAAACTCCACTCAGTGTTGCGACTGCGAGAGCGCGTGCTGAAGGTGTTGGAGGAGTTTGGTGAAGAAGCACTAATCGGGACGCTTAGGAAGAATCTAGAGGACGTTGAGGTCGAGGTGCGTCGGCGCATTGCCGAATTGCCCGATGGCACTACCCGAGTGGTTGCTTTTCCCGATTCGACCTTGCGTGAAAACGTCTTAATGAAGTTCAACCTTGCCGTTACGGTCAAGGGCGACCGGATGTTGTTGGACTTTAGGGGATCGTCACCGGAGTTTCTGAATCGCTCGATCAATACCAATCAAGCGTCCTTCAAGACCATCTTGCTGACGTGCTTCCTTCAGAATATTTGGCCGGATTTGCCGCAAACCCTGTCGATTTTGTCACCGATGGATTTCATCTTCGATGAAAAATCAGTGCTTAACGGGTCGTTTGATACGCCTCAGGCCATGAGTCTAATTCCCTTGTTTAAGGCAATGACTTTGCCAACCATTCCTATGGCGAAGCTCAGCTATATGCTGCCGCACCGATACACGTCAATCGTTGCGCCTCAATATGATCAACCGGCAACGCTTATCTATGGTGGATTGACTCAGCATACCGAGCAAGTAGGAAACTTCTGTGCGGATATCAATGGCAATGGCCAGGGCGGTCGTGCCAACGCCGATGGCGAGCACTCAATTTCTCCGCCGTTTGCAGCAATGTGTGACATCGGTGAAATGGAACTGATTGAGGAAGAAATTCCCATTGTTCGTCTGGGCGCGTTCACGCTCGCTAAGGACCGTGTCGGCTTTGGTATGTATCGTGGTGGTCTGGGCTATGAGCAGATTGCCACGACGCGAGGCACTGGCTTCTGGGGATTCATGACCGGATGTACTGGCTCCGTGTTTACCCCGTCCCAACCGCTTTTTGGCGGCTATGGGCCCCCCGTTTATCCGTTGTGCAAGATTCGTAACATCGATATTTTCGAGAAATTGAAGTCTGCACCGGAAAACATCAATTTCGACATCATCGATTTGATGAACAACCAACCGATTGAGGGAGCAACTTATAGCACCCATGACATGGGCATGACATTCGAACTGGTTCAACCTGGTGAGGTGTACATGATCTGTCAGGGCGGCGGTAGCGGCTATGGCGATGTGCTATTGCGCGATCCTGCATTGGTTGCCAAGGATCTCGAAGAGGAGCTGATTTCTCACGAAACGGCACTCGATATCTACAAGGTGATTATCGATCCTGTTACGCATTTTGTGGATGAGATTGCGACCAAGGAGTTGCGGGAAGCTGAGCGGCGCGCCCGAATTGCTCGCGGTAAGTCTTTTGATGACTTCATCCAGGAATGGAACACAGCTGAGCCGCCTGCATATTTGCCTTATTTTGGCTCCTGGGATGACCGAAATGTCATTTATGGCGTGTCCAACGGGCAGCGCATTCGGATGGATGGCGACAAGCTGAACAGCATGTTCATGCCGAATCCGAAAGACGTTCTGATTGGCGAACTACAGGCAGAACTCTCTCGAGCTCGATTAGAACTCGCCAAGTTTGGCGTTTGAACCGGCTGGAAATTTGGTGCCTAGGGGGAATAGCCCCTAGAGCATCTCAAATAATAAAGGAGACAAAATGAATTCTCTGGATAAAGGGCGGGTGCCCAATAGTTCCGAAGCCATGAAGGCCTTTAGCCTTGCCGGTAGAGTGGCGCTGATCAGCGGTGGGGCGCGGGGTATCGGTGCGGAAATTGCGCTTGCTTTCGCTTCGGCAGGTGCCAATGTCATGGTGACTGATATTAATGAGGAGCAGGGTCGTCAAACGGTAGAGAAAATCGCTTCATTCGGAGGCGTGGCCGAGTTTATGCGACTTGATGCAGCAGATGAGGCCAACTGGGAGTCAGTCTTGGCCACAACACTTCAACGCTTCGGTGGTCTCGATGTGCTCGTGAACAACGCGGGTATTGAATTGTTTCAATTTTTGACCGATACCCGAGTCGAGGATTTTAGACGCATTCTTGACGTGAACGTGACGGGAGTGTTCCTTGGATGCAAGCACGCAATGCGTGCAATGCGTCCCGGGGGCGCGGCTGGCAATGGCGGTTCGATTATCAATTTGTCCTCCATTGGCGGCCTCGTCGGATTCACGGGATTGGGGGCGTATGTTGCTTCAAAAGGTGCTGTTCGCCTTCTCACTAAATCAGTTGCAGTCGAGTGCGGTCAACTTGGCCTGGGAATTCGCTGCAACTCAATCCATCCCGGCTTGGTAAAGACCGAGATGGGCCAGCAGGTGCTGCAACAATATGTTGATTTCAAGCTGGTTCCAGACCTCGACTCTGCGAAAAGTGAATTTGTTGCAGCCCATCCAATTGGATTTCTCGGCGAACCTGTCGATATTGCACTAGCGGCGCTCTATCTGGCTTCGGATGCTGCGCGTTGGGTGACCGGTGCGGAATTAGCTGTTGATGGTGGCTTTACTGCCATTTGATACGATCATGAACTCCTTTACCGAACGTCTTGTACAGCCTTCCGGTCTGCTTTGGATCGAGTACGGAAATTATGCGGGTAAGCTGCTTAGCGGCGGGAAGGTGCCTTGGCTAGAGGTCGACCAACTGATCAATTGGCAGCGTAAGGCAGCTGGCTTGCTGCCGACAGATGTGGTTTCTTTGCCAGTTGCGGCGGTGGTTATTCAATGGCTCTCGGAAAATCCCAAGTTGGTCGAGGCCATGGGAGCAAAGCAGCGGCCTGGTTTTGCACTGCGCACACTGCTTGCCGATCCTGCCCTGCGAAAGCATCTTGTCGATTTGTCGACCGGGCTACGTGCTTGCTTTCCGAAAACTCCTCTTGCGCTGGTTTTACCGTCTCCTGCTGTTTGGGTTTCTCTGGCCCATGCACAGGCATTCCCGGGGGAAAAGATTGCTGTAGAGATAGATATTGTCGATTCGCTTGATCAAGAAATTGCTGCACACAAGCGCCTAAGGCAGGCGGCAGTGATTGACATGGATGCTATCGATTCAGCAGCCGTGTACATCGCAGACTTTTTGCGTGGTTTTTCGGATGCCGGCATCGATATCTTGCTGCTTGAAGAAAGCAGCGAAAGCGAACCAAGCAGCCAGGAGGTGGTTGACCTCTACAAGCCGCTTTTGAATTTGTCGGATCACTATCGTTGGGCGCTTGGTATCAAAGTTCCGACTGGATCTGCCATCGAATCTTTGTCCGGCCCAGATTTCTGGATAGCACCGCACAGCGTACCTGGCGTTCCGCTCGGTTTGTCGGTGTCTAAGGCCTTCTGGAGCGGTGAAGCGGGGCCCAGGCGCCCGGATGGCGGCTTCGTTTTCCTTGAGATTCCGGCAGATGAAAATCCTGAACACGTGCTTGAACGCTTATCAGCTTTGCGCTGAGCCGCCGTTCCGCTAGGCCGAACGTCAATGAGAGGAATTGGTTAATGCAAGAAGGACAGTTGCTATGGAGTCCCAGTGATGACTTTTCGAAAGGCTCCAATCTTTCGCAGTACATGCGCTGGCTTGAAAAAACGCGTGCTCTCGTCTTCGAGGATTACGAGACATTACGTCGTTGGTCGGTTACGAATATAGAAGATTTTTGGGGTTCATTATGGGAGTATTTTGACGTTCAGTCTTCCACTCCCTACCTGCATGTCCTCGATCGTCGGGTAATGCCGGGGGCAAAATGGTTCGAGGGAAGTCTCCTGAACTACGCTGAGCATATGTTGCGTTTTGAAGCATCGGCCAGCGACCGTACGGTCATCCACCACGGAACTGAGTTCCGTCCATTTGCTGCCATGACTTGGGGTGAATTGGGCCGGCAGGTTCGGATCGTAGCCACACAGTTGCGGTCGATGGGGGTTGTTCCTGGTGATCGGGTTGTCTCGTACATGCCCAATATTCCGGAGACGGCCGTGGCAATGCTGGCCACGATTGCTATTGGTGCAGTATGGTCCTCTGCGGCGCCTGAATTCGGGGTCAAAACAGTTATTGAGCGTTTTTCGCAAATCGAGCCGAAAGTACTTTTTGCGTCTGATGGCTATCGTTTTGGCGGAAAGGACTTCCGTCGAGAGAGCGAAGTTCGACAAATCATTAACGCACTTCCATCTCTACAGCAGGTCGTGTGGTGTGCCTGTCTGGGAAATGCGAATACCACTTCGCAAGAAATCTCCAACAGCATCGCCTGGCCAGACCTGATGCGACATCCTGACATCCCTCGTGAATCATTCAATTACGAGCGAGTCGGTTGTGATCATCCGCTGTGGATTTTGTTCTCATCCGGGACAACTGGGTTGCCCAAGGCGATTGTGCATAGCCACGTGGGTGTGTTGATGGAGCATCTGAAAATGATGCATTTCCACGTCAACCTGGGTCCTGAGTCGGTGATGTTCTTCTACACCACCACTGGTTGGGTCATGTTCAACATGCTGCTTGGGGCTCTATTGACTGGTTCGGCAATCGTTCTTTATGACGGAAGCCCGACACACCCGGGGCCAGAGCTGCTATGGAAGATTGCAGAACAGACTGGCGTGACTTCGTTTGGTGCTAGTCCAACGTATGTGCAAGTACTTGAAAAAGCTGGATTGAGACCTGGCGACCATTTCGATGTGAGTCGCATTGAATCGATATTTGTCTCAGGTGCTCCTGCCACGCCCGAAACATTCTCTTGGTTCTACGATTGTGTGAAGCCAGACCTTTGGCTGACCTCGCAATCAGGTGGCACCGAGGTAGCCGGTGCTTTTGTTGGTTCTGTTCCTGTCTTGCCGGTGTACGCGGGTGAAATCCAGTGTCGTTGCCTTGGGATGGATGTTCGCGCCTGGAGCGATGATGGCAAGGATCTCGTAGATGAGGTTGGGGAACTTGTCGTCACTAGCCCATTTCCATCGATGCCCATCAGCTTTTGGAATGATGTGGACGGCAGACGCTATCACGAGTCGTACTTTGATGTTTTCAAGGATGTTTGGCGTCATGGCGATTTCATCAGAATAAATGCCCGTGGGGGTTGCTACATCAAGGGGCGTTCGGACTCCACATTGAATCGCTACGGTGTTCGTATTGGGACTGCTGAGATATATCGGGCAGTGGAACAAGTGGAAGGTGTGGCAGATAGCTTGGTTGTTTGCTGCGAACTGCCAGGGGGGAATTTTTTCATGCCCTTGTTCGTGTCACTTAAGCCTGGCGTAGTGCTTGATGCAGCATTGGTCGCGGCAATTACATCTCGTTTGCGTGCCGACTGCAGTCCTCGGCACGTACCGGACCGCATGTACGCCATCGATGCCGTGCCTTATACGCTCACTGCCAAGAAAATGGAGGTTCCTGTCCGCAAGATATTAATGGGGACGCCTTTGGAAAAGGCTGCAAGCCGAGATGCGATGAAGAATCCGGAAGCGATCGACTATTTTGTTCGTTTTGCTGAGGAGTCGAAAGATTATCAATGGCGGTCGACTGTCGCCTAATAAGGAGTGAAAAACGTGGCAGAAGCTTACATAGTTGCGGCACTGAGGACAGCAGGTGGGCGTCGAGGTGGTCGGCTCTCTGGGTGGCATCCCGTCGACCTTGCAGCACACCTTTTGAATGGTTTGGTCGCCCATGCTGATTGTGATCCGGCGTTGGTTGAGGATGTGATTTTGGGTTGTGTTAGCCAAGCGGGCGAGCAATCGAACAACGTTGCACGGAACGTGGTCCTTGCATCGAACTTGCCGGAATCGGTTTCTGCATGCTCAATCGATCGCCAGTGCGGATCATCGCAGCAAGCACTCCAATTTGCTGCACAAGCAGTTATGTCCGGAACAATGGATGTTGTTATTGCCGCTGGGGTAGAAAGCATGAGTCGGGTTCCCATGTTTACTCCTTCCACTTTGGCAAAAAAGAACGGGATGGGTTTCTATTTCAGTCCGGGGATGGAGCTTCGCTATCCGGGGGTTGGTGAGTTCAGCCAGTTTACTGGTGCTGAAATGGTTGCTCGCAAATACGAGTTGAGTCGAGAGCAACTAGATCAATTTGCATATCAAAGTCACCAGCGCGCCATTGCAGCTACAAAAGCTGGATTCTTTACTGATGAAATTTTACCGGTTTCAGTGAAAAGCGCTGGTGTCGAATCATCTGAGGAGCTTCATCTGATCGATGAAGGAATCCGATTTGATGCATCGCTTGAAGGTATTTCCAGCGTCAAGTTAATGGCGGAAGGTGGGCGTTGTACCGCCGCCAATAGTAGTCAAATTTGCGACGGAGCCAGTGGCGTGTTGGTAGTGAGCGAGCGCGCCCTGAAAGTTTTGGGTGTAAAGCCTTTGGCACGGGTCCATCACCTCAGCGTTTTTGGACACGATCCAGTGATCATGCTTGAGGCCCCAATTCCAGCCACAGCTCGAGCTTTGGAAAAGGCTGGGCTGAAGATCAATGATATTGACCTCTTTGAAATAAATGAAGCCTTTGCATCTATTCCTCTGGCCTGGCTACAAGCAACCGGGGCTGATCCCGGACGCTTGAATGTCAACGGTGGCGCCATCGCGCTTGGGCATCCATTGGGAGCATCAGGTACGAAGTTGGCAAGCACGTTGATCCATGCCCTGCATAAGCGTGGAGGGCGATATGGTCTCCAGTCCATGTGCGAAGGTGGGGGGATGGCCAACGTGACAATTTTCGAAAAACTGTAGATAAAGGAATATTTCATGGAACGTGTTCGCAACAAAGTGGCATTGGTTACTGGTGCAGCAAAGGGCATTGGCCGAGCAACAGCAATCCTGCTGGCCGAAGAGGGGGCTAAGGTTGCATTGACCGACGTCGACGATGTTGCAGGCGAGAGCGTCGCCAAGGAGATTCGGGATGCTGGTGGCAATGCGATATTTTTCCACCATGACGTTACCGAAGAAGTGCAGTGGATCAAAGTGATTCAATCAACCCAGGATAACTTCGGAGCACTGAATATCCTTGTCAACAACGCTGGCATGGCTCTTGACGGCAATGCCGAATACGAGACTTTGGAGCGTTGGCGACAGCTTATGGCTGTCAACCTTGATGGCGTATTTCTTGGTACCAAACATGCCATTGCGGCGATGAAAACCGGAAATGGCTCGATCATCAATTTATCTTCGGTCGAGGGGATCGTCGCAGATCCGAATCTTGCCGCCTACAACGCTAGCAAAGGGGGCGTGCGTCTTTTTTCCAAGTCGGCCGCTCTTTATTGCGCGAAAGAGCAGTATCAAATTCGTGTCAATACCGTCCACCCCGGATATATCTGGACTCCGATGGTCGAGAACTTCTTGGCTAGTCTTGGGGATTTGAAGGCTACACGGCCCTTGGCGGAAAAGCTGCACCCTATCGGTCGACTCGGAGATCCCAAAGAGATTGCTTATGCAATCTTGTACCTTGCTTCGGACGAGGCATTGTTCGTGACAGGTAGCGAGCTAGTAATAGATGGTGGTTATACGGCTCAGTAACTAAAAAATATTATTAACAAAAAATACCTTTGCGATAATTTGGTAATAAATATATATATATGTATTCTAATTTTTCAAGCATTAGAAATAGGTGGGACCAATTAGGAGTCGTGCTGTCAATGGTTTGTTTGCTGCACTGTCTCGCTTTACCTGTCCTCTTGGCAGCCTTTTCGGTGTCAGGAGCGCTATTTTTGCATGATGGCGTTACCCATCAATATTTGGCGTTTTTTCTGACGATTCCCGCTTTGTTTTCTGCTCTGCCAGGCTTCCGGTTTCATCGACGTATTTTGCCTATGATGTTAATTTCAATAGGCATTTTTGGGGTGTTTTTTGCGGCCTTTTGGGTTGGTGACTTGATTGGTGAAAACTCAGATAATTTGATAACTATTTTTTCCAGCATATCTCTTATTGCTGGCCATATTCTAAATAATAGTTTTTGCCGGGTTTGCCCTAAATGTAGTTCTGGTCCACAGTGTTCTGTCTGAATTTAATGGTGTTAAATTTTATTTTGTTTTTAAGGTTTTGATGTCGAATTTATTTTGGTTTTATGGGCTGCTAAATTGAGCGGTTTTTTTGGGTTTTAATCTATTCTAGATTGCTAAGCTTGAGTGTTTTCTGGCTTCAATCTCTGAGTTGTGTCTTGTTAATGTGATGTTCGATGTTGGTTGTTTTTTAATTCCGCAGTGCATTTATAAGCAATTACAAATGGAGATAATTTACTATGCCGATCAATAAACAGTGGCATCTGATCAGTCGACCGACTGGTGATCTAAAGCCAGAAAACTTTGAGATTCGAGAAAGTGTTGTTCGTGATCTAGGAGCGAACGAGTTCCTAATTCGAACCATTTATCTTTCTCTCGACCCTACCCTTAGGCTTTGGGCGCGTGAGCAGGATAGCTATATGCCTTCGGTTAGGCTTGGCGACGTTATGCGCGGATTCACGATGGGTGTCGTAGAAAAGTCGAATAATTTGCAGTATCCCATCGGAGCTATTGTCACCGGCGTATTCGGATGGGAGGAATACTCGATTTCCGATGGTAGTGGCATTGTTACCCGTGTGGAAATGGATCCTCGTTTGCCGCTGACGGCACGCTTTGGGCTTTTTGAGCATATCGGGCTGACCGCATATTTTGGAATTGTCGATTTGCTGCGTCCAAAGTTCGGGGAAACGATGGTGGTATCGGGAGCCGCAGGTGCAGTGGGCTCCATAGCAGTTCAGATTGGCAAAATTTTGGGCTGTCGTGTAGTTGCGATTGCTGGTTCGGAAGAAAAGTGCGCCTGGCTGAAGAATGAGTTGGGTGCCGATGCAGTTATTAATTACAAAAAACAACCTCTCAAGACCGCACTAAGAGAAGCATGTCCGAACGGCATAGATACTTTCTTTGACAATGTCGGGGGTGAGACTCTGGAGGCTGTGCTAGACCAGATTAACATGAAGGCACGGATTGCCATGTGTGGTGCCATTTCCCAATATGGCACAGACGAGAAGCCTTACGCCCCACCTAATATCTACAATTTGCTAATGAAGCGGGCGAAGATAGAAGGCTTCATCGTGCTTGATTACGCAGCTGACGCACGCTGGTGGGCCATTGCGCATGATGATATGACACAATGGTTTTTGCAGGGGCGCATGAAATATCGATTGGATATTGTCGAAGGCCTTCAGAATGCGCCAAGCGCTCTGGATAAGCTCTTCAGAGGCACTAATACCGGAAAACTATTAATTAAGGTTTCCGATGAGCCTGTCGTTGCTTGAATCTTAATCAGGCTTCGGCCACTCGCTCGCCGTATCGGATCAATACATGCTGCGAGCCCCGAGTGGTCGATCAAGGCTTCCTCGGGACTCGGCTGGTGGACGTACGGCCGCCTGTTCCAGCGCATCGAGCACGAAGTCCGTATGCATGGAACTGCTCGCGCGCCACCCGACGATGCGTCGGGCAAAAACGTCGATGACAAAAGCCACATATAGCCATCCTTGCCAGGTCGAGACATAGGTGAAGTCCGAGACCCACAACTGATTGGGACGCTCGGCCTTGAACTGCCGATTGCCCCGATCCAGCGGGCAAGGCGCTTTGTGGTCGCTGATCGTGATGCGCACCACCTTGCCGCGCACGACACCCCGCAAGCCTTGACGTTGCATGAGGCGCTCGACCGTACAACGGGCCACCACAACGCCTTCACGGTTCAGTTGTCGCCAGACCTTGTCGGCACCATAGACCTTCAGGTTGGCCTGCCAGATGCGCTCGATTTCGGGTATCAACATCTCATCACGCCGCACTCTCTGGGTGCGCTGTTCAGGATTGCGCTGTAGGGCCGGCCAGCACGAGGATCTCCTTGGCTTTGCGGAGCTCTTTGACCTCGCGCTCCAGTTCCTTGACGCGTTTCCGGTCAACCGTGGTCGGCCCTTCGCGCTGGCTGGTAGGCACGCTTAAAAAGTGAAATCACCCGCAAAACTACCCTGGGGGGTAGGGTTAGTCGGAGCGGGGAGCGTTTAAATATCGTTTAAGTAAATCGATTTGCGACTAAGCAATCTTCCTTCGTGAGCCAAGGTTCAGGTTGGGGGTTTCTCGCCTAGAAGATGGTCTTCATGAGAATCGTGACGGGTCCCTCTTGATGGCGAATAGCCGGTCTGATTCCAACGGAGATTGATTGCAATAGTAATGAATATCTGCCCTGTCACCTAACATCCTAAAGACATAATATGAATACAATCAGACATCGAATTGCACACTGGGTTCTTAAAAGTCCATGGATTTCGCTTGCCATTGGCCTACTGATCACCTTGTTCTTCGGTTATGGGGCGTTGCATGTCGAGGCCAGGACTATCTTCTCGGACCTTTTTCCTTCGACGCATCCGTTTGTTAAAACCTACAAGGATCATCCTAATTTTGGCAATCCGCTCACCGTGACCATCATGGTGAAACGCACGGATGGGAAAGATGTATTTAACGCCGAGACGATGGAAAAAGTGTGGAATATGTCTCGGGATATCGATCTGACACCGGGTGTTGATCACGATCAGATTGTCTCTATCGCTACCGAAAAAGCTCGTTATACGGTTCTGACGGCGGATGGGATATTTTCCAATCCGATTCTTGATAACCGTCCTCCGGCTACGGCTGAGGAGCTCAATGAGATTCGTCGCCGTGTTAACGAATCCCCCTACGTAAAGACCTTTCTGGTCTCCGAGGATCAGACCTCATTAATTATCAATGCGACCTTCATTGAAAGATTGGTTGATTACAAGCAGGTTTTCGATGCGGTCCAAGCCTTAAGCGACAAGTACTCGGACGGAAATCACAAGGTGTATGCAGCGGGTTGGCCGATGCTGACTGGGTGGGTTTATTTCTTTGGTGATCAAACGCCAAAGATTTTCGCTGTGACGCTTGGCTTGATGTTTGTTTGCCTATTTTTCGCGATGCGAAACGTTGCCGGCGTGGTTACTCCAGTCATCGTAAGTCTCATGGCGGCGATTTGGGGATTCGGCTTTGTAGGATGGATTCATCAGCCGGTTGAGCCACTGTTGATGGTTGTTCCACTCTTGTTGGTCGCACGATCATTCAGTCATTGTGTGCAAGCTACTGAACGCTACTACGAACTCCTCCTTGAAGTCGGGGACAAGAAGAAAGCGGCCGAAATGTCCCTGGCGATGATGTTTGCCCCGGGCACGTTGGGCATATTCACAGATGTCTGCGGCCTGATGCTTGTGGGACTTGCACCGATTCCCGCAATGGAACGGTTTGCGCTCTTCACCGGATTTTGGGCTATGACGCTGGTGCCGACCAGCGTCTTGATGACACCCGTTATCCTGGCATTGCTGCCTGCTCCAAAGAATCTTAAGGATTTGGTCGGCGTCTCGGACCATGGGAAGGGCGAGGTCGGATTCGTTCATAGAGTGCTCTATTCGGCGCTTTCGGTGGCCGGTTACGTCAGCACTGGACGACGCGCGAAATTTACAGCCGCGTTTTTTGTGCTGCTCACCTTGGGCGCCATCCTCATGATGCTCCGACTTCAGGTCGGGAATCCTGTCGAGGGGAGCAACCTGTTGCGTGACGACAGCCAATTCAATACTGCAGTCCGCCAAATCAACGCTCACTTTCCTGGCAGCATGACCCTTGAGATCGTGTTTGAAGGAAAAGAAGGGCGAATCGTTCGCCAGTCTGATGCCTTGCAGACGATGTCCGCCCTCCAGCGCTGTTTGGAGAGCAAGGAGCATCCACCCAGGGCTACGCTATCTTTTGCCGACTATGCGCCGGAAGCCAATCGCTTGTTTAACGGCGGGAATCCAAAGTGGTTGCCTCTGGATAAGTCGGATGCAGCAGCAGGTGCGGCATCTGGGGCCCTGATGCTCGGTACTAGCCCAACGGCTTTTCTCCATATTGCCGATTTTGAACAAAAGAACGCAACAGTCTCCTTGTGGTACTCCGACAACAAACAGGAAACCGTAAATGTTGCGCTGGCGGACGCACGAAGCTGCATCGCGGAAGTTGGTCCTGACCATGAGAAATTTCTAATTAGATTGGCCACGGGATCAATTGCCCTCCAACAGTCAGTAAATGACACGGTAGATATCTATCAATGGTGGATTCTTGCAGGTCTGAACCTGGCGATCGGTATTGGCTGTGCTTTGGCCTACCGTTCGGTTCTGGCTGCAGTGATTTTGCTCATCCCGGTTAATTTGGCAAATGCCGTCCTGACTGCATTTATGGTTTTTGCGGGAATGGGGCTCGATGTCAATTCTCTTCCGATTTTGGCGATCGGTATTGGTGTCGGTATTGATTACGGCATCTATCTGGTGAGTCGAATCTGTGAAGAGTACAAGGACGCCCAGCATTTCGGCAACGCAATTCAGGCTGCGCTCAGCACCTGTGGAAAAGCCATTCTATTTACAGCGCTCCTGATGACGATTGGAATCACCCCTTGGTATTTCCTTTCGGAGTTGAAGTTTCTCGCAGAGATGGGTTTGCTGTTGGTGGTTGTGATGGCTATCAACACGCTTTTGGCTTTGGTGCTCGTTCCATTATTGATTTACCTCATCAAACCCAAGTTTGTTTCGGCGGAGCACCACTTTCTTTCGGAATCTGTCGATGGCTGGCTTGATACCGATCACGCCGCCAAGCCGCTGACCCCGTACCCGTAATTGCCTTTACTTGATTTTTAAAACCTTTAACCAGGAGACAAAACATGCATATTAGAAAATATGATTTTGACTATAGCCGCCGGGCGTTTATCGCCAAGATGGGGACCATGGCGGGGGCGGGGATTCTTACACCGCTTTGGCCGTTGATCGCCAAGGGTGCCGATATCACAAAGGCGTATCCCGACGAATTGTTGTCAATTGATGCTTATACCAAGGGCAAGGTTAAGACTGGTGACCTAATCACGGCAGCTAACGTCGATATTGTTAAAGATTTGCTGACCCCGATTGCCTACAAGCAGGTGAAAGAGATGGGGCGTCGTATTCGAATTGTGCCGACGACGAAAGATGTTTCACGACTCTTTCCCCATGATTATCTAGAGGCAACGCTTAAAAATGCCGGGAAGGCAAAGCTAGATAGTGATGGCAACGTCTATACAAGTAATGGGGAGCGCTGGATTGGTGGTAACCCGTTCCCAGATGCGAAAACAGCTTTGGAGGCCTTTGCAAATATTACGCTAAGTTGGGGGCGGCATGACAGCGCCGTCTATGCGATGCGCGACTGGGATATTGGACCTGATGGAAAAGTATCCTATCAATACGATTTTGGCTGGTATGAAGAAAATGTTAGCGGGCGCCTCAGTTCTCCCGGTGGTTTTAGCGGAGATACACATAAGGACAAACTTCGTTACCAAACGGTTTTGTTCTCCGCGCCCTCTGATGTACGGGGTACTGCTTATCTGAGCACATGGAATTACGACCAACGTAAATTTCCCGAGCTCGTGGGTTATGTCCCAGCTTTTAAGCGGGTAAGAAAGTTCCCTACCAATCAGCGTTTTGAACCGCTAGCTCCCGGCTTGACGTTTTATCTCTCTGATGCATGGGGGTCGGGTGATCCTATGCTTACATGGGGTAATTACAAGCTTGTCGAGCGCAGACCAATGCTAGGCGCTGTCTCCCAAAATCAACTTGAGCATCCGAACTGGGAAATGCCAGTTCACGGTGGGCCTGCTGGGCAAACCTTCTTTGAAATCAGTATGGAGCTGATTCCTGAGTGTCTGGTTCTAGATGCAGAACCTGTCGGTTATCCCCGTGCCCCGGTTGGGAAAAAGCGTGTCTGGCTCGATGCGCGAAACATGATGTATATCGGTTATCACACCTACGATCGACGCGGCGAGTTGTTTAAGAGCTTTGAGCCAACTTATAGCCTCCTCGAGAAAGGTAATGTCCGCGAAATGACGGGCAAGCATACAGCCTGGACCTGGACCTCCATTATGAGTCATGACATTCAGTCGAATCGGATGTCGCGAATAGTTCAAGCCAAGGAGATTGCCGGGGGCATCAAGTCGGTACGAAATCCAGAAGGAATTTACGACAAATACCTGACTGAGCAAGCTATCAGCCGCCTCGGGGCGTGATATGGAGAGCCATCGTATGAAGTTGCTTGGTATGACGATGGTTCTCGCCATGTTGACGGGCATCGGCATTACACATGCCGTTGCCGCTGGCAACGTTAGCGCTCAGGCCGTAGCTAGTGGCATTCCGCATGATTTTCTTTATGGGCTTAGCTTTGAAGGAAAGCATGGCATCGCCGTTGGTGATCATGGGCTGCTGATGGATACCGCAGATGGGGGCGCAACCTGGCGGAAGCTTGATAAATCTGGCGTCAAAGACGGCCTTTTCTCTGTGGTCAGGAAATCCGGAAAGTGCATGGCAGCTGGTCAGCAGGGCTCCATTGTCAGATCGGATGATTGCATTAAATGGGCGAATGTTCCACCAGTTACCAATGCGCGAATGCTGTCGATACATGCTAACTCCAAGGGTAATGCATATGCCGTTGGCGAATTTGGCGCTCTGCTCAAGTCGTCAGATTGGGGGGCGTCATGGAATCAGTTGGCAGTCGACTGGAAGTCCATCTTGGGCACGGAGGCTGAACCTCATCTCTACAGTGTGAATGTTGGAGAGGATGGCTCGGTAATCGTGACGGGGGAGTTCGAACTCATCATCCGGTCGACCGATGGTGGCTTGAATTGGGGCGTTTTGCATAAAGGAGAGCGCTCCCTTTTTGGGATCCATGTTGGTGAAAATGGACGAATGCTTGCTGTTGGACAGGAGGGCTTGATTCTTCGGTCCGTCAATGACGGCAAATCATGGACTCCCATAAAAAGTGGCACGTCGGCAATCTTGACAGATGTTTGGTCGAGTCCGGATGGCCAGGATGCAATCGCAGTAGGGATTCGCACTGTCGTGACCTCAACCGACAGCGGGCTGACCTTTTCGCCTGAGGTTTCCAAAGCGACAACCAGGGGAATGCATTCGGCCGTAAAGGGAATTGAGGGGGCTGAAGGAGCGAGAACGGCATTCGTTGCCGGCAGTGCCGGCGAGATTCTTAAATTAACGTTCTAATTGACTGTTAAGAAATTATGGAGGTGGGACAACCATGAAAAATTCAAAGCTACACGGAGTGGCATTTATTAGTATGGCTGCCGCAATGGGATCTGCATTTGGGGCGGATTGGAGCTTTTCTGGCTTGATTCGGGAAGAAGTCGCAGTGAAAATGACCGATGACCAGAATATCAATAACTGGGCAGGGAATCCGTACAACGGCGTAGCGGTGCCAAATACATTTACGAAACAGGTGCTTGGTACTGATACGACTTTAACCCGCCCAGCTTCACAAAAAAAAGACGCCAATCTGAATATGTTGGCGACCCGACTTGAGTTGAATCTCGATGGGAAACTGACTGATAACTGGGCTGCGCATTTAAAGCTGCGGGGATTTACCGACCAGGTCGGTAAAGTGGAAGATGCCTTCAAAGACAAGAACCTTTTTGAGCAGAGTTTTGGTGCGTCGAAATCTGGTGGTGTTCTCGGTGCAGCAGGGAAAGACTGGATCCTTGATTTGCCTGCTGCTTACCTCGATTACGCGAAGGGTCCGGTATGGTTGCGCATCGGGAATCAACAGATTGCCTGGGGTGAGGCGTTGTTCTTCCGGGTTGCCGATATGGCAAACGGCCTTGATCTTAGACGCCATAGCATATTGGATGTCGCTGCCGAGGAGTTTTCTGATAAACGCGTTTCTTCGCCGGCAGTTCGCGGTACCTGGCGGGCGACTGACAATACTCAGTTGGAGGGTTTTGTTCAGATGTTCAGACCAACCGTGCTGCCTACAGAGAACTCACCATACAACGCAATCCCGGCGCAATTTATCGTCGACCAGAAAACCGGCTACGACGAAGTCAAGGATAAATTGAATTTTGGTTTCCGGCTTCAAGGGCAGTACGACAATATTGGGGTTCAGGCCTTTGCGCTTCGGAGAAATAATCCTGACGGAGTCTTCCGGTGGACAAAAGCTCAGGGAACCGGAGCTGTCGGTGATTCTGCCTTTGCCGGTGGTTCAGGGGTTGGTGTCTATAGCGCCCAAGAGTGGTTTCGCTACGCTAGCTCGGTACGACTGGATGGTCTCGGGGCACTTCAAACCGCTCTGAATGAGTTCAATACGGCTCCCTTGGGTGCTACGGCCCTTGCTGGAGCGTGTGGTGCATCCGGAGCTGCAGGTACGGCGGGTAGCACAGGGAACATCAGCGTAAATTCAAACTCTGCCTCTTGTATTCTTGATGGATTTTTCACTGGTGGTGATTTGCGAGGCTGGTTGGTACGTGAGTATCCCCGTGAGAATGTTTTTGGATTCGGTCTTAATACAGTCTTTAGTGGAGAGCCGGACTCAATCACCGATCAATTGATTGGTCGATTTGAGTTGTCTTATACGCCGAACAAAAAGTTTACTAATCCAACCTTGTCCCGCGACTACATCGTCAAGGACGAAACAAACTTCGCCTTTATTTTTGAAAAATATCACAAGTTTAGCCAGGCGCTGCCGGCGACCTATATGGTCTTCCAGTGGATGCACAAGTCTGCAAGTGATCTTTTCGGGCGATCCTTAGCAGGTAGCAATAATATTCCCGGGTCGGCGCCGAGGGGTGAAAGCGGGGGATCGAACAATATTGCATTTGTTCTCCAGCAACCTTCTCCCTCTTTGGAATGGCGGTTTGATTTTGCCGCGCTGACTGATCTTAATGGAGGCTGGTTACTGCAGCCGGGCGCGAAATGGAAAATCAATAAATCAGCTCAACTCGATATTTATGCCAACTACCTCAAGAGCAGCGATAAGGGGAAGGACTTTGGTCAAGGACTTGACTATGCACGAGAGGTTTTCGTCCGTGCATCTTATTATTTCTAGTCTCGTGCAAGTCTGAAGTGCTGCGGCTCTGGCAATTTTTTGTCAGAGCCGCTGCCGGAGAAAAGAATGGCTTTTCTGGGCAAGTATGACCACGATTTTAGTCGGCGAGTGTTCCTGGCGAATAGCGCAAAAGGTATGTTCAGGGCCGGCGTATTCTGTTCAGCCTGGTCAGCTTTTGCACGGACTGGCAGCGTGGCTACTGCTTATCCAGACGAATTGCTTTCCATTGAAATGTATACACGTGGCCGATTAAAATCTGGCGATGTGATTACAAAGGAAAATGTCCATCTTGTGAAGGATCTGCTGGATCCCGTCCGTTTTCTACAGATATCCGAAATGGGACGAAAATTGGTCTTGGCGCCCACGACCAATGACCTAAGCAAATTGAATCCAGCGTCTTATCTTGAGGCAACGCTCAAGAATCAAGGCCAAGCGATGTTTGACCATAAAGGTAACGTAGTCACGCGTAGTGGCCAACCCTGGATTGGGGGGAATCCTTTTCCTGAGCCACAAAGCGCAGTCGAAGTCTTTGCCGCGCATACCCTGAGTTGGGGGCGCCATGACTCCTGTCTATACGTCTCCAAAGAATATGATTTGGACCAAGCGGGTAATATTCAATATCAATACTCGTCGGGCTGGGCTGAAATGTCCTCGGTGGGACGCGTCGTTATGAGCCCCCGGCCTTATTTGCCAGGGCATGAGGATAAACTGCGCTATCAATCGGTTTTTTTCGTCGAACCTAGCGATTCGAAAGGCATCGCTTACTTGAGCGTTTGGCCGTATGACCAAACACAATTTCCCGAATTATATGGATATCTTCCAGCCTTCAAGCGTGTTCGTCGGTTTCCCACCAACCAGCGATTCGAGCCGTTAAATCCGGGCTCCGAGTTATATCTTTCAGATGCGTGGGCTGCTGGCGACCCATTTCTGACGTGGGGTGATTACCAAATCGTGCATCGAGGTCCCTGTCTTGCCGCCGTATCTAACGGCTGGAACTCGGAGCATCCGAACTGGGAGCATAAGACTCACGGAGGCCCAAAGGGGGCGTTGTTCTGGGATACCTCGGTTGAGTTGATTCCTGAGGCCATTGTTGTCGAAGCTACACCGATCGGCTTTCCCCGGGCACCAGTTAGTAAGAAACGGGTTTGGTTTGATGCCAGAACGCTCCTGCCTTTGGCCATGGTTTCATTTGATCGAAAAGGACAAATGTTCCGTTTTTTTGATGGCGCCTTCTCTCTCTATGATGATGGAAAAAGGCGGGTCACGGATGGAAATAGCCCCTATTGGTCTTGGACCACGGTTCATGCCTATAACGTTCAAACGAATCGGATGACTCGTATTGAGCAAGTGCGGACGATTCCTGGTGGACACACCATGCTGGTTAATGATCAAAGTATCTACGAAAAATATCTCACTGTCGGGGCTCTGCAGCGCCTTGGTGGTTGAGATTTAGGAAAGCCCCTTGTGACTTGGTGTATGTGCTCTTCCAAAATGCGGATGGGCAGTTTGCCTCTGAATGCCAATCCAAATACGGTTGATTTCCAGATGGCTGCTCTTTCCAAGCTGATTGCAAAATCCTCCTTCAGCTAGTGGCAGGCCGCGGGCTAGAAGAGCATAGGAGCAGTTTGGGGTTCGTTGGTCTGGAAGGTGGCGGAATGATAAGCGCGCAGGATCGCAATCAACATCTGGAGACGTCGGCTCAATCCATAGAGATGTTCAAGGCAGTGATCGATGGTGGCACCTACGAAGGGGTGGCGGCATGCTTTGGTCTCTCGCGGACAGCGGTAGAGCGGCGTATCAAATCGGTCGCCGTGCAATTGACGCAAGTTGTGGGGGTGGATGGGCTGAGGGAAGAGGGGGCTGCTTTTGTTCGGCGGCTACGCATAAATCGCGATGCCATTCACGTTGCGCTTGAAGATTTTGTGCCGATGCCACCAATTTCTGGCCGTCCAGCGCGTGTGCTATCGGAACTCGAAGTGGAGCAGGGGGCGGTGCGCATTAAAGGCCGTGCCAGCCGTACTTGGCATGACCTAGCCTTGTACTATCTCATGTTCGCCACCGGGCTGCGCCCACTCGAGATAGCGCGCCTTGAAGTGCGCGATTATCTGAATGCCGATGGTAGCGTGTGTCGGGAATCTGAGTTGAGGGCCGAATCTGCAATTAATGGTAAGGTCAGGCCGCTGTATTTTAGTAGTAGCCGACTGGATGATGCGCTCAACGCTTACTTTCGTGAGCGTCATGAGCAAATGCACGGTTTAGGCGAGGCGGACAGTTACCGTGGCCTGAAGCCTCGAAGTCGGTTGTTCTTGTCGGCAACGGGGGTGGAATACGTGATTTCCCCCAACGGAGGCCCGGGTCAGAAGCGTTATGTCTGCCGAGCGATGCTGGAGATCTATCGCAAATTATTCCGCTATGCAGATCTCCGGGGCCTGAGCGCACAGTCAGCGCGACTGACGGTGATTTCGCGAATGTATGAGCGTGGAGCCGACGAGGAACAGGTGGGTGCAATTCTAGGTATTGCCGAACGCAGTGCGGTTCGGGAATTGCTGCCGCGGCCCAAACCGACGCTAGCGGAGTTGCTTGACGAGTTGGTTTGAAAGATACCTCGAAAAGTCAGTAAGTTGTCATCAAGGAACGGCGGAGCGGGGGTGGCGATCCGCAATTTCAAGCGGCTCTTGCCGGGTTGGTGAACAATCTGAATCTGATAGATCAAATTCCACCTTCATATTCTTTAGAAGAAACTCACTAAACACATGTTTGCATTGACCACTACTCACAAGTATTTCTTCTGAAAAAGCTTGGAGGAAGCCCTGTCCATAGCCGAAATGCTCTTGAAAAGCTCTTTTCACTGCGGAATCCAACGGCGTGCGCGACCAGTTTTACGGGCTTGGAGGTTTTGTTGAGAAGATCAATTGCTCGATCTCGCCGCACCTCATCTTTAAGTCGCTGCAAGGCAATTCCTTCATCCTGCAATTGTCGATGTAGGGTCCGCACTGAAATATGAAGTCGTTCCGCGACCATTTCGGCGGTAAGTGCTTCTTCTGCTTGGCTGCGTAGAACCTGTCGCACTCGCAGTACCAACAACCGGTCACGGCGATATGGCAATACCGTTAGCGGTATTGCGCGTTGCAGCATGAGTTGCAGAGCGTTCTCGTCCCGCCTGAGCGGCAATTCCAGATATTCAGCATCGAAGCTGAATCCTGCCTGTATCGCGTCAAAAAATATTGCGCCAGGAAAAAGCCTGGGATAAATGCTCTTGTGTTCGGGTTCGGCGTAAGGAAAGCGTGCTTCAATCAAGGGAATTCGCGAGTCAACAGCCCAGCACGCATAGCCCAACATATAGCGCAAACTGGTTACCAAGCAAAACTCGCGTATCTCTCCCAAGTCAAAATTGACGTCAATTACTAGGGATGCTACCGAACGGGAGACGGTCAATTTCAGCTCGATATCTTGGGTCAGCAGCCGATGGTGCCGGCACCATCTCTTTAGCGCCACGCCGAGATTGGGTGACGCCAAGGATGCACGACACAGCATGCCATAGCTGCCCCAGGGCAGCCGGCGAGAAAACCAGCCGAGAGCCTCATCGTCAAGCTCCTGCATGGCCATGGCTGACATGATTTCCATTTGAGTAGCTGTCACTCGGCCGTGAGGATCGGTTAGCGATACCTGTGTGATATTCGCTGCCCTCAGTGCATTGGCAGGATCCGCACCATATCGCTGGTACCCAACAAGTATTGCCCGGATATAGGCGATCGGTATTGTTGCGGAGCTATTCGAAGAGTTTGGCGAGGGAATGATGATAGTCGACATGTTCGATAACCATACAAATAGTTGGCATGATTTGCAACTAGGTTGGCACACTGCCAACGATATTTGAACCTAGCATTGCTCCACCTGAAACTGGAGACAACCCATGAATATTCCCAGCCTCGACTTCGGCCTCGGCGAAGACATCAACATGTTGCGCGACGCGGTGAAGGCCTTTGCCGACGCAGAAATAGCGCCGCGCGCCGCGGAAGTGGATCGTGTCAATGAATTCCCGGCCGACCTCTGGAAGAAATTCGGCGACATGGGCCTGCTCGGCATGACCGCCGGTGAGGAATACGGCGGCACCAACATGGGCTACCTCGCCCACATCGTCGCGCTCGAAGAAATTTCGCGCGCCTCCGCCTCCATCGGTCTGTCTTACGGTGCTCACTCGAATCTGTGCGTCAACCAGATCCGCCGCAACGGCAACGAGGCCCAGCGCCAGAAATATCTGCCCAAGCTGATTTCCGGCGATCACGTCGGCGCACTGGCCATGTCGGAGCCGGGCGCCGGCTCCGACGTCGTGTCGATGACGCTGCGCGCAGACAAGAAGGGCGACAGCTACGTATTGAACGGTTCCAAGATGTGGATCACCAACGGCGGCGACGCCGACACCCTGGTCGTCTACGCCAAGACCGACATGAACGCCGGCGCCAAGGGCATGACCGCCTTCATCGTCGAAAAGGGCATGAAGGGGTTCAGCCACGGCACCCACCTCGACAAGCTGGGCATGCGCGGCTCCAACACCTTCCCCTTGTTCTTCGACGACTGCGAAGTGCCCGAAGAAAACGTGCTGGGCGGCGTCGGCAATGGTACCAAGGTGCTGATGTCCGGTCTTGATTACGAGCGTGCCGTGCTCTGTGGCGGCCCACTCGGCATCATGGCGGCCTGCATGGACGTCGTCGTGCCCTTCATTCATGAGCGCAAGCAGTTCGGTCAGGCGATCGGCGAATTCCAGCTCATGCAGGGCAAGGTCGCCGACATGTATTCGACCTGGATGGCCAACCGCGCCTATGTCTATGCCCTGGGCCGCGCCTGCGACAACACCGACCATGCCCGGACGCTGCGCAAGGATGCCGCCGGCGCCATTCTGTACTCCGCCGAAAAGGCCACGTGGATGGCCGGCGAGGCGATCCAGACCCTGGGTGGCGTCGGCTATACCAACGAGTATCCGGTCGGCCGCCTGTGGCGTGATGCCAAGCTCTACGAGATCGGGGCAGGCACCTCGGAAATCCGGCGAATGTTGATTGGCCGCGAGTTGTTTGCAGAGACAACGTGAGGTAAGTCCGAATGCCCACCATTAAAACCCAACTCAATCCTCGTTCTGCCGACTTCCAGACCAACGCGGACGCCATGCGAACGGTCGTCGCCGACCTGCATGAAAAAGCAGAAAAAATTGCCCTCGGCGGCCCGGAAGCCGCGCGTCAGAAGCATCTCGCCCGCGGCAAACTACTCCCCCGCGAGCGCGTCAATGGCCTGCTCGACCCCGGCACGCCCTTCCTCGAGATCGGCCAGTTCGCGGCCTATGGCATGTACGGCGGGGACGTGCCGGCGGCCTCGGTGATCGCCGGCATCGGCCGGGTCAATGGCGTCGAATGCGTGGTCGTCGCCAACGACGCGACCGTGAAGGGCGGCACTTATTACCCACTGACCGTCAAGAAACACCTGCGCGCCCAGGAAATCGCCCTCGAAAATCGCCTGCCCTGCGTCTATCTGGTCGATTCCGGCGGCGCCTTCCTGCCCATGCAGGACGAGGTTTTTCCGGACAAGGAACATTTCGGCCGCATCTTCTTCAATCAGGCCAACCTCTCGGCCGCCGGCATTCCGCAGATCGCCGCCGTCATGGGCTCGTGCACAGCCGGCGGCGCCTACGTGCCGGCGATGTGCGACGAGTCGATCATCGTCAAGAACCAGGGCACGATCTTTTTGGGCGGCCCGCCGCTGGTGAAAGCCGCCACCGGCGAAGTCGTCTCGGCCGAGGACTTGGGTGGGGCCGACGTCCATACGCGCATTTCCGGCGTCGTCGACCATCTGGCCGAGAACGACGCTCACGCCCTGGCCATCGCCCGCCGCATCGTCAAGGATCTGAACTGGAAGAAACAGCCGCCAGTCACACTGACGATCCCCACCGAACCGGCCTACGCCGCCGAAGAATTGTACGGCGTCATCCCGACCGACTCGAAAAAGCCATTCGACGTGCGCGAAATTATCGCCCGCATCGTCGATGGCTCTGACTTCGACGAATTTAAGGCCCGTTATGGCACGACGCTGGTCTGCGGTTTTGCGCGCATCTACGGCTACCCGGTGGGGATCGTCGCCAACAACGGGATTTTGTTCTCCGAATCGGCCCTCAAGGGCGCCCACTTCATCGAACTCTGTGCCCAGCGCGGCATTCCGCTCGTTTTCCTGCAGAACATTACCGGCTTCATGGTCGGCCGCAAGTATGAAAACGGCGGCATCGCCCGCGACGGCGCCAAGATGGTCACGGCTGTCGCCACCGCCAAGGTACCGAAATTCACCGTCGTCATCGGTGGCAGCTTCGGTGCCGGCAACTACGGCATGTGCGGCCGCGCCTATTCGCCGCGCTTCCTGTGGATGTGGCCGAATGCCCGCATCTCGGTGATGGGCGGTGAGCAGGCGGCTGGTGTGCTGGCTACCGTCAAGCGGGATGGTATGGAGGCTTCCGGCAAAACCTGGAGCGTCGAAGACGAAGCCGCCTTCAAGACGCCGATCCGCGAGCAATACGAAACCCAGGGCCACCCCTACTACGCCAGCGCCCGTCTCTGGGACGACGGCATCATCGATCCAGCCGACACCCGCCGCGTGCTTGGCCTCGGCCTGTCCGCCTCGATGAATGCCCCGGCCGAAGAAACGAAGTTCGGCATCTTCCGGATGTAAGGAAAGGACATGTTTACAACACTGGAAATCGAACTCTCGGGCAAGGTTGCAACGATCTGGATGAACCGTCCGGATATGCACAATGCCTTCGATGAGACCTTGATCGCCGACCTGACAGCTGCCTGCGTTGCGCTTGATGCCGATCCCGATGTCCGCGTCGTCATCCTCGCCGGACGGGGAAAAAGCTTCTCGGCCGGGGCCGACCTCAACTGGATGAAGCGTGCCGCCAACAATGGGCTCGACGACAACCTCAACGACGCCCGTGGCCTGGCTGGCATGTTGCGCACGCTGGCCGAGATGAAGAAGCCGACCATCGCCCGCATCCAGGGTGCCGCCCTCGGCGGCGGTACTGGCCTGGCCGCCGCCTGCGACATTGCCGTCGCCTCGACCAAGGCCTTCTTCGCCACCTCGGAAGTCAAATTTGGCATCATCCCCTCGGCGATCAGCCCCTATGTCGTGCGCGCCATCGGCGCCCGCCAAGCCTACCGCTACTTCCAGTCGGCCGAGCGCATCGACGCCATTCGCGCCCGCGAACTCGGCCTCGTCCATGAGGCCGTCGGGCCTGAACAGCTCGACGCCAAGGTCCAGGAGATTGTCGACGCGCTGATCCAGGGCGGCCCGCTCGCTCAGGCAGCCGCCAAGGAACTGATCCGCGCCGTCGATAACCAGCCGATCAACGATACCCTGGTCGAAGACACCGCCCATCGCATCGCCCATCTGCGAGCAACGCCGGAAGCCCGGGACGGCATCGCTGCTTTCCTCGGTAAAAGCCATGCCCCTTGGGCGATAGCAAGTTAGATGGAAATATTGCGATGAAGTCCAGCCCCGTCTTAATGCATTTACCGATAAAAACTCCCACGCCAAAAGATATGTACTGGAGCCGGGAGTCTGTGAGCGAATTGTTGGATTTGCCTATTCCTGAGCTTATGTTCAGGGCTCAATTGGTGCATCGGGAACATTTCAATCCCTGCGAAGTTCAACTTTCCACGCTATTGTCAATTAAGTCGGGCGGCTGTCCGGAAAAGTGCGGCTATTGTTCCCAATCCGCCCACCATCATGCCCCAGTTGCTGACGAGCCGATGCTTGATGCGAGCGCAGTCAAAGCTGCCGCCACTGCTGCGAAGGTTGCTGGTGCGACGCGCTTCTGTATGGGAGCTGCTTGGCGACAGATTCGAGATCGAGATTTGCCTGCGGTTACCCGCCTAGTTGAAACCGTAGGTGAATTGGGACTGGAGAGTTGTCTTACCGCCGGAATGCTCAAGCCTCATCAGGCAACGGTCCTTAGGGCCGCTGGGCTTGACTACTACAACCACAATCTGGATACCGCGCCAGAAATATATGGAAATTTCATTCCGTCGCATACCTTTCAGGATCGCCTTGAAACGCTTGAAACAGTCCGTGCGGCTGGCCTCAAGGTATGTAGCGGTGGGATCCTCGGCATGGGGGAGTCGCGCGCGCAACGGGCTGCCTTGATTGCCCAACTAGCTAATCTTGATCCTTTTCCTGAATCGGTTCCAATCAATCAGCTCGTACGGATGGAGGGAACTCCATTGGAAGGAGCGGACATACTGGATCCTCTGGAGTTCGTTCGCGTCATAGCTGCAGTACGCATCACCATGCCCACGACGCGTGTGCGCCTTTCCGCAGGCCGTAAGGCGCTCGGGGATTTGGGGCAAGGGCTATGTTTTTTGGCAGGTGCGAATTCCATATTTTATGGCGACAAATTGCTGACTACTGGCAACCCCGCCTTTGAAGACGACAAAACTCTTTTCAGCCGGCTTGGGCTGGTTGCTGCTCAAAAGTAAGGATCACGTGCAATGTTCAACAAAATCCTGATCGCCAACCGCGGCGAAATCGCCTGCCGGGTCATCAAGACGGCTCGCCGCATGGGCATCCGTACCGTCGCCGTCTATTCCGAGGCCGATGCCAACGCCCGCCACGTTCGCCTGGCCGACGAAGCCGTACTGCTCGGTCCGGCCGCCGCCCGCGAGTCCTATCTGGTCGCCGAGAAGATCGTCGATGCCTGCAAGCGCACCGGCGCCCAGGCCGTCCATCCCGGCTACGGCTTCCTCTCCGAGAACGCCGACTTCGCCGATGCGCTGGCCGCCAACGGCATCGCCTTCATCGGCCCGCCGGCCTCCGCGATCCGTGCCATGGGTTCGAAATCCGAAGCCAAGAAACTGATGGGCAAGGCAGCCGTGCCTCTGACACCGGGCTACCACGGCGATGATCAGACCCCCGCCTTGCTGCACAAAGAAGCGGACCAGATCGGCTACCCGGTGCTGATCAAGGCCGCAGCTGGCGGCGGCGGCAAGGGCATGCGCCTCGTCGAAAAAACTGAAGATTTCCTCGATGCCCTCGCTTCCTGCCAGCGCGAAGCGACTTCCAGCTTCGGCAACGATCACGTGCTGATCGAGAAATACATCACCAAACCACGCCACATCGAAATCCAGGTCTTCGCCGACACCCAGGGCAACTGCGTTTACCTGTTCGAACGCGATTGCTCAGTGCAGCGCCGCCACCAGAAAGTGCTCGAAGAAGCCCCCGCCCCTGGCATGACCCTTGAACGCCGCCGCCAGATGGGCGAAGCCGCCGTCGCCGCCGCCAAGGCTGTCGGTTACGTCGGCGCCGGCACGGTCGAGTTCATCGCCAATCAGGATGGCTCGTTCTATTTCATGGAAATGAACACTCGCCTGCAGGTCGAGCATCCGGTCACGGAAATGATCACCGGCCAGGATCTGGTCGAATGGCAGTTGCGCGTCGCCGCCGGCCAACCGCTGCCGCTCGCCCAGGAACAGTTGCAGATTCGAGGCCATGCGCTGGAAGCGCGGATCTACGCCGAAGATGCCAACAAGGGTTTCCTGCCCTCGACCGGCAAACTGATCCGCCTCTCACCGCCGGCCGAAAGCCTCAACGTGCGCGTCGATACCGGCGTCGAGGAAGGCGATGAAATCACGCCCTTCTACGACCCGATGATCGCCAAGCTGATCGTCTGGGATGAGCACCGCGACGCCGCGCTGGCCCGCATGCGCAAGGCCCTGGCCGACTACCAGGTGGCCGGCGTTACCACCAACATCGACTTCCTGTCACGACTGGTCGCCTGCCCGGCCTTTGCCGGCGCCGATCTCGACACCGGCCTCATCGAACGCCAGAAGGACTTCCTCTTCCCCGCCGCCCAGGCCGTGCCACGCGATGCGCTGCTCGTCGCCACGGTCGGCGAACTGCTCTGGGAACAGCACCAAGCCCGGCAGGCCGCCAATACCAGCGGCGACCCTTGCTCGCCGTGGCACGCCCGGGACGGCTGGCGCATGAACCTGTCAGCCGCTCGCATGATCGGCTTCAGGGATGGTGCCAGCCTGATCGAAGCTTTGGTCAAATACGGTCGCGATCAATGGCAGATCACCATCAATGGACAGACGGCTGTGGCCCGCGGCAGAAAGCTGGATGGCGACCAGCTGGCCATCGAAATCGATGACCGCCGGCTGATTGCCAGCGTCGTCGCCGTCGAAGACAAACGACACATCTTCCTGCAGGGGGCAACCCACATCCTGCTCCGCGACGATCCGCTGCATCTGGTCGAGGCCGGCGGCGCCCAGGGCGGCGGCCTGACCGCACCGATGCCCGGTAAGGTCGTTGCGTTGCTCGCCCAACCTGGCCAGAAGGTGGATAAGGGTGCACCGCTGCTCATCCTCGAAGCGATGAAGATGGAACACACCATCACCGCCCCTGCTGCAGGCACCGTCAAGGCTTTCTGCTATGCGGCTGGCGAACAGGTAAGCGATGGAGCGGCATTGGTCGAATTCGAAGGGGACGCCTGATGTTGCCCAGCAAAGTTAAGCTCGTCGAAGTTGGTCCACGCGACGGCTTGCAGAATGAAAAGCAGATTGTCCCGACCGCGACCAAGATCGAGCTGATCGAACGCTTGGCCGATGCAGGGTTGCGCGCCATCGAGGCGACTTCGTTCGTGTCGCCGAAGTGGGTGCCGCAGATGGAGGACAATAGCGCGGTGATGCTGGGTATCAAACGTCATCCGGGGACGGGTTACCCCGTCCTGACGCCCAATCTGCAGGGTTTCAATGCGGCCGTGCAGGCCGGGGCCACTGAAGTCGCCATTTTTGGTTCAGCTTCCGAGTCTTTTTCGCGCAAGAACATCAACTGCTCGATTGCCGAGAGCCTGAAACGTTTCGAACCTATCGTTTCGGCCGCGTCGGAGCTCGAAATCCCGGTCCGCGGCTATGTTTCCTGCGTCGTCGGCTGCCCCTACGAAGGGGCCATCGCCCCTGAGCAGGCGGCCAGTGTTGCCAGGACGCTGTTCGACATGGGGTGTTACGAAGTATCGCTCGGCGACACCATCGGTGTCGGTTACCCGGCTTCGATCCAGCGCATGATCGAGGCTTGCACCCGTGTCGTGCCAATCGCCAAGCTGGCCGGCCATTATCACGATACCTACGGCATGGCGATTGCCAACATCCATGCCTCGCTGCAACTCGGGATGGCAGTTTTTGACAGTTCCATCGCCGGCCTAGGCGGCTGCCCCTATGCGAAGGGTGCTTCGGGCAATGTGGCGACTGAAGACGTCGTTTACCTGCTGGACGGCTTGGGTATTGAAACAGGCATCGATCTGCTGTCCTTAGTCGAGGTCGGTGCCTGGATTTCGGCCAAGCTTGGCCGCAGCAATAAATCTCGGGTAGGCCAGGCGTTGCGTAGTGAGGCGGAGTGAATGGCCTTGGTGGCGCCTCATTACCAAATTCCCTATCGATCATTCGGTAGGTGGTATCCGCCTCTTGTCCACGTGCCTAGCGTGAATGAGTTGTTGCTATTGATTCATTGAGGAGGGAAAAGTGTCAGTCCGCAAAATTGTTGAGTGGTCCGAAGTAGGGGCTATGTTCCAAGATGGAAACAGTATTTTGTTTGGTGGCTTTATGGGGGTAGGGACGCCCACGGGATTGGTATCCGTTTTGATTGAAAATGGCACCAAAAATCTGACATTGATTGGTAACGATACGGCTTTTGAGAAGACTGGCGTAGGTCCGCTCATTTCAAGCGGGCAGGTCAAAAAAGTAATCGTTTCCCACATTGGGACAAATGCACTCACAGGTAAGAAAATGATTGCGGGCGAATTAGAAGTCGATCTTGTCCCGCAAGGCACCTTAATTGAACGAATTCGATGTGGCGGTGCCGGTCTGGGTGGCGTTTTGACGCCTACTGGAGTCGGCACCGTGGTTGAAGAGGGAAAGACCAAAATGGTCGTAAATGGTCAAGAATTCCTTGTTGAGTTACCCATTCGCGCCGACGTCGCCATCCTCAAAGCGAAGCGAGCTGACAAAGCCGGTAATTTGGTCTACGAACGGGCCGCCCGTAACTTCAATCCAGTTATTGCATTTGCCGCGGATCTAGTCATCGTCGAAGTGGATGAGCTTGTGGAAGTCGGTGATATTGATCCTGACATGGTCATGACTCCCGGTGCCCTGGTGGACAAGATAGTTTTATCGACGGGGCTTTGCGATGGATTCTAAAGAGCTTATCGCGCGTCGCGTTGCCCAAGAGCTGAAAGAGGGTTATGTCGTCAATCTGGGTATTGGCTTGCCGACGATGATCCCTAGCTTTCTGCCAATTGGGGTGGAGATCACGCTACAGTCGGAGAATGGCTTTCTCGGCCTCGGTCCATTGGTTGGTGATGCCCAACCGGGCGTTGTCAACGCGGGAGGGCAACCTTGCGGGCTTATTCCAGGGGCTGCTATTTTTGACAGTGCAACGTCTTTCGCATTTATTCGCGGCGGTCACGTCGATGTGACGGTTTTGGGTGGGTTAGAGGTCGATCAGCAAGGAAATCTTGCAAACTGGATGGTCCCTGGAAAAATGGTGCCAGGCATGGGAGGGGCAATGGACCTGGTTACTGGAGCAAAGAGGGTCATCGTCGCCATGGAACATTGCACCAAGGATGGTGAACCGCGGTTACTGACCCAATGCACGCTGCCGCTGACCGCTAAGGCTCGTGTTTCCTTGGTTGTCACGGAGCTTGCTGTCCTCAGCGTTGTGCATGGTGAATTTGTCCTTCGAGAACTAGCCCCTGGCGTCTCGCTCGACTACGTTAGAGATAGGACTCAAGCACGTCTTTTGGTTTCCCAGGATATAAAGGAAATGGCTTTTGCTCGCTAGTTCTTTGCCATAGCACGTTCGATTTTCTCGTTGAGGCTCGCCTGGCGATACTCGCGTCTCCTCCTGCCAGCATCAGCTCTCAGGCTGGCACTTTCAATCCGGCTGAAAATGCCGGATTTTTTTGCCTAATAGAGCTTTTACAGTTCGAACGAAGCGATAAATCCGCGTGGATCAGCGGTTTATGGTGGTTATCGATGCGACGTAGTCCGTGGCATCTTTTGTTCGCCCCGCCAACTTTCTGACTTCATCCGCCACGACTGCGAATCCCCTTCCGGCCTCTCCTGCTCGGGCAGCTTCAATCGCCGCATTCAAGGCCAATAGGTTTGTTTGACTAGCGATATCCTTAATTGTGATCATGATTTCAGAGACACTGGTCAGGTGCTCTTCTAGCTTGGTTCGGTGGTGGCGTTCATTTACTTGCAGCTCCGCTTCATGCTTGGCAGCTTCAATGTCGGTGAGGGCGCCAACAATTCTCAACGGTGTGCCATCTTTCATTCGACGTGACTGACCTCTAGCTCTAAACCAGCGGTACTGTCCATTTTTGCACTTAAGTCGGTACTCAATATCGTACGGAGTATTCCCTGATCGATCGCCTAAGTGATTTGCTAATGCAGACAAAACTGCATTTTTATCATCCGGGTGAATCTTGGAGGTCAAGCTTTCCAGTACGTCGGGGAATTCATTCGCTGTTTCATATCCTAGAAGGCGCCTGAGTTGTGCGGACCACCAGTATGCGCTCATAGGATTCAGCGGATCGCCATCGACAAGTTCAACGTCCCAAAGTCCGTCATTTAACATCTCTAGCGAGAGTTCAAAACGTGCCAAAGTAATATCGAACTGGCGCTGTCTTGTTATGACATCGGTGACATCCTTTATGGCGCCAGACATCAGAACAGGGGCGCCGCTCTTGTCGCGAGTGGCAATGCCGTAAGAACGAAACCAACGGTATTCATTGTTTTTGCATGCGAGGCGGTAAGTGCTGTCATAGGGGTGCCGCCCAGCTCGATCACTTAAATGGTCTTCCATGGCACTAATGGCATGCTCATGATCCTCTGGGTGCAGTCTGGTTATCCAACTGCGCAAGAGATTTGGAAAATCTGCCTCGTCTTTAAAGCCGAGAAGGTTGCGAAACTGACTAGACCAGGTAACTATTTGACCTGGATCCAAGGGGGAGGTGGGTGAGTTAATTTCCCACGATGTCTCGCCGTTAGATTCTTTCATTAACGTAATTCTGGAAGACAGTTCAGTTACTACCTGTTCAGCACTTTCAAAGCTATGGCGCAACGATCTCTCGTTCGCTAGTGCACTCTCAAGCCGTGCCTCTGCGCTCTTTACTTGACTAACGATTTCATTTTTTGCATCAGTGATTCTTCTTAACTCTGCTTCAAATCCTGATGCCTCAAGCTGAACCACGGTTTCGCTTTGAACGGCAAATTGATTTGCGATATTTTCTAGAAGCTTTCTAAGCTTGCGGCGGCTGATCCACATTTTTATCCCTATCATTCTTTAAACTTGAAATACACCTCGTTTTTCGGCATATGCCAGAGTGGGCATATGCCTTAGGTGCATTGCATTGAGAATGAGAAGCCTAAAAAAGATGGTTGCATGCAGCCCTACCCTAAAGAGGTGACTTTCAAAGAGTTCGATTATTTGGAAGCAAAAGTGAGCCGGTTTCAGGAGGTAGCGCCTCGTCTGCCGTAAGTGGAGCATGGTGCTGTCAAGATGGCATCTGGTTAAGTTGTCCTGTCAGACCCTTTTTCGTGGTCGCAACAGTGGTTTGATGCCTTGCAAGCTGGTGCTGAGTGCTTCGTTGTACTGCGCTAGCTGTGGATCGTGTATGGCTTTGCGAATTCCAACCGCCCTGATTGCAGCGGGTTCACCGCCGCGCGCAATGCGTTCCTGGTAGACCCTGTCAACGTCTGTTCCCGGTTTGATGGTTGCCCCGACGGCGACTTCCATGCACATCAAGCGGATCCAGCGACGTGACACGTCATCGAGGTCGCCAAAGTTTTCCTTGATGGCTCGTGACAGGGTTGTCGCAAGATTCAGGATGCGGACCACGGCCGGAGGATGCGAACGACCCGGTATCTCGGTCCAATCGATCTCGCTCGGCGTGATCTTCATTACTGCCATCATCGCGCCTGCGCAAAGGAGTGCCGCGATTGATCTCTGGTAGGACTGACGTTCCGCTTCGTTGAACTCTCGTACCTCCCACAAGTTACTCAGCAACTTGATCATCGATATTCGGCAGATCGTCAGCCCGATCCAGTCAGCTTCCCGTTCGAGCGCTTGGTCCGTGAGCCTGGGTGCGACACTTTGATCTGGTGGATCGTTCGGGGCCTCAGCATGAGAACCCTTGACGAAGTAGCCGTCGTGACCATCGAGATGATGGCCTGCTTCGTGGCCGGCGAAGAACGTGATCGCCGCAAAGTAGAGGAGAGAGCCAAGCGTGGTCTGGAATCCTCCTTTCAAGGGGGGCTTGCCTTGAAGACATTGCCAGATTTGAGAGTCAACCAGCTCGGGAAACGCCTTGACGAAGCGCCGGCCCATATCATCGGCTGCGTCGCGCAGCAATTCCATCAATCCTTCGCTGATGACGATCCAGTCGAGCCGGGTGCGACTCCACACTGCAAGCGCATTGGCGGTGCTGGATGCCGAGATTGCTCCGACAAGACGCTCTGGTTCGCACACATACAGCGACCGCGCCTGTTGAATCACCAAGGTCATCACATCGCTTGTCGCATCGACCAGTTCGGACTTGCCGGGCGCTGAGAGCTCGTCGGTCTTAAAGTACTTGATAAGCTGAACTCTCAAGTCTTCGTCGTCGTTGGCAGCGGTGAGGCTAAATGCAAAGTCGTGGATCGGCACGGACATGGTGAGTGCACTGTATGCCTCCTTGGAGGGGCTTGAAAGCCCTTCGCTCCCTGAAAGCATGAATCGTCGGCATCCGCCGAAATTTATGAAGGAGCAAAATCATGACGAACGCAATCGTCACGGTGCAAGGCGGCAGCACCGTGCTGCCGAGCCTGCTGGGGCAGGGCTCGGCCCGCATTCCGACTGGCGGCAAGATCCGTCCGGGCATCATGGTGCTGACCAAGATGGCAGCCGAGGTTCCCCAGGCCAAGGACATCTACAAGCACGGCGTGGTCGACGGGCAGTCCTTCGAGCAGATCGAACGAGCCTTGAAGGAGGCGTTGCCGCAGCTCAGGTCGCCGCTGGTGCCGCGTAACGTGCCCTGGTTCACCGTGCGGGCGCAGGACTTTCCGAATCCGGAAGTCGCCCGGCATATCCTCGACACCTATGGCGAAGACCGCGGCCAGGGCCGGCGCCTGTATCGCTTCCCGGTGGTCTTTCCGGCCGACCACTGGCAGAGCGTGATGCCCCACGAGATGGCGGTCTGGAGCACGCATGAGAAGCGTTTCTGGTCGCAGTATTCGGCCGACGGCCAGGTGCGCCATTGCATGTGCCACGCACCGGTGCCGATGGATCACACCGGCCGGCGCAGCATCCGCATCTTCGGTGGGCGCAAGGCGATGCAGCGCGAGGACAACGGCGGCATCTGCGACCCCGAATCCTGCCCCGAATATCAGGCGCGCCAGTGCAACCTGACCGGCCGCTTCCTGTTCTTCATCCCGGGCATCCGCACCATCACCGCGCTTGAGCTGCCAACCACCAGCTTCTACGCGATGAGCAACGCGATCCAGCGCTTCCAGACCATCGGCCACATGCGCGGCGGCCGCATCTCGGGCTTTCTCGGACACTCGCGCGAAACCTTCTACCTCACCAAGGTGTTGCGGGATGTGCCCCACATCGACGAGGACGGGCGGGCGCTGCGGGTGCCGCAATGGATCATCGAACTGGAGGCCCCGGTCGATGTGACCGCCTTACTGCGTGACGGCGAGGACCCGGAGACGGCGATCATGCAGGCCACCATGGCCGAGCACGTGCTGGAAGGCGCGTCGATGGACAATGCCCAGGAGGAAACCGTCTTGGACGGAGAAGGGGAAGCGCTGCCGACGCCGGACGAGCCGCCCATGCGGCCGGGCAATCCCACGCTGGATCAACTGCTGGGCCGGGCCGAGGCCATGGGCATCGCCGGGGAATGTTTCCAGCACTACGCGGACCGGCGCTGGGGGCGCGGCTGGAAGATCAATCCCCATGGCCGTGCCCGGGCCTGGGAAGAGCTGGAGCGCCACGCCAACGATCCTGAGGGCTACGCCGACAAGATTGACTGCGCCCTGGGCGGGCCGGGGGGGAGGGCCTGACCTTGCGCCTGGCTCACTTTTCCGATCTGCACTACGGCACAGCGACCCTCGAAGAGGCCGATCGCTGCTTCGGCGCGGCCATCGACCGCGCTATCGCGGCGGGGGTCGAGGTGGCGGTGCTCTCCGGGGATGCCACTGACCATGGCCTGGACCTGCACGAACCCGCCACCATCCGCCTGCTCGGCCAGGTGCGCCGGCTCGCCAATCACTGCCCGGTCCTGATCCTGCAGGGGACGTTTTCTCACGAGCCGCCAGGTACCCTCGCGGTGTTCCGGCTGCTCGGGGCGCGGTATCCGGTCCACGTAGCCGAACGTATCGAGCAGGTGGCCTTGCTGGCGGATGGCCGGTGGCTGGCCTCGTCCGCTTGGTGTTTCGATGCGCTGCCTGGCGGGGTGCGGGTGCTGGTCTCCTGCGTGCCGACCATCAACAAGGCCGTGGTGGCCGCTGTCGTCGGCGCCGCCGAAGCCGCCCAGGCGGTTGGCGAACACTTGGCGCTGCTGCTGGCGGGATTCGCGCCGATCAACCGGCGGGCTCGCGGGCAGGGTATCCCGACGCTTGCACTGTCCCATGGCACGGTGTTCGGTAGCCTGAACGAGCACGGGGTGCCCATGGCCGGCGCCGACCATGAGTTCACCACCGGCTTCCTGTTTGCCACGGAGGCCCAGGCCGTGATGCTCGGCCACATCCATGGCCACCAGTGTTGGGGACAGCAGGGGACGGTCGGCCGCCAGTGCATCGCCTACGCCGGTTCCATCGGGCGCTTTCACTATGGAGAGGAGGGCGACAAGGGCTTCCTGCTGTGGGAGGTGGCCGCCGGTGCCGCCTACTGCGAACTGGTGCCGACGCCAGCGCGCCGGACGGTGGATATCGTGTTCGAGGGGCGACCCGACCTGACGGTGCTGCAGGCGGCCGTCGACCGCCATGGCGTCGAGGGTGCCCATGTTCGGGTGCGCTGGACGGTGGCGGATGAGGATCGCCATGCAGTGGACCGGGCCGCGATCATGCGTCTCTTGGTCGGGGCGGAGCAAACCAGGCTGGAAGGGCGGATCGTACCGGTGCTGCGAACCCGGGCGCCCGGCATCAGCCAGTTGGACTCGCTGGCGGCTAAGGTACAGCGTTGGGGGCAACTCTGCGGGGTCGAACCGGCCTGCGTCCTGGCGTGCCTGGATGCCTTGAGCCAGGACAGTCCGGCGGAGATCGCCGCCCGGCTGCTGGGAGAACAGGCGGGGGTTCCCCGCGCTTCGCCCGACCAAGCTACCGACGCCGGCACCCATGCCATTGAGGTGGTCGATCCGTAAGACGAAAAGCTCTTCGCGGGGCTGCCGGAGATCAGTCTATCCGTGGCGACACCGACATTCGCGGAGCGCATGACCGTCCTGAACGACCGAGGTGACGATCTCTACGCGTTGGAATCGCATACAGACGTTACGGTCATCACCGGCAAGGTTGATTTCGCCAGCCGCGTCGGGGTCCTCACGGATTTCATCGATGAGGGTCAGTGGGGTCACATCCATGCCTAGATATTCCAGGCAAATCATTGAAACGACAGTGCCGGGTTTTCCATTTTTCTGGCCCTGAATCGCTACGCAGCCTGCCGCAAGGATTCCTCCTGGCTTGCCAAAGGCGGCAGGCCAGCCGGTGCTTCTCCAACTGCTCCGCCCTTTCGGCCAGATACGGGCAGCTCGGCGCCGCCGGAAGCAGGATGCGCGCCGTGTTGCCGTCGATGCTGACGACAGTCATGACCTGGGCCTGTCCATCGCCTTCCTGCCAGTTCTCCTGTTTGGGCGCGTCCAACCGTTCGCCGAGACCCTCGACCTGGTGCGGCTGGCCGGCGACGCCCAACTGGTGGCGCTGGCCGGGGCCAACGGCCGCGGCAAGACCACGATCCTCGACAATCTGCATCCATACCTGACGATGCCCTCAAGGGCCACAGTGGCCGGCGCCGGCGGCTTTTCTTTCTACGACCAAGTCTACCTGGCCGAGGCAGAGAAGGATCTGGTCTGGTCCCACGCCGGGCTATGCTACCGCTCGCAGGTAGTCATCCGCAGCAATGGCCGGCGTGCTACCGAAGCCTACCTGTTCGCCCGGGACGAGTCCGGGCAATGGCGGCCGTTGCAACTTCCCGATGGCACGATCTCCGACGGCAAGACCGGGACCTATACGCAGTGTGTCGAGCACCTGCTGGGCAGCGCGGAGACCTTTTTCACTTCCGCGTTCGCGGCCCAGGGCAAGCGCCAGTTGAGCGCCTACCAGGCCGGCGAGATCAAGACCTTGCTCGCCGACCTGCTGGGCCAGGAGGACATCCGCACCGAGGGGAGGAAGGCCGGACAGGTCGCCGACCTGCTGAAGGCCGGACTGGTCGCCATACGCCGGGAAGAGGCCGGGCTCGATACCCAGTGGCAACGGGTGAACGCCGAACGCCACCGGCTGGCGGATGCGACCGGCCGGGTCGAAGCCCAGGCGCGCATCCAGCGCGAGCGCGGGCTGGTGCTGGAGACAGCCCGCGTTGGGCTGGTCCAACAGCAGACTGCGTTCGACCATTCCCGAGGTACCGAGGTCCGGCGCACTCAGTTGAGCGGAGAACGGACGGAACTGATCAGTGTGGGCAAGCAGGCTATCGAAGCCATCACCGCCCAGGAAACCAGCCAAAGGCAGTGCCTCGACCACCTTGAGCGGCGTATCGCCACCCGCAAGGCCCAGGTAGCAGCGCAACGGCAGGAGCTGGTTCGCCAGCGCCTGCAGTGCGAAACCGCGCTGCAATCGGCGGCGGCCGTACGGCGCGCCGGCCGGCGTTTCCCGTTGGCCGAGACCCTGCTCGCAGCCCGCACGGTGCGCGTCCAGGTCACCCGGGAGCGGGTGTCGGAACTGCACCGGTGCGCGATGAAGCGGGAAGCCGCCCGTCAGAGGAGCCGGGCAATTGAGCGGGAGGCCGGCCAGGCCGCGCTTCGCGTCGAAGATCTCAGCCGCCGTTTCGGCCTGACCCGCGAAGTGCCCTGTGCCGGCAGCGACCTGCAGGGGCTGTGCAAGCTTTTGGGCGATGCGCGCGAGGCACAGACCCTGATGCCGGACGCACAGGAGGTGATCCGGCGTCTGGCGAACGAGAAGTCAGCGGCCCAGCGTGATCTGGAGTGCCTGAATGCACAGTGGGCATCCTTGCAGGATGCTCCGCAGGAGCTGGTCTGGGCCGAGATACGGGAGAACCGATCCCGGGACCGCTCCGCCAGCTATGCCCGCCTGTCGGCCAGGGAAGGCGAGATTCGTCAGGCGCGGGCGCGGCTCGCGGAGATCGACCGGGAACTGGCGGCCTTGGTGCCCGCCGATGGCCTGGCGGATGCCGAGACCGGGGAAGAGCGCGCCGAGCGCCGCGGGATCGAGGCGGCATTGCAGGCGCTGGCAACCCTGCACGACCAGCAGGCCAAGCACTACCTGCAGATGCTCGACCGGCTGGATGCCTCGCTGGCCGCCTTACCGCCGGCCTTCGACACTGGCCTGCTGTCCGATGCCCGGAGCGCCCTGGCGAGTGCCCAGGCAAACGCCGCCCAGGCCGACCGCGATCACCTGCAGGCGGTCAGGGACGCGGAAGCGCGTGCCGCCCTCAATCGGCAGGGCGAGGAATTGAAACGCCAGCAGGAAACCGTCGCGGCACGCATCGCTAAAGTGGAATCCGATCTGGGCAGTTGGAATCTGCTCGCCCGCTGCCTGAGTAATGACGGGCTGATCGCACTGGCCATCGACGATGCCGGACCGACCCTAGCCGGGTTCGCCAATGACCTGCTGCTGGCCTGCTATGGACCGCGCTTTACCGTCTCTCTGCTGACCCAGGTCGAGACGAAGAAGGGCGAGCAGCGCGAAAGTTTCGTCATCGAGGTCCACGACGGGGAATCAGGGCAGAGCAAACGCGTCGAGCAGATGAGTGGCGGGGAGCGGACGTGGATCAACGAATGCCTGGTGCGGGCCGTGGCGCTGTACCTTGCCCATGGGGCGCTGGACCCGGCCCGCAAGCGGATGTTCCTGGCGATGAAGCGGGAAGTGCTGCGCCTGGGGGGCTATGCACGGGAAATTTTCATATCACAGGCGCCGGAGTTGACGGCGATGGCCGATATGGTAATCGATCTGGAGGTGTTCGCGCAGTCGCAGGTGCCAGACATGGTTTGACGGGTTGGATGGTCAGGCCGCTGCATAAGTAACGGTCGCCAAGACTCTGTTGGAACAGGGCAATAACCAGGTCCATTAATGCTTGGCAGCATGTGCTTTATGCTGGCAAACTCGCCGACACGGGGTTGATGGCCTACCTGGAGACCGGACAACTGCAGAATTTCCTTGGGCGGCTGGGCCCCAACTGATGAGTCTGCCCGTAGCTTTTGGTTGAGTTCGGGGGCGTGCCCAAGCCGGCGGGATCGCTGGTGAACGGCAAATGTGTCATCGGTGCGTTGACGGAATTTGCTTCATTGACCTATCATGTCCCTATGGTTCAAGCCGAACCGTGGGCAAGTTGGCGCCCGTCAGTGCACGCACCGGAGTTATTCCGGCACGGCAAAGCCAGTTGAATATCCGCAAGCAAACTCCCGGCTAGGTGAACTCCTGGAAAGCCGGACAACGCGTGCCGTCCTGAAATGCTTTCCGCTAAGGAGATCATCAATGGCAGCTACCGTTGCGGCGTCTACGGATGCCAATCCCCCTTCTGAACAGTTTCAGGCTGTTTCGCTCTGGACTTTCGTCCACCTGAAAACTCCTCGCTTTACCTCCGAAGGCGCACTCGATGTGGTTCGGCACTTGATGCCAATCGCCGGCGAGGATCCCAAGCACCTGGCTAAACGTCTGCGCAAATCCCTGCTCGAGCACGGCATCGCCCTCAAGCATGTCAATGCGCTCGATGCGGCGGCACGGCTGCTCGGTCACGCCGATTGGCATGCCGCCAGTCGCACGCAGCCGAAGACGACCCTCAAACTGACGCCGATGGCCGACGCCGCGGAGGAGTTGTTCGCTGACTGGCGCCAACTTGCACCTCGCCTGTGTGCCTGGTGCGACGCGTGGCTTAGGGAAAAAGGTGGCAAGATCTTCGCGGCGCGTTTCGGCCCCGGCTATATGATGCTCAGTGTGTCAACACCCAAGGAGGGCGGACCGGCCGGAAGCATGGACGAGCTGCCGCTGCTGATGGTCACTCCGGTCGGGGATGCCGAACTTTGGTTGCAGAATGCGCCTGCGGCGTTCGAAACTCTGCGCCGGCACTTGGAAGAGTCCGGAAAGGCGGTCCTGGACGGTGTTGCCGTGCTGCAGTTATGCAATTGCTACGGTCAGGCAGTATCGGACCGCTTGCCGTCGATACCGCAGCCGGTGCGACCCACGGATGCCTGCAATTCCGAGCTGGTCTTGCTGCGCGAGGATGATGAGCTCATGCCGGGATCGGGCTACGAAATCGCCCGTGGCGACGAGCTGACATGCTGGTCACAGCTCCATCTGGCGATGAAGGACCACAAGTCCGATGGAATCACCCTGGATGACGGGGCTTGGCGGATCGCCGGGGGGCGCTATGTGTGGCAGTTGTCGACGATCCACCCCAAGGACTTCGTCCCCGGGCTGGTGGTCACGATGCTGAACGAGACCGACTCGGAAAAGCTGCTGCGCCGCTACAAGCTTGTCCAGCGGGTACTTTCGAACAGCTTTAGGCATCACGAGGTGACCAAGCGCTTGCAGTATCTGAGCGGTCCATCGGATAGCTACCGGGTTGATTTGCACAGACTCCTTTTGGCATTGAATGAGGTGGGTTTGACCTGGGAGGGCTTTTGCCAGGAAACCGGGATGCAGCAGGCGATGGTCCCCGAGTTGCCAGTCGGTTTTGCGATGACCATCATCGAACGACTGAAGCCGAAGGACCCGAATCGTTTCTTTGCGTTGCCGAGCCGGGCGGAGCTGGCCCAAGCCGATGACGATTCTCTGCTGAGAACCTTGCTGCCCCGCATTGACGTCGTGCGCTACCGGATCGTGCGTGGCGTCTCCGACGAAGTCAGGCAGACTGTCCGCGAAGCCATCGACGAGTTCGGTACATCGATCCGCATGCAGGCGCTGATGGCCGCTGGGCAACTGACCGATCCGGATGATCTGCTGCCGTATTTGGTCTATGCCGGCGACGGTGAAGAACTCCGGTTGAAGCTCGAAGCCGAAGGTCTCGTGATGTACGCGGGGGTTATGCCGCATTTGTTCCCTACCGAGGGCGTGGTCGAGAAGCTGCCCAACATGTGGTCTTACGCATTCGGACACAGTCTGTTTCTCGACGTCGACTTCATGGAAGGGGGTGTGTGATGAATGCGATCATCGAGAATCTGCGGACATGCCTGGAAGAGCGCGACATCAGTGGCTTCCTGGAAGCCTATGAAGGGATAGTGTCGGGGGCAGACTTCCGAACCGGCCAGTTGACCGGCATCACGCAGCGAATCTTTCCGACGGTGCTCCGCGATATGCTGGCGAGTCGAGCCTTGCTTGCCG
>PHCF01000129.1:7243-12103 GCA_002842145.1 Betaproteobacteria bacterium HGW-Betaproteobacteria-6 | reverse complement strand
GTAAAGCTGGCCGTTGGCCGTTACCTTGCCGTAAATCTGGCTGGGGTTGCTGTCCCAGATGCGGAACAGGGCGCGCGACAGCGCATCCGGCTGTTTGAGCACAAAGGCCGCATCGCTGCCCACGTCGAAGCTGTCGAAATTGAGGCCGAGCGTGCGGCTCTGCGTCGTCACCGTCATCGTGTTGATGCCGTTGATCATCGCCGTCGTCGGCTGGCCACCATTGACCGAGCCGGCAAAGACAAAGGGCCGGGCAGCCGACGGCACCGGCAACTGCGCCGCCACCGGCCGCGCCGCCCAGGCGCCATCCAGCGCCGCGAATGAAGCAGCCACCCCGAGAACCACGGCCGCCACCCGCTTGCGCGCGCTCTTCTTGCCGCGTCCGCGCACGCACTCGGCCACCGCCACCCAGGCGTTGCGCTCGACGTTGAAGACCAGCCGGTAGATTCCGTGGTTCATGTTTACTCCCTGTTCTTTCTGTTCCCGGTCTAGAACTCGTAACCCAGGCGCGCATGCACGCGCTGCGTTCCGGACCTCGTGCGCGGACCATCCTTGAGGGCCTGGCCGATATCGACAACGACCAGCGGCCCGCCCTTGTCGCCCTTCAACCGCAGGCCGATGCCGGCGCTGGCCAGCGTGAATTCATCGGTTTGCCCGGGCAACGGGCTGTTCAGCCAGACCTGCGCGCCCTCGACAAAACCGAGCAGGCGCAAGCCGGCCCCGCCGACCTCGAACAAGGTCGGTGTCTTGACCTCGGTGCGCAAACGCCAGCCGACATCGCCGGCCGCTTCACCCTCGTAATAACCGCGCACGGTATCCATGCCACCAGCCAGAATCTGCTCCGGCGACACCAGCGGCTGCCCGGCCATCTGGAAATCGAGCTTGGCCAGCCCTTCCCAACCGAGCAGGCGCTTCGAATAACTCAGGTCGCCACGCACCACCGAAAACCCGGGGCGGGCGTAGGCACGGCGGCAGGCGAACTGCTCCATCTGCACGCCCTGGCAATCCACATCCCGCGAACCGAAACCGGTATTGACGACCAGCCCGAGATTGCCCGCAAACTCGCCCGATTCGCCGAAACGGCTAAAGGTGTATTGCGCCACCAGCGGCAGGTAGCGCAGCGGCGTTTCCTTGCGGTCGGCGCCCAGCGCATTCTGGGTTTCCTGCAAATCCTTGAAATCGCCGCCAATCGACAGCGAATGGAAGAAATTGGCGATGCCGGCCGGCTGCGGCAGGGTGAAGGAAAGACGGACCCCGAGGGTCGTGCCCTTGCCCACCACATTGCTGCCCACCGCCGAGGCGATATTGCTGTTCGAATGCTGGATAAAGGCTGACAGCGAGCGCCTTGCACTCAAGGGCGCGGCATAAAAGCCGGCCAGCACACTGACCTCGTCCGGCTTTTCCGGCGACAACACGTAATTCAGCCCGGCGCTGTGCTGTTTCTGGAACAGGTTGGCGTAGCGCACCCCGGCCTCCAGTCTGGTCAGCGAGGTGTCCGGACTCTGCCGGTTGTTCAGCTCGACGTTGCCGTGCAGGGGCAGTTCGTCCTCGACGGCGAGTTCAACCTCCATCGTGCCCAGACGCGCCCCCGGGCGCAGTAGCGGCGTCACCCGGCGGTCGGCCGACCGGCCGGCCTGCGCCAGCTCGGCCTGCATGGTCGGGAAATGGGGCACCTTGCCCGGTGCCACTTCCGGCACCTCGGCGCGCAGATCGCTGCGCGAGGTGTACTGATTGCCGCTGACCTTCAGGCGCTCGACCTGCCCCTCGATGACCTGCAGCCGGATGACGCCACTCGCCACCGACTGCTCGGGAACCACCACGGAGACGGACAGATAGCCCTGCTGCTGATAAGCCGCTTCGAGCGCGGCACGAGCCTTCTCAACATCGCCGACCAGCTTGCCGGGGCCGAGGGAAGGATAGACGGCACGCTCGATCTCGACATCGGAGAGCACCGTATTGCCCTCGACCGAAAATTCGAGCAGATCGAAAGCCCCCGGAACCGGCGCGCCCGAGGCGAAAGTCGCCGCACCCAACAGGCCGGCGGAAAGGAGGAATTTGTAGCAATGCATAGCCTGAGGATTATCGGCAGGCGACGTTACTTCCCCGTGAAGCATGGGGGGTAAAACCTAGTCCGATCGGACTACCCGGGCAGCGACGGTTGCCCAGTCGAATGACTGACGCAAAAAAACGGCCCGGAAAATCCCGAGCCGTCCCGATCCTGCAAAAACCGGCCGTTGCCGGCCGGCTCATGAAGGCAACGATTAGTCGTTGTAGTTGCGGTTGTACGGGGCGCACTGGTTGCCGTTCAGGTACTCGGCATCGAGAACCTGCGGACCCGAATGAACACCACCCGGGATAGCCATGGCAACGTTCTTCAAGGCACTGACCGAAGCCAGGGTAGCCGGATCACCAGCTTTTTCGACGAACTTGTTGAGCAGCTGGAGCTTGGCGCCGGTGGTGCGGGTAGGGATATTGAAGGACTCCCAGCCTTGCAGATCCCAGTCGCCATTTTCGTAGGCTTCCTTGGTCGGGAACTTGCCGGTGCCGGTGGTCACCGGGGCGATGGCAGTGTTGTCCCAGGTGATCTTGCCAGCACCGTCGAGCGAACGGAACTGCCAGTTGCCGGCAGCCTTGGATTTCGCCAGGCTATCCATAGACAGCACGCCGATGGCCTTGTAGCCACCGTTGTCGAAATCGACAGTAACCTTCGCACCGCTACGATCCTTGGTGGTGTAGGTGCCGCCGGCGACAGCCTTGTCCAGGCAGGATACGACGTCGTCGGAAGAGGCATTTTCGACAACGATCAGACCGCCTGCGCCATTGGCGACGGTGAAGGTTTTGGATGCTTCGTCCCAAGCGCCCGAAGCATCGCGGTCAGCCGGTCGCTGCGCGTCGGCCGAGCAGGGATAGTTGCCAGCCCACAGGTTCATGACAGCCTGGGTGCCGGAGCCCGGTGTGCGGCGGCAGATGACAATATCGCCGGACTCGGTGCCGTCGACCGCATCCCAGGTACCGACGTTGCCGGTCATGATGGCGGCGACGGTGGCACGGTTGAACTTGACGGAAGAACCGACGTTGCTGGTGACCGGAACGCCGAAAGCCAGGCCATAAATCGGGGTGATGCTGGCAAAATTGGACAGTTCGGCTTCGCTCAGGGCTTCGGCCGCGACTTCGCCTTCGGTATTGACCGGCGACTTGAAGAGGACCGGCGCGACGTCGGAAACGCCGGCGTCAGGGATGCCGGTGGTCAGCGTGCACTGATACGGATCGGCTGCAGTGCCGGTACCGGACGAACCGCAAGCGGTTGAGGTCACGTCCAGCTTGTCGATGGTATCGCCACGGGCAACCGAGTTGACGCCATAAACGGAACCACCGGTGACGCGATAGACGATGACGGTCTTGGTGTTGGACCAGGCACCGTGACCCGCCTTCAGGGTACCGGCAACGGCAACATAGTCGGCCTTGTCGGTTGCCGAGCCCTTGGAACTGGCCTTGGAGAAGTACTTGATCGGCTGGGCGCCATCGAACATGGCTTCGATCATGGTCACGAAGCCCTTCTGAACCGCAGAGGCGCCGGAAATGAAGACGACATGGCCGGTGGTGACGGCACCATTGCTAGGGTTGTTGAGAAGGTCTTGGGCGGCGGTATCAGTATCAAAGGCGGTAGCCATGGCCGAACCGGACATGACGGTGAAGGCGGCGGCGCAGAGTAGAGCGGATTTCTTGAGTTGCATGAACTTCTCCTGATGAATTCAAGACCGGCGCCCGTCAGGACGCCGGCAAAAACAAAAATGACTTAGGCGCGCTTGTTGCGACGAGCCATGAAACCGATCATGCCCAGACCGGCCAGCAGCATGGCGTAGGATTCCGGCTCAGGCACGGCGGCGACTGCGGCGCTCAGGTGCAGGTCTGAACCGTCCAGGTAGGCCTTGACGTTCTGGCCATCAACGTAGGGGGTATAGACCGAGACGGCGATCCCGGTGGCGGCGGCGCCGATGCGCATGAAGCCAAGGCCGTTGTCGTAGCTGTTATTGGCGACGGTGCCGGCGTTGCTGAAGCCCAAATAACCTGCTGCGTTGTCCTTGAAGCTATCCTTACCAGCCCACGCCGCACTAGAAGAACCAACTGCGACGGACTCAGCCTGACCGATCTCAGCATTAACAGCCTTCGCAAAATCTTGCGAATTGTTGGCAGCGGTACGGGTAACGTCGTTCTTCTTCAACGGCGACGGCAGGGTGGTATAGGTTTCCAGCAGGCGATAAGCCGCCTTAGTGTCGACAGCGACGATGTTCCACTTCAGGGCATTGACATCGCTGACGCCAGCCAGGAAGGAGGAGAAGGTGGCATCGGCCGCCCAGGACAGATCAATGTTGCCGCCGACGCTCAGCGCAGCCTGGAAGCTGTCAATGGAATAGCCGAGGTCACGGGTATAGGAGCCGGAGGCATCCCAGATGTTGAAGAACAGGTCGCCGTTGCCTTGAGCGCCATCATCGATTGCAGCGTTGGCGCCGGTAGCAGCGGCAGCCATGACGACGGCGGCGGCAAGAGTCTTGAGAGAAAATTTCATTGAAAACCCCTTTGAAAAATTGCGTGCGCTCCCTGTGGAAGCATGAAATAGGCAAAGAACGACCAGCTCGGCCACTACCTGCCAGGTGCCCACACATACAAACCGCGGGAAGCAGTTTTCACCCGGGACAGTGCCTTGCTGATACAGCGACTTTAGGGACGCAAGATGACTCCAGATGCGGGACTGGCAGGGCTTTTTGACCCGCCAATCGGACTACGGGGCTAGTCCGATTGGCTCAGCTCATGCATCACCCGTTGTCATAATCTGAAACATGGGGAGGACTTTGGGGCTGACGA
>PHCF01000129.1:0-7126 GCA_002842145.1 Betaproteobacteria bacterium HGW-Betaproteobacteria-6 | reverse complement strand
TTGGCGACGGCCTGGGCGCGGTTCGAGACTTCGAGTTTGCGCAGGATGTTCTGGATGTGATTCTTGATGGTCAGCGGGCTGAGTTCGAGCTTGTCGGCGATCTGCTGATTGGTCATGCCGTCGCGGACCAGCGAGATGACCTGTCCTTCGCGGCCACTGAGCCGGGTGTTGAAACGAGCCGGCAGTTCGGGTGCTGATTTTTCCTGCGTCAGCATGCGGTGCAGCGTGGTGTGCAGGTAGGGCATGAGCATTTGCGCGAAGTACGCATGGCGCCGGCCGGGTGCTTCCGGCATGTTGAGAAAGACGAAGAAGCCGGAGCTGTCACCGTTGAATTCGCGGGTGCCGTGGGCCATCGCATGACCGATCGAGAAGCGCTTGAGCAACAGGCCGACCGGGCAGGTGCCAGCGCCTTGACCGCCAAAGGCTTTCGGGACGTGACCGCCGTGCTGCCAGCTGTCGAGGGCCAGGCTGACCAGTTTGTCGAAATCGCTACCCGGCATCCGGTCGCCGGCCGGGTGGGTACGGCCGAGCACTTCATAGCGAAAGGCCGGCGTGTTGTATTCGCCATGGCCAACGATCAGCGCCTCGTGCGGCAGGAAGCTTTGCAGCACACCTTGCGACCAGAGGAAATACTGATGGCGCAGATGCACCTGCTGCGAGGACTCGATGGTAATCAGCAAACGTTCGAGATCGACCGCGGTGAGCGTAACCAGCGAATCCATGAACGGGTGATCAGTCAAGGTTGAGCGGCCAGGCTTCGCGGCTGGCACCGTGCTCGACGAGCAGGCTTTCGGCCAGTGCCTGGTCGTAGCGCCGCGCCCAGTAAAGCGCGGTCAGGCCATTGCGGTCCGGCTGATCGGGCGCCACCTGGCTGTCGAGCATGGTCAGCAGGCAACTGAGCCGGCCGAGCGCGGCGGCCAGCGCCAGCGGGTGCAGGCCCTCGCCGTCGTAGCGCTCGGGGTCGGGGCCGGCGGCGAGCAGCAGGCGGACGATTTCCGGGTGATCGAAGCGGATGGCTTCATGCAGGGCCGTGGCGCGGTTGTCGCTGCCGGCGTCGATGTCGGCGCCGGCCTGCAGCAGGATGCGGACGAGGCCGGAATGGCCGGCGGCCGCGGCCATGGCCAGCGGCCGGCGCCCTTCCTGCCCCTTGACGTCGGGGCTGGCCCCGCGCTGGATGAGGAGACGGGCGATTTCGGCGTGCTCACCGGCGACGGCGGCGAGCAGCGGGCGCTCGCCCTGTTCGTCGGCACCGTTGGCCAGCGCGCCTTCGTTGAGCAGCGCCTTGACGGCATCGAACCGGCCGGCCTTGACGGCAGCAAGCAGCTCGCGCGTCGACGCGGCGACCACCGGCCGGCTGTCTTTCCAGGCCGGATTGGCGACGGCGGCAAAATCCTCGGGCAAAGCCCGCTGGCGAACCTGGGCCGACACCGGCGCCAACCGCTCGGGCACCGCCGGTCCCTCCTCGAAGGTCTGTGCCGAGACGGTAGCCGCGAAGAAAAGGATGGGGACGGCGGATAGGGCAAGACGCATGGCAGTTTGCTGGCAATTTTTGCTAAGCGCCCGAATTTAGTCTGTCTTGGTTACTCCCTTGTTGCAGAACGGTGACAATTGCCCCGCCCGAAAATCCGGCCAGGCTACTACGGCAATCCGTTGTAGATGAAATACCAGTCGGCATAGCTTGCCGCGCTATCGAAACCTTCCTGCTCGGCCGTGAAGCCGGCAATCTTGATCGGCTTGCCGGATGACCGGCTAGCCACGCCCATGATGCGCCCCTGTTGGCGGATCAGTTCCCATTCACCATCGGCCGTCATCGGGTCGCGATAGCGGCGGCGGAGATGGTGGGTCGGGTTGGGAAAGCGCTTGTCCAGCAGGAGATCTTCAAGCTTTTCCGGGAACTGTTTTTGGGCACCGGGCGATTTGTCGTAATAGCTGCCGATGGCGCGACGATATTCCTCGCCGATGAAAAGCAGCTCCTTTTCCTTCTCGCGCCGGCTTTCCATTTGCCAGAGCGTACCGGTACCGGCCAGAGCGATGCCGGCGATGGCGACGGCAAACATCAGGCCGAGGAAAGTGAATCCGCCCTGCCGGCCCATTTCGATTTTGGCCGTTTTTTCCGGTTGACCGTAGGACATCACCATGTCGAATAGTCGCTGCCGTCCTTCCCCTGCCCTTCGGCCCCGCTGCGGATGTCCCAGACCCTGCGCTGACCGGGTTCGTCGGGCGGCGGGACGAGCACCCAGCTATCGGCGCTTTCGGTGATCGGGTCGGGCGGCACCTTGCGCAGGTAGCGTTTGCTCACCAGCTCTTCAAGCGTTTCCGGGTAGCGGCCGGTGTCGCCGCGGTATTTGTCGACGGCGTCGCGCATGACGGCCAGCGATTCGCGCAACGAGGCTTCGCGCGCCCGGTCGAGATGCTGGAAATAGCGCGGCACGGCGATGGTGAGCAGGGTGGCGATGACCGACATGACGACGAGCAACTCGATCAGCGTGAAGCCTTTTTTACGGCTGGTCATGGCTCACCATTCCCGGTAGGCGATGCCGTTCAGGCCGATGCCTGGCGACAGCGAATAGACGTCGAAAACATCCGCCCCTTCCTGTGGCGCATCCGGCGGACTGGCGTAGCTGCGCTTGCCCCAGCTTTGCGCGGCCGGCAGGCTCGGGTCGTCGGCAAACGGGTCGCGCGGCAGGCGGCGCAGGAAATAGAGCCGGGCCTTGTTCGGGTCGAGGCTGTTTTCGACGCCCTGGGCCAGTTCTTCGAGCCGATGCGGGTAGCCGCTCTCGTCGACCCTCTTCTCCACTTTTCCCTCGCTGACTGCGCGCCGATAGGCATCGATGCCGCCGCGTATCTCGCGCAATGCGGCGCGCAATGCCACTTCCTTTTGCCGCTTGGCGGCGATCTCGATCATCGGCATCGCCGTCATCGCCAGAATACCGACGATGGCGACGGTGATGACCAGCTCGATCAGGGTGAAACCCCGGTTGGGCACGCCGATCATGGCCTCAAGGCGGCGGAAAACTCAGTTTTCCTTGCCACCGTCGGCCTCGCCCGTTGCAGCCGGAACGGGGGGGGCCGCCTGAACCGGCGGCACCGGCGCAGCCGGTTCGGCTGGTTCGGTTGGCTCATCCGGCGCCGCCTCCGGTTCCGGAATGGCACGCCCCCGGACGCCACCCGCCACGCCGCGGCCCGGCGCGACACCGAGCGATTTCGGCCCCTGCGTCCGGATGACCATCGGCTCGGCGCCCACCGCCGTTTCAGTGCCCGAAGGCAAGGCCGGCTGGCCGAAGTCGGGCCGATGGATATTGCGCAGGACGCGCGGGGTAATGAGCAGGATGATTTCGGTCTTGATCGAGGTGTCGCGCTGACTGCCGAAAGCACGGCCAATGACGGGTATTTCGCCGAGCCCCGGAATATGGCTGGTGGACTTGCGCTCCTCGTCGTTGATCAGGCCGGCGAGCACCTGGGTTTCGCCGTTCTTCAGGCGCAGGGTGGTACTCGCGCTGCGCGTGCCGACCTGATAGGCCAGCGAATTGGAGGGGCCGGCCACTTCCTTGACAATGCTGCTGACCTCCAGCCCGACCTTCATCGATACCTCGTCGTCGAGCGTGACATTCGATTCGACATCGAGCTTGAGGCCGACATCGAGATAGCTCACCGAGGCGGAAACGCCAACGTTGGCCGTCGAGGTCGTGGTGAATATCGGCAGCTTGTCGCCGATGTGAATCTTCGCCTTCTCGCGATTCTTGACGCGGATGCGCGGATTGGCCAGGACGTTGGTGTCGCTGTTCTGGCCCTTGAGATTGAGGGTCAGGCCGGGGTTTGCGACGAAGCTGGTCAGGCCGGAAGCACTTTTCAGACTGATGTTACCCGGGGCCAGCGTACCGCCCGGGACGACATTCTGCATAATCCCGGCAGCCGTGCTCGTCGTCGTCGTTATTGTCTGCTGCAGGGCGCCGTAACCAACGCTGTCCGGCCAATCGACACCAATCTCGTTGAGCCGGCTGCGCGTCACCTCGAGCACCTCGACCTCCAGCATCACCTCCGGCTCGGCCAGGTCCACCGACTCGATCAGGCGCTCGACCAGACGCATGGCGTCCGGCGTGTCCTTGACGATGAGCAGGTTGAGTTTTTCGTCGGCAAAGACATCCTTGCTCTTGGCCACCGTCTTGACCAGGATCTGCGCCTGCTTGACGTCGGCATTGGCCAGATAGAAGCTGCGCACCACCAGTTCCTGATACTCCTTGGCCTTGGCCGGCGTGTTCGGATAGATCAGGAAGCTGTTGTCATTGAGCTGGCTCTTCTTGAGCTGATTGGTCTTCATGAGCAGATTCAGGATGTCTTCGAGCGGGCTGTTGCGAACGAAGAAGGTCACCTTGCTGTCGCCCTTGACGTCCTTGTCGAAGACGAAATTGAGGCCGGATGAACGGGCCAGCACCTCGAAGACCGATTTCAGCGTCGCATCGCGGAACTCGAGGACCACCGGCTTGGCCAGCGCCGCCTTGACGGCCGGGTTGGCCGACGGATTCATTTCCTTTTCGCGCCGCCGGTCGATCTCCTGCTGCAGGCTGCGCGCCAGCGGGTTGAGCTGATCCTGCGCACGCACGGTGCGCACCACGCGTTCGGCGCCCAGCAGGTCGCCCTTGTTCAGCAACTGTTCGGCCTGGGCCAGATTTGCCGCATTTTTGCGGTCGACTGTGAGCAGTTCCAGGCCCTGCAGGGCGCGGGTATTGCGGGCGTCGATACCCAGTGCCCGGCGGTAGGCGGCTTCAGCAGCCTCCCCTTGGCCGGCCGTCCGCAGACGCTCGGCCTCGCTCAGGTAAGCGTCGATGCTGGCGTCCTTGTGGCGGACCAGCGCCGCCTTGATCTCGGCATCGCGCGGCTCGTCACGCGCTGCTTTTTCCAGCGCGGCGACGCCCTCCTCCTTATTTCCGGCAGCCATGAACGCCAGTCCGTCGCGGAATGCCGGATGGGCACACCCCCCCAGCAAGAAGACAACGAGGAGAAGGATCGAGCTTCGTTTCAGGCAAGCATCCAATCGGATAGGCATCGTGGAGAACCGTGACAAAAGTCCACCATGCTAGGAAGCCCGCGTTACAGAGACGTTAAAGACATTGAAATAATCCGTCGGCTCATGCCGCGCTTCACACGGCTGAAATCTCCGGTCGCAATACTCTCCCGACATCCGGCCGGCATGGCCGCCATGACGAAGGGAGACCCCAATGATGCGCGCAACACCGGCAACCAATCGCCACCCGGAAGATATGCAGGCCCTGCGCCGGTTGATCGCCGAACTGGCCCCGCAATGCGGCGTCGACCTGGACAAGCGCGCTGCGGTCCGCCAATTTCTCGACCACGATTCAGCAACCAGCCGCAGCGAGAGCATCGATCCGCAACTCTGCCAGGAACTGCGCGCCATGCTCATCCTGCTCTACCGGCTCGAAGCGAGCAGCAGCGAAGATCTGGGCGTTGATGGCCTGGCCCGGCTGTGGCGCCAGCACGGCGAAATCCTCGCCCGCTTTCGAACTGGCGAAGCAATGGGCGCCGGATAACGGCCTGCCTTGCGGCCCCAAACGGGGAGCGCATGGCGCCCCCTTTTTTGTTTCAACGCTGCCCAACAAATAGTCCGTTCGGCTCATTTTTTTCTCACCGGGCAAAGGAATGGCTGTCACGCCGGATGCATATCCTGATCGCACTCAGCCAACTCACCCATCTTCCATTCCGGGGAAAAACATGCTTCGCAAGTCCATTCTCGCCCTGCTGCTCGCCGCCTCAGGCGTCAGCGCCCATGCTGCCCTGTCCGCTGGCGACATTGCTTTCACCTCATTCAACGCCGATGAAGATGGCTGGTCCATCGTTGCCCTGACCGACATCGGCGCCAACAGCCTGGTCTACTTCACCGACAACACCTGGAACGGCACCTCGTTCGCCAACACCGAGACGGCTCAAACCTGGAACTCCGGCGCCAGCCTGATCGAGGCCGGCACGGTCGTCCGCTTCACCATGGTCGACAGCACGGCGGCAATTGGCGTATCGCACGGCAGCATCAGTTTTGCTTCATCGGCGAACCTTGGCCTCAGCGCCAGCAACGAAACCCTCTACGCCTATCAGGGTGCCGCCTGGAACTCCGCCCCGAGCAGCTTTCTGGCTGCCATCTCCACCGCCTCGAACGGCTTTGACAATGCCTCCTACGGCGTCTTGACCAATACCGGCCTGAGCGTCGGCAGCACCGCCATCGCCATCACCGCGGGCACCGACTTCGGGCAATACACGGGGGCGCGCAGCGGTCAGGGCAACTTCGGTGAATACCGGTCGCTGGTCAATGCAAAAGAAAACTGGGTGACAGCCACCGGCGGTGATCAGTCCTTGGCCATCCCGGATACCACCAACTTCGCCGTCACCGCCGTTCCCGAGCCAAAGAGCGCCGCCATGCTGCTCGCCGGCCTCGGCCTGATCGGTGGCATGGTTCTCCGCCGCGGCGGCCGCTGAGCCTGGCCGGCCGGGGTTTTCCCCGGCTTCCGCATTCATGAATCAAACCCATCGGCAGCACATCCTTATCCCCACGGAGATTTCCATGTTCAAGTTTTCCACCCTGGCCCTCGTCCTGGCCAGCGCCTTTGCCCCGGCCTGCGCCTTTGCCGTTGACTGCGTCCCCGGCACCTCGACCGAGAACGTGCTGATCGGCAGCACCGACAGCGGTGTGGCCAATCGCGTTCTGACCACCTCCTGCGTGACCATCGACGACCAGATTCTCGACGAACAGCAATGGGGCAGCCAGGCTGCTTTCCTGTCCCACGTTTCCCAGATCAGCTTCAATCTGCTCAAGCAGGGCAAGATCAACGCCATCGAGCGCAGCAAGCTGATGCGGGCAGCCCAGACCTCGGCCATTGGCACCACGATCAAGGTCAAGATCATCGGCTTCAACGATTTCCACGGCTACATCAAGAGCCGCGAAGGCTCCAGCAGCAACCCGGGCGCCGCCAGCTTCGCCTACCAACTCAAGCAGCTGCGCGCCCAGAACCCGCTGCACGCCGTCGTCTCGGCCGGCGACATGATCGGCGCCAGCCCGCTGACCTCGGCCCTGTTCAAGGATGAGCCGACCATCGAAGTGATGAACCGCATCGGCATCGAC
>PHCF01000128.1 GCA_002842145.1 Betaproteobacteria bacterium HGW-Betaproteobacteria-6 | reverse complement strand
GATGGCGCCGGTCAGGGGAGAAAACTTGGGGAGATTGCTGACGCTCATGATCCGGAAATCCAGCCTGCTGAAAAGGTGAAATTATCCGGGAAAACCCTCTTTTTGGGTAGGGTGGAGGGGCAATTAGGCAGGCCTTTCAGGCCTGCCTTTGATCAGTTTTACTGAATCTTGGGGTCAAAATTAATCATCATCAGGATGCCCTGGCCCCCGCCAAAGCTGCCGCCGGTGTAGGCAACGCTACCCTGGCCCGCATAGACCGCTTCGTAGCGATGGCTGTCGCCGCCAAAGTAGAAGGGAATCCAGGCCTTGGCTGTGACGTAGCCTCGAATGTTCGACGTCGTACCAAGGATGCGCTCGACTTCGGACTGATGCATGCCGATCTGAAGTTTTGCCCACTTGCTGCCGGGGGGGATGCTGCCGTAAACCTCGCCGTCAAAAGTGCCGTCCTTCGATTTCACCGTGCAAGGATTGCAGGTCTTGCCAACGGTATTTTCCTTTGCCGCCGGGGCTGGTGCTGCTGCCGGCTCGGCTGCCTCGGCAGTTGCTTCGGACTTTGGCTTGGCCGGTTCGCAATCGACGGGAGCCAGTTTTGCCTTTTGGGCAGATTTTTTGCTCGTTTTCTTCTTGCTCTTTTTGCTGGTCTTTTTGGCCACGGGCTCTGGCGGGCACTCCGGCTTGGCAGCGATCGGCGCGGCAGCCGACGTGGTTGCCGTTGCCTGAGGCTCGGGAGCGGGCTCTGCTGGTTTGGGTTCGTTGCTCTTGCAACCAGCCAGCAGGGCGCCGGTTACCAGGAGAAGTGCAATGCTCAATTTTTTCATCGCTATGTCCTATGGTGGTGTCGGGTTGGTGAATGTGGCAGTTCAGTCGGCGTGATAGCCAGTGACGCGATCTACTTCGTTTTTCGATCCGAGGATGACCGGCACGCGCTGATGAAGTCTTTCCGGCTGGATGTCGAGTATCCGCTGGCGCCCGGTCGTTGCCGCCCCTCCGGCCTGTTCGATGAGCATGGCCATCGGGTTGGCTTCGTACATCAGGCGCAGTTTGCCGCCCTGCGCAGTCAGCTTGCTGTCGAGCGGATACATGAAAATGCCGCCGCGCGTCATGATGCGGTGTACATCCGCCACCATCGAGGCGACCCAGCGCATGTTGTAGTCCTTGCCGAGCGGGCCTTCCTTGCCCGATTGCATTTCGGCAACGTAGCGCTGGACCGGTGCTTCCCAGAAGCGCTGATTGGCCATGTTGATGGCAAATTCCTTGGTGTCGGCTGGTATCTGCACGTTTTCCTGGGTCAGGATGAACTGCCCCTGCTCGCGATCGAGGGTAAATACTGCAACGCCGTCGCCGACGGTCAGGACGAGCAGCGTGGTCGGGCCGTAAACCGCATAGCCCGCTGCAACCTGAGCTGTACCCGGTTGCAGGAAGGCGGCTTCCGCCGCTTCGGGGGTCTTCAGATCGGCGCCCTCGGGGCATTTGAGTACCGAGAAAATGGTGCCGATCGAGACATTGACATCGATATTCGACGAGCCGTCGAGCGGGTCGAAGGTCAGCAGGTACTCGCCCTGCGGATAGCGGTTGGGGACCAGATGCGGCAGGTCCATTTCCTCGGAAGCCATGGCGGCAAGGTGGCCGCCCCATTCGTTGGCATCGAGCAGAATGTCGTTGGACAGGACGTCGAGCTTTTTCTGGGCTTCACCCTGCACATTGTCACTGCCGGCTTCGCCGAGCACGCCGCCCAATCCGCCCTTGCCGATGGCGATGGAAATGGCCTGGCAGGCACGCGAAACGATTTCAATCAGGAACTTGAGGTCGCCGGTGATGACGCCCTTGCTACGTTGCTCTTCGGTGAGATAGCGTGCCAGCGTGCGCTGTGCCATGAGAACCCCTGCTTCAATGACAAAAGCGCGATTTTACTCTGCCGGGCTCATGGCGTGCAGGAAGCTGAAAGCAGCGGCGCTGTATAGCGGCTTGCTCAGCAGGTAACCCTGTACTTCGTCGCAACCATTGGTACGCAGGAGCTCAAGCTGGTCTTCGGTTTCGACGCCCTCGGCGATAACCTTCAGTCCGAGCGAATGGGCCAGGGCGATGGTGCCAAAGGCAATGGCCCGGTCGTTCAGGTCAGTCTCGATGTCGGCGACGAAGGAACGGTCGATTTTGAGGTGATCGATCGGAAACAGCTTGAGGTATGCCAGCGAGGAGTAACCCGTGCCGAAGTCGTCGATGGCCAGGGTGACGCCCATGCTGCCGAGACGCGCAAGAATGTGAATGGCTTCCTGCGGATTTTCCATCACTGAACTCTCGGTGATTTCGAGTTCGAGCAACTCGGCCGGTAGTCCGGACAAGGTGAGCGCATTGGCGACGGTTTCGCAGAAATCGCGGCGGCGCAACTGGCGCGCCGAAACGTTGACGGCTATGCGCATGGGCTTGAGTCCGGCATCGATCCACCGTTTCATTTCACGACAGGCGGTGGCGAGTACCCATTCGCCAATTTCGACGATGATCCCGGTTTCCTCGGCGACCGGGATGAACCGGTCCGGCGAAATCATGCCTTCTGTCGGGTGGTGCCAGCGCAGCAGCGCCTCGACGCCTGTCGGCGAACGATCGCCGGCAAGAAACTGCGGCTGAAAGCAAAGCGCCAGCTCGTTACGGGAGATGGCGTGGCGCAGCTTGTGTTCGATACTCAGGCGTTCCGAGGTGATCAAGTTCATCTCGGTGGCGAAGAACTGGAAATTGTTTCGGCCCGCCGCCTTGGCGTGATACATCGCCGTGTCGGCATTCTTCAGAATAGTGTCGCCATCCGGGCCGTCGTCGGGAAAGATGCTGATGCCGATCGACGGGCTGGTATGCAGTTCGTGGCCGTTGGCCTCGATGGCCGACGATAGTGCGCCGATGGCTTTGCTGGCAACGATGGCGGCGTCGCCGGCAGAGGCAATGCCGGGCAGGACAATGACGAACTCGTCGCCGCCCAGGCGGGCCACAAAATCGGTTTCTCGGACGACCGAGGACAGACGGCAGGCCACTTCTCGCAACAACTCGTCGCCGATCTGGTGGCCGAGCGTGTCATTGATGATCTTGAAGCGGTCGAGGTCGAGAAACATCATGGCGATTTTCCAGCCATGACGGCGGGCCTCTGGCAGCAACTGGGCGAGGCGCATGAGCAGGGACATGCGGTTGGGCAGGCCGGTCAGCGCATCGTGCTGGGCGATGTGCCGCATCCTCTCCTCGGACTGCTTGCGTTCCGTGATGTCTGCCAGAATCCAGACGTAGTGGGCCGGCAAGCCGCTTTGCGGGTCATCGACACGGTTGACCCGGGTTCCTGCAGGAAAGCTGTCACCATTTTTGCGGGTGACTTCGAGTTCGCCTTGCCACGAAGCGCTCAGGACGAGGTCGCGCTCGAAGGCGTCCTGTGTTTGCCCGTCGTCGAGGGTGATCAGCCCGTAGACCGTTTGTCCGACAAGCTCGAAGGTTTCGTAGCCGGTCATCTGGGTGGTTGCCGGATTGATCGACAGGATGCGATGCGCTTCGTCGGTGAAGATGATGCCGGCCGGCGTGTGGGTATAGACTTTTTGCGCCAGTTGTTCGCGTTCGGCGCTGGCGCGCTGCTCCGAAATGTCGGTGTAGGTGGTGACGAATCCGGCCGCCGCTCCGTCTATGAGCAAGGGTTCGTTCTGGATCAGGTAGGAACGCCCGTTGGGGCGGGTTTCTTCGAAACGCTGGGCCTCGAATTTGGCGATCCGCACGGTAATGCGGTTGACCAGGTCTTCGCAGTCACCTTGCCCGTAATCACCGCGTCTGACCGGGATGCGGATGATGTCGGAGAAATGAATGCCGTCGCGAACGGTGTCCGGTGGCAGGGCGAGAGCCTCGACGAATCCCCGGTTCCAGACGCGCAGGTGCAGGTTCTCGTCGAATACGCTGATGCCTTGGGGCATGCGGGATACGACAGACTGCAGGTAGGCCAGCTGGCGCCGCATGGCGACGGTCGGTTTCGAGGAGGCGTCCGGTGTATTCAACGAAAGTGGCACACAAAAAAACGATTGTGAATCATAGCCCAGGCCTCAAGGTATGACCATTGATGCAGGTGGTTTTTTGATTTTGATGATTTTTATTATGTCTGCCATTTTATTGAGCAGCCGATTGATGCCGTCTGCTCGCGCGGGCCATTGCCGCTGTGGGCAATGGCCCGCATGGCTTCATAGAGTTCGCGTCGCGCCTCGGCGGGGGCTGGGGTTCTGCCGGAGGCGTCGAGACGGCCACGATATTGCAGTTCAAGCTTGGCGTTGTAGCCGAAGAAGTCCGGGGTGCACACCGCGCCGTAGGCTTGGGCGACCGCCTGGGTTTCGTCGTAGAGGTAGGGAAACGGAAAGACCTGCTCGGTCGCCCAGCGTGCCATCGATTTTGGCGAATCTTCCGGGTAGGCCGTGACATCGTTGCTCATGATCGCGACGCAGCCGATGCCTTCCCCGGCAAGGTCTTTGCAATCGCGGATCAGGCGGTCGATGATCGCCTTGACGTAGGGGCAGTGGTTGCAGATGAACATCACGAGCAGGCCGTTCGGGCCGCGGCAACTGTCCAAAACGCATTTCGCCCATAATAGCACCGATGAATTTGCCTCGTTTTTACTGCCGAGAAGCCCTCTCTCCGGGGGCTCATGTCGAACTTCCCGAACCGGTGGCGCGCCATGCGGTGCGCGTATTGCGCCTGCCGCCCGGGGCGCCTATGGTCCTTTTCGATGGTCGGGGCGGCGAGTATCCGGCGCATATTGAACGTATCGAGCGCGACCGGGTGATGGCCGTGCTCGGTGCATGGAAAGAGATAGAGCGCGAGTCGCCGCAGGCCATTACGCTGGTTCAAGCCCTGCAGGCCGGCGACAAGATGGATTTCACCATTCAAAAAGCTGTCGAGCTCGGTGTTCGCCACATCGTGCCGGTCGAGAGTCGACGCAGCGTTTTGCGCCTGTCCGGCGAGCGGGCAGGCAAGCGGGTGGCGCACTGGCAAGGGGTGGTGGCATCGGCCTGCGAGCAATGTGGCCGAAATCAGGTCCCGCTGGTGGCGCCGCTCGAAAAGCTGGAGAACTGGCTGGCCAGGCCGGCGCCGGGTGTCTTGCGCCTGATGCTGGCGCCGGATGCGGAACAGACGCTGGCCTCGATTCAGCCTGCCGGCGAGGTGCAATTGCTGATTGGTGCCGAGGGGGGGCTTGATCCGCAGGAAACGATTGCCGCGCAGTCGGCTGGTTTCCAGGGGGTACGCATGGGGCCGCGCATTCTTCGCACGGAAACGGCAGGCCTCGCTGCGCTGGCAGCGATACAGGTGCTTTGGGGTGACTTCAGGGGAGGGTAGGCAATGTTTGAATCAGCGGAACTCGGCCACAAGATCGACAAGGAAACCTTCAAGAAGGAAGTGCCGCTGCTGCGCGCGGCCTTGCTCGACGCGCAGTACGATATGCTGGAGAAAAAAGAGTTTCCGGTTGTCATTCTGATCAGCGGGGTTGATGGCAGCGGCAAGGGGGAAACCATCAACCTGCTCTATTCCTGGATGGACCCGCGCCATATTTCGACGCTGGCTTTCTCGGCGCCTTCCGATGAAGAGCGGGCTCGTCCCTACATGTGGCGCTACTGGCGCGCCTTGCCGCCCAAGGGGAAGGTCGGCATCTTTGCCGGCTCGTGGTATTCGCAGCCGATTACCGACCGGATTGCCGGCAAGATGCGCCGTTCGGAGATGGATGAGCGCCTGGACGACATCAACCGTTTCGAGGCCATGCTGGTCAATGAGGGGGCGCTGGTCCTGAAATTCTGGTTTCATCTCTCCAAGGATGGACAGAAGACACGACTCAAGGCGCTGGAGAAGAATCCGAATACCGCCTGGCGCGTTACCAAGGAAAGCTACGATCGCCTGAAAACCTACAACAAGCTCCAGGAAGTCGCTGGCCACGTGCTGCGTGTCAGCAACACGGCACATGCGCCGTGGATCATTGTCGAAGGCACCGACGACGAATATCGTTCGCTGACCGTCGGCCGTATCGTGCTGGATGCCATGAAACGTCGGCTGTTGCAGGAAGGTCGCCAGCAGGTGCCGGTGGCGCCGCCGATTGTCCATCCCATCGATCAGAAAAACGTGCTCAGCGAGCTGGACCTGACGCAGAAGCTGGTCAAGAAGGAATACGAAAGCCTGCTGGCCAAGTACCAGTCCCGCCTTTCGGAATTGGTGCGCGACCCGCGTTTTGTCGGCAAGCGTTCGCTGGTTCTGGTTTTTGAAGGTTCGGATGCGGCCGGCAAGGGCGGTACCATCCGTCGCATCGGCGCCTCAATGGATGCCCGGCAGTATCAGATCGTGCCGATTGCCGCGCCGACCGAGGAAGAGCGGGCGCAGCCGTATCTCTGGCGTTTCTGGCGGCATTTGCCGCGGACCGGGCGGGCAGCCATTTTCGACCGCTCCTGGTATGGCCGCGTGCTGGTCGAGCGGGTCGAGGGCTTTTGCACCGAGGCCGACTGGCTGCGCGCCTATGCCGAGATCAACGATTTCGAGCACCAGATGGTCGATTCCGGCGCCATCGTCGTCAAATTCTGGTTGCAGATCAGCGCCGACGAGCAGTTGCGCCGTTTCAAGGAGCGTCAGGACACCGAGTTCAAGCGTTTCAAGATTACCGACGAGGACTGGCGCAACCGCGAAAAATGGGACGACTACGTGTCCGCCGTCTGCGACATGGTCGACCGCACGTCAACCGGGCTGGCGCCCTGGACGTTGGTTGAGGCCAACGACAAGAACTTCGCCCGGGTCAAGGTCTTGAAAACCCTGTGCGAGCGCCTTGAAACGGCCCTGAAAGACGACGACGGAAAATACACCGACAAATGAGCGATACCCCTTACGACGAGCATTTCGTCTCCTGGTTCCGGGCGGTCACGCCCTACATCAATGCCTTTCGCGGCAAGACTTTCGTCATTGCCTTCGGCGGCAAGGCGGTGGCCAGCGAGTTCGCCAAGACGCTGGCCTACGACGTCAATCTGCTGGTCAGCCTGGGTATCCGGCTGGTCCTCGTGCATGGGGCGCGACCGCAGATCGAGGAAGAGTTGCGCGAGAAGAACCTGGAGTCGGTCTATCACCGCGGCTACCGGGTGACCGACGCCGAGGCGCTCGACTGCGTGCTCGATGCGGTGGGCAGCGTTTATCTCGAAATCGAGGCCATGCTGTCGCAGGGCTTGCCCAATACGCCGATGGCCAACAGCCGGATCCGCGTCATCGGCGGCAATTTCATCACCGGTCAGCCGATTGGCGTGCTCGATGGCATCGACATGCAGTACGCCGGCAAGGTGCGCAAGGTCGACAGCGAAGGCATCAACGCCCAGCTTGGCCTGGGCAACATCGTGCTGCTCAATTGCGAGGGACCGTCGCCGACCGGCGAGATTTTCAACCTGCAGATGGAAGAGGCGGCCGAGGCTGTGGCGATCGCCATCAAGGCCGACAAGCTGGTGTACCTGACTGACAGCCGTGGCGTTACAGACCAGGGGGGTGAGTTGCTTGATGCCATGACGGCCGACGAAGCATCGCAAATGCTGCGTGACGCTGACTGGCTTTCCGCCGACATCAAACGCTACCTGCCGTGCGCCGTGCGGGCCAGCCGGACCGGCGTCGGCCGGGTGCACCTGATCGGTTTCGAGCAGGATGGCGCGCTGTTGCGCGAGCTATTCACGCACGATGGCGTCGGCACCGTGGTCACCCGCGAATCGCTGGAAAACATCCGCGAAGCCAAGCCGGACGACATCGCGGCATTGATCGCCCTGATCGAGCCGATGGAGCAGGAAGGCATCCTCGTTCATCGGCCGCGCGAACTGCTTGAGCGTGAAATCGACCGTTTCTCGATCATGCTGCACGATGGCATCATCGTCGGTTGCGCTGCGCTCTATCAGCATTCCGAGCAGGAGGCCGAACTCGCCTGTCTGGCGGTCAGCCAGGAACATCGCGAATGGGGTTACGGCGAGCAGTTGATGCTGCGTATCGAGCAGCGTGCCCGCAAGGCCGGCATCAAGCGGCTGTTCGTGCTGACCACGCGCACCGAGCACTGGTTTGTCGAGCGCGGTTTCAAGCTGGGCTCGGTTGACGGCCTGCCGGCCAACAAGCGCGATATGTACAACTTTCAGCGGCGTTCCAAGGTGCTGTTCAAGACTTTATAATCCCCGCATCAATCCCCACGGAGTTTCACATGGCACGTACCGTCAATTGCGTCAAACTCGGCCGCGAGGCTGAGGGTCTCGATCAACCGCCGTATCCGGGTGCGCTCGGTCAGCGCATCTTCGACAATGTCTCGAAGGAAGCCTGGCAACAATGGATCAAGGTGCAGACCATGATCATCAACGAGAACCGTCTCAATCTGGTCGATGCCAAGCATCGCAAGTACCTGGCCGAGCAGCTGGAGAAGCATTTCTTCGGCGAGGGCGCCGACAAGGTTCAGGGTTACGTTCCGCCGGCTGCCTGAGCAACCGGACGTTCATGAAAAATCCCGCTGCGGCGGGATTTTTTGTTTTCAGGCGATCTTGCTCAGCGCGTAGAAAAGCAGCATGCCGCCGCCCATGGCGGTGACAGCCAGGATGGCGCTGGTCCGCTTGAGGCCGCTGGCCTGTTCTTCGATGAATTGCTCCAGCCCGTCGAACATGTCGGGAAAGGCGGCGATGTCGCTTTGGTTCTGCTTGTCCATGGTTTCTTCCTTGAGGCACCGTTGGCGGGCTTGGCTGCTGACGGCTCAACTATCGCCAGCCAATATTGCAGGGGCGTGACGGATTTTTTGTGTCTTGGTTGCGGTTTTCGCGGATTGCTACGGTCAACCGGGAAAAACGGCCAAAAATGAAACCCGGTCAGAACTTGCGAAGCAGCAAATGCCGGCCGTCGATGGCGCTGTTGCGGATGTCGACAAAGCCAAGGTCGCGGAAACGTTTTTTCCTGGTGGCGGAGACCAGGATGCGTCCGGACTTGAAGGTTTCTTCCAGCCAGTCTATGCGCGCCTGGATCAGGGCGCGGCCGATGCCCTGGCCCCGGCGTTCCGGGGTGACGGCCGAGAGGTAGAGGATGTGCGTGCAGGAGGCCCAGTCGGCGGCCTTGACCCCACCGACGGCGATGATTTCACCGGCGTCCATGGCGACAAAAAAGCGCCGGTAAAACACCGGATTGTCTTCGCGCAGTTCCTTGGCCAGTCGTTCCGCACTGTAGCGTTCGGGGTCGGCGAAGGCGTTGAAGAGCAGCGTGATGCTCGCCTCGACGAGCGGCGGACTGCTGGTGTCCAGCGTGTCGAAGCGAATTTTTCCCATTCTCCGGCTCAGGGCGAGAAGGGCTGGAGTTGGCGCAGTTGCCGGCCTAACTCGGCGGCCTGACGGGCCGCTTCGCGATTGATTTCGGATTGTTGTTGGCCGAAGGCGTCGCGCTCCTGGCGACTGCTCCCGGGTCGGGAAAAGGCGCATCTGGGTCTTGTCGTGATGAACGCGGCAGCAGTAGCAAAAAGCGGTTTCAGTCATCGCAGCCTCCGGATCGAAGATGAAGCTCAGCATGTCCCCTCCATGTTTCGGGAAGATGACCACGCGCGGAAGACTGTCACAGCGCTGCAACACTGCATTCCTAAACTGAATGGATGGTTACCTCGGAAAAAGAACAATGATTGTCCTGCTCGACGATGACGTCGCGGAGTTATCGCGGATCATGTCCGAGGGGCTTCTGTTTCCTGTCTTTCAGCCCATTCTCGATTTTCGCGTGCGGGCCATTCTCGGCTACGAGGCGCTGATCCGGGGGCCGGAGGACAGCCCCCTGCATCGGCCGGATCGATTGTTCAGCGTGGCGGCGCGCAACGACCTGACGCAAGATCTCGAGCACATCTGCCGCGAGGCCAGTCTGCGGGCCTTCGCCGCGCAGCGTTTGCCCGGTCGCCTGTTCCTCAATGTGACGCCGGGCTGTCTGCTCGACGAGCGCCTGATGAACGGTCATACCCGTGCCTTGCTCAACGAGTTGGGCATCACCCCGAATCGCATCGTCATCGAACTCACTGAAAATCAGCAGATCACCGACATGCCGGGCATCCTCGAGGCCTTGCAGCACTACCGTGGGCGCGGCTTCCAGATCGCCATCGACGATCTCGGCGAGGGCTTCGCCAACCTGCGCATGTGGTCGGAACTGCGCCCCGAGTTCGTCAAGATCGACAAGCACTTCATCACCGGTATCGCCGACGACCGGATCAAGTTTCACTTTGTCCGCGCCATGCAGGACCTGGCCGAGATCTGCAACGCCTCGCTGGTCGCCGAGGGCGTCGAACGCAGCGAGGATCTGGTTTGCTTGCGCGACATGGGCATTGCCTGCAGCCAGGGTTTTTTCATCGCCCGGCCGGAAAGTCTGCCGATCCGCCAGTTGTCCGCCCCGACGCTGGCGGCGCTCGACCAGCAGTCGCTGGCCTTGTCGCCGTTGACCGGTGGCCCGGGCAAGTTGCCGACGGCGCGCAATCTGGCGCGGCTGATAGAGCCGGTGCCGATCGACGCCAACAACGTTACCGTCATTGCCCGTTTCGAGGCCGACGCAGATCTCGACGTGCTGCCTGTCGTCCATGGCACCCTGCCCGTCGGCATGATCAACCGGCACAGCATGATCGACCGCTTTGCCCGGCCATTCCGCAAGGAGCTGTTCGGTCGCAAGAGCTGCGAGCTGTTCATGGATCACGCGCCGCTCGTCGTCGATGAGCACGCCACCATCCAGGAATTGGCGATGATGCTGTCGCTGGCGCCCAAGCACTATCTGTTCGATGGCTTCATCGTCACCGCCCAGGGAAAATACATCGGCGTCGGCAGCAGCCACGACCTCATGGGGACGATTACCGAAATGCAGATCAGCGCTGCCCGCTACGCCAATCCGCTGACCCAGCTGCCGGGCAACGTGCCGATCAACGAACACGTGGACCGCATGCTGGCTGCCGACAATCCGTTCGTCGCGGCCTACATCGACATCGACAATTTCAAGCCCTACAACGACGCTTTCGGCTACCGGCGCGGCGATGACGTGATCCATATGCTGGCCCGCCTGGTTTGCGAGGCGACCGATCAGCAAATGGATTTTGTCGGCCACATCGGCGGCGACGACTTTTTCGTCGTCTTTCGCAGCGAGGATTGGGAAGTTCGTTGCTGGCAGATCATCAGCACCTTTTTTCAGGCCATGGGCAACATGCTTGGCGTCGAGGAACGCCTGCGTGGCGGCTACATGGCCGAGAACCGGCGTGGCGAACTGAGTTTCCAGTGCTTGCCGACCCTCTCCATCGGCGCCGTGCGCGTCGGGCCAGGCGATTGCGAGTCGCACCGCGAAGTCGCAGCGGCCGCCTCGGCAGCCAAAAAGCAGGCCAAGAAAAAAGCCAAGGATGCGGCGAATGAGCCGCTCGGCGGCAGCTTCTTCGTCGAGCGCCGGCGCATCGGCAGCCCCGATGCGGCTCCGCCGGCCACGCGCTACATGAACTGATTCCGGCCCCGGGCGACTTGGTTTGGCTCAGTAAAAAAGGTGTTCCAGATCGAGCGTTGCGCTGTGGCCAACCTGGCTTCGATGCGCGTCCAGCCAGGCTTGCGCGTGCTCGCGGCCGCTGTCGCGCAAGCGCTCGAAAAACGGCAGGTTGACGGCCAGTTTGCTGCCCGCCGGCAACTCGCCAAGCAGCGCATCGGCTGTGATGGCGTGGAAGCGCAGCTGGCTGATGCGCCTTTCCAGACGTCCGCCGGGTAGCCATTTCGAGAGCCACGAAATGCGGGCTTCCTCGCGCAGATGGGCGAACATGCGCATTTCGCGCAGGAAGGTCGAATTGAACGACAGCTCGAGCAGCCGCTGGCGGATGTCCTCGGCCGAGACCGGGGTTTCCGTGTAACGCAGCGGCGTGAGCAGGACGAGCAGGATGTCCGGCGAAGCGCACTGCCAGGCCAGCGGGAAGACGGCCGGGTTGGCGCTGTAGCCGCCGTCCCAGTACGGTTCGCCGTCGATCACGATGGTCCGGTGGATGGTCGGCAGGCAGGCCGAGGCGAGCAGGGTGTCGACCGACAGCTCATGGTTGCGGAACAGGCGCAGTTTTCCCGAATTGGCATGCGTCGCGGCAATGAACAGCTTGACCGGCGAGGCACGGCGCAGGCGGGCAAAGTCGAACTGGGCACCGAGGATGTCGCGCAGGGGATTGAGGTCGAAAGGGTTGAGCTGCTCGGGGCTGAGGTGATTGGTCCATTGCAGCATGAGCTTGAGCGCCTGGCTCATGCCGGCGCCGCCTTCGCCCGACGGGGCAAACGGCGAGCTGGCCGCCACGCTGGTCCAGAAGCGGGCCAGCGTTTCCCGGGCGCCGTCGCGGCCGCCGGTCATCAGCCCGTGCGCCAGACACAGCGCGTTCATGGCGCCGGCGCTGGTGCCGCTGACGCCGTCGAAGTCGAAATCGGCGTCTTCGAGCAGCGCGTCGAGGACGCCCCAGGTGAAAGCGCCGTGGGCGCCACCGCCCTGCAGGGCGAGGTTGAGCGGAGTGGTCTGGGCGGTCATGGCAGGCATCCTACGGTCAACCCGGAAAAATGCCCAAAATTGAAATCGGTCGCCGAACTCATGGCTGGTCGGCCACGGCTTCGACGATCGGCAACGGCGTCACCGAGGTCGGCTGCTGGAAGGGATTGCCCTGGATCAGTACGATGGCCGCCGTCGGCGCCGCGGCCAGGGCGAAGAGGATGACGGCGACCATCGCCGCCCGCGGCTTGTCGACATGGACGACGGACACCGAAAGCAGGGTCAGGAAGCCGAGAAAGGCCATGCCCAGCCATTTGAGCGGATTGACGTGGGTCTGGCTGAGGCCGATGCGCAGGTCGCGTTCATCGCGGATTTCGACGGCCTTGCGCAGCATCAGCGCCTGCACGTTGTCGCCGGCAACCGCGGCAATCCGCGGGCTGGCCAGCAGGGTGAGCAACTGGTCGGCCTGGGCGGTGACGTCGGTGCTCGACTGGCGCGCCGCCAGCATCGGCCATTCGCCGGCGCTGGCTCGACCATAGCGCGACACGGCGCTACGTACCTCGCCGCTCAGCGGTTCGGGCAATTGTGCGGCGAGCACGGCAATGCTGCGCAGCGAATCGGCTTCCTTGAACACGGCGTTCATCGCCCGGTCGTGGGCGCTCCATGTATCGTTGGCGAGAAAGGCCAGAGTCAGCCCGAAAAGCACCCCGATGATGTTGATGAACGGCGGCGCGACGCCCTGCAGGGAGGCCAGCCGGCCTGCCCAGCGCGGCCGCTGGAGCGCCCATTGCACCGCGGCGACAGCGATGAAAGTGCCGGCAACGGCAAGGAAGGCGTAACCGTAGTGATCGTAAATGTGCCAGTTGTTGGTCGGCATGGCCGGCTGTCCGCTTTTTTGAATTAACCGGCGGAGTCTGGGCGATGGTGCGGCCGGGCGTCAATGCCCGGCTCGGCCGGCAGACGAAAAAAATCCCGGCATGCAGCCGGGATTGAAGGGAGAGATTGCCTTCTGCCATTCGTTTGAACGATGTCTACAGAAGCGGGCAAACTCTAGCCTTCTCATGTGACAGGCCGATGACTTAGCGCAGGGTGCGCACTCCGTCAGCCGTGCCGAGTAGCAGCAGGTTGGCCGGGCGGACGGCAAACAGGCCGTTGGTGACCACGCCGGTGATCTGGTTGATCTGTGCTTCGAGCCCCTTGGGGTCAGTGATGCTCAGACCTTTGACGTCGAGGATCAGATTGCCATTGTCGGTGACGAAGCCTTCACGCAGCACAGGCGTGCCGCCCAGTTTGGCCAGCTCGCGGGCGACGTGGGCGCGCGACATGGGGATGACTTCAACCGGTAGCGGGAACTTGCCCATGGTGTCGACCAGTTTTGAAGCGTCGCAGATGCAGACGAATTCACGGGCCACGGCAGCGACGATCTTTTCGCGCGTCAGCGCGCCGCCGCCGCCCTTGATCATGTTGAGGCCGGCGTCGATTTCATCGGCGCCATCGACGTAGACCGGGATGTCGTTAACGTCGTTGAGGTCGAACACCGCGATGCCATGGCCTTCCAGACGCAGGCGGGTGGCTTCCGAACTGGCCACGGCGCCTTTGTATTTGTCCTTGAGCGGGGCTAGGGCATCGATGAAGAAATTGGCGGTCGAGCCGGTGCCGACGCCGATGATGCTGCCGGCCGGCGCCGTTTGCGCCACGTAGTCTGCGGCGGCCTGGGCTACCGCCTGCTTGAGTTCATCCTGGGTCATGCGCTTGCTCCTAAATTGGCTTTGGCGCATTTTACCCTGCCGCTCCAGTCCGGAACTGTCATAAAAGCTTAACGTTAGCGTGCTTTCATAATAGATAAACTAGCCATACTGTTTTTTAAAGGGAGAACTTATGAGCGAAGCTGCCAAGAACAAGAAGGCGCCGGCCGTCAAGCCGGCTGCTGCTGCCAAGCCGCCGAAAAAACTCGTGCCGCGCCCGGCACCCAAGGTCGAGGCCAAGCCGGTAGCCGTCGTTGCCGAGCCGATCGTCGCGCCGACCGCCAAGCCGACCGAAACGGCACCTGCCGCGCCGGCCGCACCGGCCACCAAGTCCGCCCCGGGGGCTCCCGCTGCAACCAAGGCCAGGGCGGTGCGCAAGCCGACCAAGGTCGAGGAGACCGTGGCCAAGCACCAGAAAGTCCTGGCCGATGCCTTGGTCAAGGCTCAGGCGATCAAATACGATCAGCCCAAGGTCATGAAACAGGCGGCAGCGAAAGCCACGAAGCCGGTCAAGGCCAAGAAAGTGAAGCTGGTTCGTGACAGCTACGCCATGCCCGACACCGAATACGCCCAGATCGGTGTGCTCAAGAAACGCCTTAGCGGTCTTGGTAGCGATGTCAAGAAAAGCGAATTGCTGCGCGGCGGCATTGCCGTCCTGGCTGCACTCAACGATGCCGAGCTGAAAGCGGTGATGGGGCGCGTCGAGCGCATCAAGACCGGGCGTCCGGCCAAGTAGGCTAAAAGTAGTAATCGTTTTTCCGATTGTTACGGTCTGTCATTTGGCTGTAACAATCGGCCGGTAACCTGAATGCCGTTGCCCACCAACATCATTCAGGAGTTACCTAATGTTCAAGTATTCCAAGCTCGTTTCCGCCATGGCTGTGGCTGGTGTCGCCCTGTTCGGCGCCCAGGCTGCCCAGGCACAAATCATCAAGATCGACGGTTCTTCCACCGTTTATCCGATCACCGAAGCGGTTGCCGAAGACTTCCAGAAAGCCAAGAAGAACGCCATCAAGGTGACCGTCGGTATTTCCGGTACCGGTGGTGGCTTCAAGAAGTTCTGCCGCGATGAAACGGATATTTCAAACGCTTCCCGTCCGATCACCGCCAAGGAAATGACTGCTTGTAAGGAAGCCGGTGTCGAGTACATCGAAATGCCGGTTGCCTACGACGCGCTGACCGTCGTCATCAACCCGAAGAATGCCTTCCTCAAGCAGGCTACTGTCGCAGAAATGAAGACCCTGTGGGAACCGGCTGCCCAGGGCAAGATCACCAAGTGGAACCAGGTCAACCCGGCCTGGCCTGATGCACCGGTCAAGCTGTTCGGCGCCGGTGCCGATTCCGGTACCTTCGAGTACTTTACCGAAGCCATGGTCGGCAAGGCCAAGTCCTCGCGCGGCGACTACACCGCTTCCGAAGACGACAACGTGCTGGTCCAGGGTGTCTCCCGCGACGTCAATGCCATCGGCTACTTTGGCTACGCTTACTACGCTGAGAACACGTCCCGCCTGAAGGCGCTGCCGATCGTCAATCCGAAGACCGGCAAGGCTGTCGAGCCGTCTGCTGCCAACGTCGAGAACGGCACTTATGCTCCGCTGTCGCGTCCGATCTTCGTCTATGTCAAGGCCAAGTCGCTGGACAAGCCGGAAGTTCGCGAGTTCCTCGAGTTCTACATGAAGAACGCCGACAAGCTGGTGCGTGAAGTCAAGTACGTGCCGCTGCCGAAGGCTGCCTACGAAGGCAACCTGAAGCATGCCAAGGACAAGAAGATCGGCACCGTGTTCGGCGGCCACAATGAAATCGGCGTTACCGTTGAAGACATCCTGAAGCGCGAAGCAAAGATGTAAACTATGCGTGGCGGACGGCTTGCCATCCGCCGCCAGAAAGGCCGGTCCTGCAAAGGGCCGGCCTTGTTTCCGAAAGGGATTCTTTAAGTGAATCACGCCATGTCCGCAAATAACGCTTCCGACCTGCACCAAGTCAGCGACCGCCTGGCCCACAATGCCATGCGCCATTTCAGCGAGCGTCTGATTGAGGCTCTGCTTTTCGCTGCCGCTGCAGTGTCCGTGCTGACCACTGTCGGCATCGTCTATGTGCTCGTTTCCGAGTCGATCCAGTTCTTTCAGCATGTCGGCATCGTCGACTTTCTGACCGATACCCAATGGACGCCGCTTTTCGATGATGCCCACTACGGCATCATGGTCCTCATTTCCGGGACTCTCGTCTCCTCAGGCGTCGCCTTGCTCGTCGCCATTCCGATGGGGACCGTCATCGCCATCTACCTGTCCGAATTCGCCAATGGCAAGGTTCGCGAGGTCGCCAAACCGGTCCTTGAGCTGCTCGGCGGCATCCCGACCATCGTTTTCGGCTATTTTGCCCTGCTCATCGTCACCCCGCTGCTGCAGAAGGTTTTACCGGAATTGCCGGGCTTCTCGCTGCTTTCCGCCGGCCTCGTGATGGGCATCATGATCGTCCCCTACATCGCCTCGCTGTCCGAGGATGCCATGCGCGCC
>PHCF01000127.1 GCA_002842145.1 Betaproteobacteria bacterium HGW-Betaproteobacteria-6 | reverse complement strand
TCTATGCAAAATGATAAATTAGCGCCCTGTTGAATAAGGGGCGACTATGTTGAAACTGTTGGTAGTGGAAGATCACGCGCTCGTTCGCGAAGGCCTGGTACGGCTGCTCGGCCAGGTCGAGTCGGGCGCGCAGGTTCTGGAGAGCGCGGATTTCGAAGCGGCGCTCAATGTGCTGGATAACGAAGGCGAATTCGATCTGGTCCTGCTCGATCTCGCCTTGCCCGGGATCGACGGCTTTGCCGGCCTCGACATCCTGCGGCGGCGCTACCCGGCGATGCCGGTGGCGGTCGTCTCGGCCTTCGATGACACGCCGACGATCACGCGCGTGCTCAACCTCGGCGCCTCCGGTTTCATTCCCAAGGCCTTTTCCGGCGAGGCGCTGCTCTCGGCCGTGCGCGAGGTGCTGGCCGGCAACATCTTCCGGCCGACCGGCCAGTCGGCATCGCAGCTCGACGACATGACGCCGGTGCCGCCGACCAAGACGGGTGTCCGCCCGGATGAAATCGGCCTGACCGACAGGCAGGGCCAGGTTCTGGCGCTCATGGTGCGCGGCATGTCGAATCGCGACATCGCCGACCAGCTTGGCCTCTCCGAGGGCACCGTCAAGATTCACGCGACGGCGGTGTTCAAGACGCTCGGCGTCAATAGCCGGACCCAGGCGCTGGTCGCCGTGGCCCGCTACGGCATCGATTTCGAAAGCGTCTTCTGAAGCTGGTTGAGTAGCGCCCGCAGCTTGGCCGGGCGCACCGGCGTCGGCAGCGCATGGGCGCCAGCCGGAATCGCCTGGCCGACGGTGTCGACGAGCACGACGAGCGGCGTACCGGGCATCAGTTCGGCATCGACGCCGGCCGCCAGGCTGGCATCGACGACCAGCACGGTATTGTCGGGCGCGCGTTCGCTGCCGTCGGTTGTGCTCACGGCATAACCCCAGCCCTTGAGCAGGCCGATGCAGGCCTGCATTTCGGCCGACTGGCCGATGCAATGCACGCGCTCGGCGCTGGCCACGGCACTGTGCCGGGGTTCTCCGACAATCCCCGGCAAGCTGCCCGGGATTTGCAGGGCAAAGGTCGTTCCCTCGCCGAGCCGCGAGCGCAGCGCGACCTGGATGTCGAGCGCCCGGGCCAGCCGGTCGACAATCGACAGCCCGAGGCCCAGCCCCTTGTTGTGTTCGCGGGCGACGTTGCCGACCTGGTAGAACTCGGCAAAGATCGCCGCCTGATGTTCCACGGCGATGCCGATGCCGCTGTCGCGCACCTCGACGAGCACGGCATCGCCGCGCTTTCTTGCCGCGACGAGCACCCGGCCGCCGGCCGGCGTGTAGCGCAGCGCGTTGGACACCAGGTTGGCGATCATCCGGTCGAGCAGCAGCGGATCGCTATCGGCCCACAACCGAGTCGGCCGGAAACGCAGCGTGATGCGGCGGTCGGCAGCGGCGCGCCGGAAGGATTCGGCCACCCGCTCAAAAACCGGTTGCAGCGGGAACGACCGGCGGTCCGGCTTGATCCCCGCGACATCGAGGCGGGAAATATCGAGCAGCGAATCGAGCAGGTCGCCGAGCATGGCGGTCGACGCGGAAATCTGCTCGGCCAGGCGCGGCAACTCACTCGGCGTGCCGCTGCGCACCTGGCGCTGGAGATCGGCGGAGAACAGCGAAAGGGCGTGCAGCGGCTGCCGCAAGTCGTGGCTCGCTGCGGCAAGAAAGCGGCTCTTGGCGGCGTTGGCCCGTTCGGCTGCATCCTTCCGTCCGGCCAGTTCCTCGGTCGCCGCATGGATGCGCTCCTCCAGATGCTCGTGGCTGGCGGCCAGCTCGCTCGTCATGATCGACATTTCGCGCACCTGGCGGCGGACGAAGAGGGCGCCGACAGAGAGCACGATGGTGACGAGCAGACCGAGCGAGGCCAGTTCGAACAGCCGGGTCTGCCAGGCGGCGAGCAGCGTCTTTTCCGAAATGGCCGTCAGGATGCGCAAATCGGCAAAGCCCGGGACTTCCGCCACCGAGACGAGCAGGCCATTGACCTTGGCCATGCCGCTGGTCGGCACCACGTTGCGCAGCTTGCCATCGAACAGCACCATCCCGGCCTTGGCACCGAGGACGGCCGACTGTCGGCTGATGTCGCTGGGCCGACAGGAGGCAATGATTTCCTCGCGGGCGTTGGTCAGCACCGCTTCAAAATCGTCGGACAACCGGTTCGACCAGCAAAAATCCTGCAGGTAAGCCGGTTCGAAGGCCGCGAAGACGGCGCCCGAAAAAGCGCCGTCAGCGGTCAGGCGGCGGCTGATGGCATAGGTGTAACGGCCGCTGCTGCGCTCGACGTAGGGACCGTAAGTCGCCGTCTCGGCGCCCGCTTCCAGCGCCGTGAAATAGGGGCGATCCCTGACATTGATGTTCGGCGCCGGGAAGCGGGTCGACATGAAACGCTGGTTGCCATGGCGATCAAAAACGGCAATGTCGCGGAGTGCCGGCATCGAGCGCGAGTGCCGCTGGGCGATGTACTCCCAGCCCTGGGACGACTCCCACTTTTCCCAGTCGCGCCGGTTCCCGGAAAGGTCGCTGGCCGTGTCGCGGAGCAGCACGTCGATGGCCTCGAAGGTGCGCGCCGTGTGCTCGGCCATCATCAGCCCGAAGTGCTGCAGGCGGCGTTCGCCAACCTGGAGATCGTTGTGGCGGACCAGCGTCAGATCGATGACGAAGACGAACAGTGTGATCAGCGCGCCGGCCATGGCCGCTGTCAGGGCGAGGGTTTCGGGCTTTCTGGTGCGCATCGCCGGCGGGCTGGCTTACTGCACCTGGTAGCAGTAAAGCGGACGGGAGGGCGTGCAGTCGACGTCGATGATGCGATCCGGCGTCACACCGGGGACCGGAAAACTGTTGCTGATGAACAGGCTGCCCGGCGCCATTTCCGCCTTCACCTTTTCCCATAGCCGGGGCATGGGCGCCGGCGAGAGAAAGGCATAAACCACGTCGTACTCGCCCAGCCTGGCCTGCCACAGATCGTCCCAGCGCCAGCGGATGTTGGGCCGGCCGAGGCTGAAGAAACGCCCGACCAGCCAGGTCAGCGGAGCGTTTTCATAGCCGGTAAACTGGCTCTCGGGCAGCGCGTCGGCCAGCGGCACGGTGGTACTGCCCAGCCCGGCACCGAGATCGAGAAAACGGCTCGCGCCGCGTTCGGCCAGCAGGTCGGCCAGCGCCGCGACCGTTTGCTTGTTGGACAAGTAAAGCGGCACCTGCCCGGACAGCGCGCCGCGAAAGATCAGCAGCAGGAAGATGGCCGCCAGCAGAAACCAGATCGGGTCGATGGCCAGCCCGTAGGTGTACCAGACCAGCGGCATGAACCCGGCGTGGATGACGCGCCACCACCAGGGCTGGCGCGACACCGTGGCAAAAAACAGGGCGACGCCGCCGATGGCCAGGCTGGTTTCCAGCCACGGCATGGCCTCGGCTTTCCAGCCGTAATACGGCCAGGCGATGGAGAGAACAAGGATGACGGCCGCCCCTTGCAGGGCGAACTGGCGTTTCGGCGTTGAAATCATCCGCCGATTTTATGCGATCAGCGCAGAACTCGCCTTCACTCTTGCTGGGGTGGCCTGTTCGGCCACTGTGCTCAACGAGTGAGGGCAATGGCATAGGCAGGGTTGGAAAGGTCTGCCGGGAAAGCAGCAAACCGCAACGATTTCAATTTTGGCCAAAATTTCCGGTTGACCGTGGAAGCCCCGAGCCTTCCAGCGTTTGGGGGCAGCCAATGCCGCTAACCCACTGAAACCTTGGTCCGCCCCCTATTGTTCCGCGAGAACCTCCGATACTCTGGCTCGAAGAACTGGAATGAGTTCATCTTCAAACCATGGGTTGCGCTTGAGCCACAAATTATTGCGTGGGCTTGGATGGGGCAAGGGGACCGTATTTGGCCAGTAATTTCGCCATGCGAGAACGGCTTCGGTGACTGATGCGGCTTCGTTCGGAAGGTGGTAAGCCTGTGCGTACTGCCCGATGACCAGCGTGAGCTTGAGAGCCTTCAAGTGCGACAGTAAAGCTGCGCGCCATGCTGGCGCGCATTCGGGCCGTGGAGGCAGATCGCCAGACTTGCCCACTCCCGGGAAGCAGAACCCCATTGGAACAATCGCAACTTGCTTGGCATCGTAGAAAACTTCGCGGGAAATACCCAACCACTCGCGCAGCCTGTCCCCGCTTGCATCGTTAAAGGGCACACCCGTTTCGTGAACTTTTCTGCCGGGTGCCTGACCTGCGATCAGAATGCGCGCTGACGGGTGCAACTGCACGATTGGGCGCGGCCCTAGCGGCAAGTGTTCAGTGCAAAGAGCGCAAGCACGGACTTCAGTGAGCAACGCTGCGAAGGAAGACATTCGACGATCCTGACGGTCGGCTGGAGCGGGATGTTAGAGAGGTTTGGTGCATGGCAACCGAGTTATGCCAATGAAATGGTGATTAGGGTAAAAGGTATTGCTGCTCCAACCGTTGCAACAAAATACTCATTGTGCGGAGTTGGTGCTTGAGGGGGATAACGGCCAAGCGTAATTGCACGCAAAACGAGCCAACCGGGCCAATAGAAGACGCCAACAAGCAGGGTTTCCAAGAGGGTGGAGAAAATGGCGTCTAGCATTTGCGCTCTAACGTAGAGCTAACCGGCGCCGCGCGGCTTTATCGCGCAGCGTCCAGCGACCGAAGGGAGCGAGGTTGAGCGCCATGTTATGCAGGCTTTCTCATGCGCAGGGTTTTTCGGTTGATATGTGCAGAGAGGCCATCAAGATCGGGGAATAGTACGGATTTGTCTATCCCGTAGTCTTCGAGGTGTTTGATAACGTCTTCTTTTAATTGGGCTGGAATGGTCAGCATTAGAAGATTAGGCTTTCCTTCACCTAGCCTAGATTCCTTAACAGGAATTTTTCGCGACGCATCACAATGAACTGTGAAGATACCCTTCTGGTTCAATAATCGCGGAGATATTGATTTCGGAAAATAACCATATACGCCAGAAAAGTTTTTGAGATCGTTAGCGGTGCTTTCTTCGGAGACTACCTGATCCGGCGTCTCAACCATATATACGGTGTCATCTTTGTCGGGGTGCTCTGAGCATGCAAAAAAGCACGCGACCAATGGATTCATCGTCCAATCCAAGAGACGGGTAGCTAATCCGTGGTGTTGAGCGATGGCCAGTTGTTCCAAATCACTCAACGGTAATGACGAGTAAGCTACCGCTTGCCTAGCCCATAGCCAGAATCTACCAAGGTCTCGGTTGTTAGGTAGAAAAAACTCCTTTCTTCCGGCTTTTGGTAGCAGGTCCCAAGAGGCATCTGCTTGGCCTCGAAATAAAAACCCCATTCCGTCGTGGCTGCGATAGCCGCGAAAAACCAAGTGAAGCATCTCAATGTCTTTGAGTGTAAGGCGTCCGGGATTCATAGGGCACTAAGCTGCATAACGTTTAGTAGACACCTTGGCAGGTGTCTACTTCCCGCCAAGATGGTGTATAAAAACCAGAATATACCGATAACATGTTGATTATTGGCTATTTGTCTTGAATGGTTGTGTATGTGAAGCGCTTTTTACACCGTGGTTGCCGAATCGCTCGGTCAGGTGCGGAATCCGACTTTGCTGAAGCATTGCAGTATCCGGAGCGGAACACAATATCGGATATGAATATGATCGTGTCCTGTTTCACGGCAGGCGGCACGCCTGAGTTGGAAAGGTTCGAATCGGTGTGGGGATTGTTCGTGAACCTGTCCGCGAACAGGTTCATCGAGGTGCATCGTTTGTCGGGCGAGCCGGGGCGTCCGGCAAACGATGGTTTTCAGGGCGCTGGAGGCGCCGGGCTGGCGCGTTTCAGGCGATCTGTCGCAAGGCTTCCCGTCGGCTAGCGACCTTTGCTGCGGCCTCGCTGCGCACCGGCCCGAATCCGCGTACTTCGGCCGGCCAGTTGGCGAGTTTGACGAGTTCCGGGCTGGTGCTGTGCCCGACGATGAGATCGAGGTCGCTTTCGTAATTGGCGAGTAGCTGGCGGTCCAGTTTGTTTTCTGCGCTGTTTTTCCACGGATCGAGCCAACTGCCGCGCCAGCGGCGGGCTTTGGCCATGAGGCCGAATACCGGCAGCATCCAGGCGCCGAAGCGGATTTTCTTCGGGCGGCCGTCCGGGCCGGGGCGGCTCAGTCCGGGCGGGGCGAGGTTAAAACTCAGGCGCAGGTCGCCGTCGAAGCGCTCGCTCAGGCTCTTCAGGAAATCGGTTTGCGCGTACAGGCGGGCGACTTCCCAGGCGTCCTTGGGGGCGAGCAGGCGGGCGTACTGGGTGGCGACGGCGCGGGTCAGGTCGTCGTTGCCGAGGCGGCGGATGGTTTCGACGCGGCTGGCGTAGCGGGCGGCGAGGTCGGCGTCCTGATAGGCGGTGAGGTGGTCGACACGGCTGGCGATGAGTTCGTCCAGCGTTTGTTCCGGCAAGGGTTGGCCGGTCAGCGGGCCGGCGATTTTGGCGACGCGTTCCGGGTTGACCGCAGCACGCCGGCCCCATTCGAAGGCTTGCCGGTTGGCGTCGACGGCGGCGCCGTTGAGGACGATGGCGCGGTCGAGGGCGGCGGCGGATACGGGCACCAGGCCGAGTTGCCAGGCGTAGCCGAGGAGCAGCATGTTGCCGTAGAGGGCGTCGCCCATCAGGCGGCTGGCGAGGTGCTGGGCGTCGATGAACTGGACGTGATCGGCGCCGAGGGTGTCGCTCAGTTGGGCTTTGAGGCCGGCCAGCGGGAAGTGCCAGTCGCGGTTGCGCGTGAAGTCGGCGGTGGGGGTGTCGGTGCAGCTGACGACGGCGCGCGTGCGGCCTTCGAGCATTTTCGACAGGGCTTCGGTGCCGGCGCTGACGACGAGATCGCCGCCGAGTACGGCGTGGGCTTCGCCGGTGGCGATGCGGGCGGCGTGAATGTCTTCGGGGCGGTCGGCGATGCGCAGGTGGGAGAAGACGGCGCCGTATTTTTGCGCCAGGCCGGTCATGTCGAGCGTTGAGATGCCCTTGCCGTCGAGGTGGGCGGCCATGCCGATGAGGGCGCCGAGGGTGATGACGCCCATGCCGCCGACGCCGGTGATGAGCAGGTTGTAGGGCTGGGTCGTGGCCGGCAGTTTGGGCGATTTTAAAATTGGCCAGTTTTCCGCGTTGACCGTGGGATTCGACCCTTTTTTGGGTTTGCCGCCTTCGATGGTGACGAAGCTCGGGCAGAAGCCATTGACGCAGGAGAAATCCTGGTTGCACGACGACTGGTCGATCTGCCGCTTGGTGCCGAAGGCGGTTTCGACCGGCACGATGGACAGGCAGTTGGATTGCACCGAGCAGTCGCCGCAGCCTTCGCAGACGGCTTCGTTGATGACGACGCGCTGGGCGATGG
>PHCF01000126.1 GCA_002842145.1 Betaproteobacteria bacterium HGW-Betaproteobacteria-6 | reverse complement strand
ATCAAGGTGAACGGCAAGTGGCTGATCAACCGGGAGACGTCGATTCCCTGCGTTGGCAACACCGTCGGCGGCTGCAAGGTGACGGGGCGGGGAAAGTAAGGCTCAGGCCATCGCCTGACGACGGCCCAACTCCGGCCGGAAATGACAAAGGCCATGCGAGAGCATGGCCTTTGGCGTTTACCCGGGATATGGCTTCGGTCAGTGCGTGGCGTCGACCTGGGCAATGAAGACGTATCCCTGCGAGCGCAGCGTCTTGATGAAGCTGCTGCCATCGCTTTGTTTGCCCAGTATTCGGCGAATCTGGCTGACGTGGACGTCGATGATCCGATCGTAGGGCACGTATTCGCGTTTCAGTACGCGTGACAGCTGTTCACGTGAGAGTGGTTCGAACGGGTGTTCAAGAAAGGCGACGAGTAGTGCAAAACCGGAAACGCCCAGCGGACTTGCCTTGCCATCGATCTGGGTGAGTTCGCGCGAGGCGGTGTCCAGCGTCCAGTCGCCAAAACGCAGGCGGCGCATTTCGCCGCGCCCCGTTGTTGTGCGCTGGGTGCGACGCAGCAGGCCACGGGTGCGGGCGAGGAGTTCGCGCATGTTGCAAGGCTTGGGCAGAAAATCGTCGGCGCCGATTTCGATGCCGATAATGCGTTCGATTTCATCCGATCGGGTCGAGTGGATGAGCACGGGGATCTCGGAGCTCTGGCGCAACTGGCGGAGCAGTTCGAGTCCGTCGGCATCCGGCAGGCTCAGGTCAAGAATGATGACGTCGGGCTTTTCTTCAAGCTGTCGCCACATGGCGGCACCGGTTTCCGCATAGATGCAGTCGATGCCGGCGGTAGCCAGCGTCGTGCTGAGTACGTGGCGAGTTCCCGGATCATCTTCAACAATGAGCGCAGTCTGACGCATGTTGTTCGTTTCGATTACACGATAAAGAAAGCATTGTAATCCAATGTAAAACAAAGGATTTGTTTTACCATTCTTTAACATTGCGTCGGCTTCCCGGGTGACAATTCAAGCCTGTTCGTGAATCCTCCTGCCTCTTTTCCTACCAAGACGCTTTCGATGCCTGTTCCTCGTACCCTGGATGGTTTTGACGTGACGGCAGCGGTCGCCCGCATGCTCGATCAGCCCTTGCTCTGGTGGCAGGCTCTTGGCTTGTTCGTCGCGCATTTTGCCGACTGGGAGCAGACGTGGCAGGCGGCTATTGGTGACGACGGGCTTGAGCAGAAACGCGTTCATGCCCTGCGCAGCGCGGCGGCAAATGTCGGTGCGCTGGCGCTTTCCGAGGCGGCGGCCAGTCTTGAGGCGCAATTGTTGAAAAAATGCGCCGGCCAGGCGGTGGCCATTCCGGAAAGTTTGCGGGAGCGTTTGCAGGCGTCTTTTCGGCAAACCTGGCGGTCGGCGTTCGAGGCCTGGAAAGCCGGGACGCCCGGGGCGGAGGAGGGGCGGTGATGAATCGGATGCCTACCGTTTCTCTGCGTGCCCGACTGGCCAGCATCAATACTTACGTGTTCTGGCTGGCTATCGCGCTTGTCAGCGTTTTTATATTGCTCACTGCTGGCTGGCTGTTTCTGAGCGTCGACCTGGGCGGCGCTTATTCGCGGTTGCTGGCCTGTTTCGCGCTGATTGTGCTGGAAATGGCTGCCGTGCTGGCCATCGCCCTGCGCTTGCAGGCCCGGCATGTCGAAAGGCTGGTCGAGCCGCTGCGCGAGCTGACCGGGCGCATGGCGGAGGTGTCGGTCGGCCGGCTGGACATTCGTGCCGACGCCAGCGGGGTGACGGAGATCGCCCAATTGGCCAACGGTTTCAACCAGATGGTCGAGCAGATACGCGAGCGCGATCACTGGTTGTCGACGCATCTTGGCAATCTCGAGCAGATCGTCGCCCAGCGCACGCGCGAGCTGCGTCTGGCCAAGGAGGCGGCGGAGGCGGGCAGCCTGGCCAAGAGCGAATTCCTGGCGACAATGAGCCACGAAATCCGGACGCCGATGAACGGCGTTCTGGGCATGACCGAGTTGCTGCTCAATACCGAACTGGCCCCGACTCAGCGTCAGTTCGTCGAGGCCGTCGAGCGTTCGGGCAAGCACCTGCTCGGCATCATCAACGACATCCTCGATTTTTCGAAAATCGAGTCGGGCAAGCTGGAGCTGGATGTGGTGGATTTCGATTTGCGCCGCTTGCTCGAGGAGTCGCTTGAACTGTTTGCGCAGCCGGCCGGCAAGAAGGGGCTGGAGTTGCTGGCCGATCTGCCGCCCGACGAAAGCCTGGTGGTGCGGGGCGATGCCCTGCGTTTGCGGCAGATTGTCGTCAATCTGCTCGGCAATGCCGTCAAATTTACGGCCAGCGGCGAGGTTTTCCTGCATTTGCGCCTCCTCGAACGTTCCGAAATTGGCCTGAATTTCCAGTTGACCGTGAGAGATACCGGCATTGGCATTCCGCTCGAGGCGCAGCAGCGCATTTTCGAGCATTTTGCCCAGGCCGATGGCTCGACCACGCGTCAGTACGGCGGAACCGGCCTTGGGCTGGCGATCTGCCAGCGTCTGGTGGACATGATGGCGGGGCGGATCAGTGTCGACAGCCAGCCTGGCGAGGGGGCCAGTTTTACCGTCGAGCTTGCCCTGCCGCTCGGCAAGCTGCCCGAGCCTGTTCCCGCGCCCGTGGTGACCAATCTGGCTGGCCGCCGTCTGCTCGTCGTCGACGACACGCCGGCACATTGCGACATCCTCATGGCCCAGCTGACCGGGCGCGGGTTTGCCGTCGATCTGGCTGCTTCCGGCGTCCAGGCGCTGTCGATGGCCAGCGCCGCCATGGCCAGCGAGCCTTACGCGCTGCTTGTGGTGGACATGGAAATGGCCGAGCTCTCGGGCCTGGACCTGATTCGTTCCTTGCGTGCCGATAGCCGCCTGGCAGCAACGCGGGTGATCGCCTTTTCGTCGGCGCCCGACGTGAGCCAGCAGCTCGCCGCCGCTGACCTGGCGGTCGCGGCCTGTCTGCCCAAGCCCTTGCGCCAGGCCGATTTGCTGGCCGCCATAGAGGCTGCGTTGAGCCGGCGCGAACCCGGCGAAAGCACAAAGGCTCAGGCGGCTGGTCGAAAGTTGCGAGGCCGCGTCCTGCTCGCCGAAGACAACGAAAGCAATCTGATTGTTGCCCGCGCCCAGCTCGAACGCGTCGGGCTCGACGTCCTGGCGGCCTGTGACGGCCAACAGGCGCTCGATGTCCTGGCCAGCGAGGCGGTCGATCTGGTGCTCATGGATTGCCAGATGCCGATCCTTGACGGTTTTGCCGCGACGGCTGCGCTGCGTCAAAGCGAAGCGGGTAGTGGTCGGCATCTGCCGGTCATCGCGCTGACGGCCAATGCCATGAAGGGCGATCGAGAGCGTTGCGGCGCCGCCGGGATGGACGACTATCTGGCCAAGCCCTATAGCGGCGAGGAATTATTTGCCGTCCTTGCGCGCTGGCTACCGGTCGAGCGGCGCCGGGCGGTGGCCGCCTCCGGCCGGCACGAGGAAGCGGCGGCGCTCGATCCGGCGGCCCTCGACAAAATCCGCGCCTTGTCGCCGGATGGGGCGGAAGCCTTGGTCAGGCAGGTGCTGGCGGCCTACCTGAAAGCCGCCGGGCGCGAGTGGGAACGTTTCGATCAGGGGCTGGCCGACGGCGATGCCGGCCTCCTGGCGAGTGCTGCCCATGCCCTCAAGTCGAGCAGCTTCAACGTCGGGGCCAACGGTCTGGTCGAGCGTTGCCGGGAAATCGAGCAACTCGGCCGGGAAGGTCAGATGCGCCCATTGCTGGCCCGGGTCGATGCCTTGCGGGCCGAGTGGGGGCGCGTCGAGGCGGGGCTGAAGGCCCAACTGGCCGAGTCGCAACCATGATGAAGACACCCTGGCGAGTTCTCTCCGCCGACGACGATCCGACCGCCCGTCTGCTCATGCAGGCGGCGCTGGGCGGCGGCGATTTCGCGCTGACCCTGGTCGATAACGGCAGCGATGCGCTGGCCGAGTTTCGCCGCTCACCCTTTGACATTGCCCTGCTCGACGTGGAAATGCCCGGTCTGGACGGCTTTGAGGTCTGCGCCGCGATTCGTCAGACGCACGGCGGCGGGTTTCCGGTTGTCCTGGTGTCCGGGCGCAGCGACCCCGAGTTCCTGGCGCGAGCGGCTCAACTTTCAGCCAGGCACCTCGCCAAGCCGGTCAATTGGGCGACGCTGGCCGAGCAACTGCGCGCCGTGCTGGAAAGCTAGCGCCTGCGTCGCCGTTACCTGCGGCGAAGGGCCTTGTGGCAGAATCTCCCTGATCGTTTGGTATTTCAATTTTTGCCATTTTTTCCGGTTGACCGTAGCAATCGTCCGGCGCACAGCTTTACCCGTTCTATCAAGCCCCGAATCAATTTTTTGGAGAAAACATAATGCACAAGACCATTCTGATTGCCGGCGCCATCCTTCTGCTGGCCGGACCGGCCCAGGCATCGCTGGATCTGGCCAAGGCCAAGAACTGTATGACCTGCCACGCCATCGACAAGAAAATCGTCGGCCCGGCCTACAAGGACATCGTTGCCAAGCGGGCCGCCGAAAAAGGTGCCGAGGCTGCGCTGACGGCCAAGATTAAGGCAGGCAGCAAGGGCGAGTGGGGGCAGGTGCCGATGCCGCCGAACAACGTTACCGACGCCGAAGCGGCGACGCTGGCCAAGTGGGTGCTATCGCTCCAGTAAGGGCCCGTCGGCAGGAAGCGAGGTGGCATGAAAAGCCTGGCTAGGGAACAGATGCGGTGCCGCAGGATTGCCATCGGCATCGTTGCCTTGATCTGCATGCTGTCTTTCTTCCTGCGTTTTACCCCGGCCGGCAGTGCTCCCGCGCCGGTGGATCAAGGAAGCGCGTTGCCGGAATAGCCGACCGACGCCTTGAGTCGACCTGTTACTTTCGACAAAGCACAATAAAATCAATGAATCAGCAATGCGTAGCTTGTGTCACTCAACTAAATTAGCGTATGCTTATATTTATGAACACAAACATTCTCCGCCCTTTCGCTTTTAGCCTTTTTTTCGGGTTGACCGTAGCTATTGCGGCTGAACCGTTGCCGCTCATCACGGTCAAGCCGCATGCCGTCGATCTGGCCTTCCCGGCCGAGTCGCTGGTCGAGGCTGTCCAGCAGGCAACAGTCGGCGCCCAGATTGCCGGCCGCGTCCTTGAGGTCAGGGCCGATGCTGGCCAGTCGGTCAAGAAGGGCGATGTGCTCATGCGCATCGACGGTCGCGAGGCGGCCGAAGCGGCGCGCGCTGCCGCGGCGCAATACGCCAACGCCAAGGTCAGTTACGAGCGGACGAAAAGTCTCGTCACCCAGAAATTCATGAGTTCGGCCGCGCTCGACAAGGCCAAAGCCGATCTCGACGCCGCCGCCGCCAATCGCGCCGCCGCCGGTGCCGGCCAGAGCTACGCCACCATCGTCGCGCCGATGACCGGCATCATCGCCCGTCGCCACGCCGAAATGGGCGACATGGCAACCCCCGGCAAGCCGCTGTTCACGATTTATCAGCCGGGCACGTTGCGCGTCACGGCGAGCATTCCGCAATATCGGCTGAAGGCGATGCGCGATGTCAAAACCGCCCGCGTCGAGTTCCCCGAGTTGGGCAAATGGGTCGATGCCGTCAAGGTCCAGGTCTTGCCGACGGCCGACGCCGCGACCCACGTTTCACAGGTCCGCGTCACGCTGCCCGATGTGCCGGAAGCGACGCCGGGCATGTTTGCCCGCGTCCACTTCGTCACCGGTCAGGCCGAAAAACTGACCGTGCCGACAGGGGCCGTGCTGCGTCGCGGCGAAGTCGCCGCAGTTTATGTGCAGATGCCCGACAATCGTCTGTCGCTTCGCCAACTGCGTCTGGGCGAAGCCGTTGGGCAGGGCGAAATGGAGGTGCTGGCAGGCTTGTCGGCGGGTGATCAGGTGGTCACAGACCCGGTGAAGGCTGGCATTTTCCTGAAGCAGAATTCAAGCAAATAAGCGGTCGCCGTTAAGAGCCGTATTGCGTTCACCACCGTCGAGGAGCGAGACATCCATGGCACACATCATCATTGTAGGAAGTGGTCTGGGCGGTATGACCATGGCGTTCGAAATGCGCGCCGATGCCCGTCCGGAGGACCGCATTACCGTCGTATCGAACAATCCGAAATTCCATTTCGTGCCGTCCAATCCCTGGGTCGCGGTGGATTGGCGCAAACGCGAAGAGATCGAGGTCGAAGCCGGCCCCGTGCTGGAAAAGCGCAATATCGACTTCATCCCGGTTGGCGCCAAGCGACTGCATCCGGAACGCAATCAGCTCGAACTCGATGACGGCCGCGTCCTCGATTACGACTTCCTGATCTTGTCCACCGGGCCGAAACTCGCTTTCGACGAAATCGAAGGCTTCGGGCCGGAAGGCCATACGCAGTCGATCTGCCACGTCGACCACGCGGTGACGGCAGAAAAGAACTGGCAGCAATTTGTCGCCGATCCCGGCCCCATCGTCGTCGGCGCGGTGCAGGGCGCTTCCTGTTTCGGGCCGGCCTACGAGTTCGCCATGATCATGGAAACCGATCTGCGCCGACGCAAGCTGCGCGATCAGGTGCCGATGACCTTCGTGACCTCCGAGCCTTACATCGGCCACCTTGGTCTGGGCGGCGTCGGCGACTCCAAGGGTTTGATGGAGTCGATGTTCCGCAGCAAGCACATCAAGTCGATCTGCAACGCCAAGGTGACCAAGGTCGAGGCCGGCCAGATGTTCGTCACCGAACACGACGACGAGGGTAAGCCGAAGAAGGAGCACGTACTGCCCTTCAAGTATTCGATGCTGCTGCCGGCATTCAAGGGGGTCGATGCGGTTTTCGGCATCGAGGGGCTGACCAATCCGCGCGGCTTCATCCTGATCGACCAGTATCAGCGCAATCCGAAATATCCCAATATTTACGGCATCGGCGTTTGTGTGGCGATTCCGCCGGTGGAGGCGACGCCGATTCCGACCGGCACGCCGAAAACCGGCTACATGATCGAGTCGATGGTCACGGCAACGGCAAAGAACGTCCGCGCCGCGCTTGATGGACGCCAGCCGACCGAAAAAGCAACCTGGAACGCCATCTGTCTGGCCGACTTCGGCGACGGTGGCGCGGCCTTTGTGGCACTGCCGCAGATTCCGCCGCGCAACGTCAACTGGTTTGGCGAGGGCAAATGGGTCCATGTCGCCAAGATCGGCTTCGAGAAATATTTCATGCACAAGATCAAGAAGGGCAATAGCGAGACCTTCTATGAAAAACTCATTCTTGATGCCATGGGTATCATGAAACTGAAAGGAAAATAGTTGTCGATGGGAATCTCCGGGCGCATTGCCGCCGCCTTCCAGAATTCGCGGATGACGCCGCTG
>PHCF01000125.1 GCA_002842145.1 Betaproteobacteria bacterium HGW-Betaproteobacteria-6 | reverse complement strand
CTCGAATCGCTCGGCCTGTGGTGGGGCAGCTTCGCCGACAGTTATTTCTACAGCGACTCGCACAACGACCTGCCGCTGATGACCAAGGTCAAGACGCCGATCGCCGTCGATCCGGACGAAAAGCTGCACGCGCATGCCAGTGAAATGGGCTGGAAAATCATCACTTTGCGGTAGAATCCGCCTTTTCCCGTAGCGTCCAGAACGCTCATTGAACGGTAATTCGTGATCCGCAAACTCATCTCCCGCGTTTTCAGCGGCAAGAAACCCAAAGCCAGCCGCCACGAGCCGGCCATCATCCCCGTCTCCAGCCACGGCATCACCCGCGACCGCATCAGCAGAGGCAGCCGGCGCGTTTGCGAAACCCTGCAGGGCCACGGCTTCAAAGCCTACGTCGTCGGCGGCGCCGTGCGCGACCTGCTGATCGGCGCCGAGCCCAAGGATTTCGACATCGCCACCGACGCCACGCCGGAAGAGGTCCGCCGCGCCTTCCGCCGCTCGCGCATCATCGGCCGCCGCTTCCAGATCGTGCACGTCATGATGGGCCAGGAAACGCTGGAGGTAACCACCTTCCGCGGCCTGCTCGACGAAAAGACGAAGACCGACGAACACGGCCGCGTCCTCCACGACAACGTCTTCGGCAGCCACGCCGAGGATGCCGCCCGCCGCGACTTCACCGCCAACGCGCTGTACTACGACCCGGCCACCGAAGCGGTCATCGACTACCACCACGGCGTCGGCGACCTCAAGCAAAAAACCCTGCGCATGATTGGCGAACCGCGCACCCGCTACCGCGAAGACCCGGTGCGCATGCTGCGCGCCGTCCGCCTCGCCGCCAAGCTCGGCCTGTTCATCGACCCGGAAGCCAAGAAGCCGATCCGCGAAATGGCCGTCCTGCTCGAAAACGTGCCGGCTGCCCGCCTCTTCGACGAAATGCTCAAGCTGCTGACCTCCGGGCATTCGGTCAAATGCATCACCCAACTGCGCGACGAAGGTCTGCACCACGGCCTGCTGCCGCTGCTCGACGTCATTCTCGAACAGCCGATGGGCGAAAAGTTCGTCATGCTTTCGCTCAAAAACACCGACGACCGCATCCGTCAGGAAAAAGGCGTCTCGCCCGGCTTCCTGTTCGCCACCCTGCTCTGGCACGAAGTGCTGGCCCACTGGGAAAAACTCAAGGCCAAGGGCGAATCGAAGATTCCGGCGCTCTATCAGGCCATGGACATGGTCATCGACGTGCAGGGCGAAAAACTCGCCATCACCCGCCGCATCGCCGGCGACATCAAGGACATCTGGGCCCTCCAGCCGCGTTTTGAAGCGCGCGCCGGCAAGCGCCCCTACGCCCTGCTCGAACAGCCCCGTTTCCGGGCCGGCTACGATTTCCTCCTGCTGCGCGCCGAATCCGGTGAAATCGACATGGAACTGGCCGACTGGTGGACCCGTTTCCAGAAGGTCGAGGGTGAAGAACGCGCCCAGATGCGGCGCAAGAAAAAGCCGGCCACGTCAGGTAGCGCCCCCAGCCCCACCGAATGAACACCGCCTACGTCGCGCTCGGCGCCAATCTCGGCGACCCGGCGGCCACCGTGCGCGCCGCCTTCGGCGCCCTGGCCAATCTGCCGGAAAGCCGCGTCAGTCGTAGCTCCTCGCTCTACCGGACGGCCCCTGTCGGCCTTACCGACCAGCCCGATTTCATCAACGCGGTCGCCGAGCTGCAAACCACCCTGGCCCCGGAAGCCCTGCTCAATGCGCTGTTCGACATCGAGCAACGTTTCGGCCGCATCCGGGCCGACAAGAACGGCCCGCGCACACTGGACCTCGACCTGCTGCTCTACGATGACCAGATCATCGACCTGCCTCACCTGACCCTGCCCCACCCGCGCCTGCACCTGCGCGCCTTCGTGCTCCAGCCGCTGGCCGAAATCGCGCCGCAACGGGTCATTCCCGGGCGCGGCGCCGTTACGGCCTGGCTGCCGGCCGTCGCCAATCAGGGCATTGTTAAATTGTGAACGTTCTCGGCCTGCATATCCCCGTGCTCTGGCAGACGGTGACGCTGCTGGCCCTGTCCAACGTCTTCATGACTTTTGCCTGGTATTCGCACCTCAAGCATCTCAACGACAAGCCGTGGTGGATCGCCGCGTTGATATCGTGGGGTATCGCCTTGTTCGAATACCTGCTGCAAGTGCCCGCCAACCGCATTGGCAACACCGAGATCAGTCTCGGCCAGCTCAAGATCCTGCAGGAAGTCATCACGCTGGTCGTCTTCGTGCCCTTCGTCGTCTTCTACATGCACCAGCCGCTCAAGCTCGACTACCTGTGGGCGGCGCTATGCATACTCGGCGCTGTCTACTTCGTTTTCCGGGCCTGAAAAGCAAAACGGCCGCTTTCGCGGCCATTTCAGCATGGGCCGGGCTGTCTCAATCGAGCGTGGCCACGTATTCCGCCACTGCATTTCGCTCAAAATCGGTCAGCTTCGAGGCTACGGTATGCATCACGGCGTTGTCATTGTTCCGTTCGCGGCTGTTGAACTGCTTCAGCTGATCTTCCGTATAGCGCGGATGCTGACCGGCCAAGCGAGGCAGTTGCGGCGTCCCCAGCCCTCGGGGGCCGTGGCAGGTGGCGCAGGCCGGTACGCCTGAAAACGGGTTGCCCCGGCTGAAGATGAACTTGCCGACGGCCAGCAGCTCGGGATCCCGGGCCGGGCGCGACGCTGGTTTCTTGGCTTCAAAGAAGGCACCGAGCGCCTTCATTTCATCCGCGGTCAAATCCTCGGCCTGCGGCTTCATCGTGTCGCTCTTGCGCTTGCCGGACTTGAATTCGCTGAGCTGCTTGGCGATGTATTCCGAGTGTTGCCCAGCCAGACGGGGAAAGATCGGGCTGGCCGATTCGCCCTCCATGCCATGGCAGAGAAAGCAACGCCCACCAACGATCTCTTCGGCCCGCGCCAGGTCAGCGGGATCTGCCGCCAGGCCATGACCGGACATGAGCAACGACACCAGACCAACCGCCATCAGATAAGTTTGCTTGACTCTCACAGCACTCCCCTTTTCATACGAAACGCAGGTACATTATTAAATACTAATTCGCTTACACTGAGCTTTCAATTGAGGCGAGCAAGTGACAACCGGGAGCATGTCAGATCCCTCATAAAAAGGAGACACGATGAATCGACGCCAGTTTCTGCATAGCGCAGCCACCTTCGGCGCCTTGACCGCCGCCGAATTTGCACCTTGGCAGTCAATCAACGCCGCGGCAATGGAAATTAACGATTTCGTGCGCGGCCCGACCGTCAAGGATCACCCCCTGCGCCAGATTTCCAGACACGTCTGGATAATTTTCTCCCCCGATGGTTTTCCAACCCCAGAAAACCAGGGAATGATGTGCAACATCACCTTTGTCGACACCGCCAAGGGGCTGGTCGTGGTCGACTCCGGGGGCTCGGTACAAATCGGCGAAATGGCGATTCGGCAGCTGAAAACGGCCTTCAACAAACCGGTCATTGCCATCATCAACACCCATTATCACGGCGACCACTGGCTGGGCAATCACGCCTACGTTGATGCCTACGGGGACAGTCTGCCGCGTTACTCGCATCCGGGCACCATCAAGGCCATCCAGGGCATACAGGGCAACATGTGGCGCACCCTCATGGAGCAATGGACCAACCAGGCGACGATGGGAACCCGCGTCGTTCCGCCGGACCGGCCACTGGAAAATGGCGCCGAACTCAAATTTGGCGACATCACCCTGCGCATCCACCATTTCGGCACGGTTCACACCCCCTTCGACCTCTGCGTCGAAGTCGTCGAAGACAAGGTCATGCTGATTGGCGACGTCGCCATGGATCGCCGCATCGCCAACATGGACGATGGCTCCTATCTCGGCACCCTGAAAGCCTACGATGCCCTGGAAAAGACCGGCTGCACGATCTGGCTGCCCGGTCATGGCGAACCCGGCGCCGACGTCCTGAAATGGAATCGCGAATTGTTCGAGGGCATCTATCGCCCCTGCGAACAGGCCATCAAGGACGGCACCGCACTTGAGGAAGCCAAGGCCCAGGTGCTCAAGGATCCGCGTGTCGCGAGCCGGGCCCGCGACACCAAGGGCTTCGACACCAATATCGGCAAATACGTCAGCCTGGCCTACCTTGAAGCAGAGGTAGCCGGCTTTTGAGTACAGATCGACATTCGGGAGACATCATGCATCGACTCACGCTAACCAGCCTCGCCCTGCTCAGCACGGCCGCCTATGCTGAAGCCCCCTGGGGCGAGGTGGATCTGAGTATTGCGCCGGCCCTTCACGAGAAGGCTTGCACCAGTTGCCACACGCGCATGTACGGCAGTGATGGCAGCAAAATGTACACCCGCGACGGGCGCATGCTCTCCAACAAGCTGGAGTTGCTGCAGCGCGTATCCTCCTGCAACGCCACCGTCAGTGCCGGCTGGTTCCCCGAAGAAGAGGGGAGCGTTGCCGCCTGGCTTAATCAACGTTACTACCATTTTGAAAACTGAAACCCGCCACTGGCCGGCGATATTCCTCGCCCTCGCCCTTTCTGCTGCACCATGCCTGGCAACGCCCCTGGCCCGGGCCAGCACAACCGATCTGCCCGCGGCCAGCGATCTGCGCGTAGCCGTAGCGCCACCAGCCAAAGCCGGCGGGCCGCTGATCGTGATCTACAGCCGCCACGACTGCAACTACTGCGAAGCCGTCAAACGCGACTACCTCAGACCGCTGGCCAACAACCCCGCCTATCGCGACAAACTGGCCATTGTCCAGGTCAATCAGGACAGCGGCGCGCCGCTGACGGATTTCCGCGGCAAGCGGACAACCCATGCCGGCTTTGCCGCAGACGAGAAAATCAGGCTGGTCCCCGTCGTTGCCTTCTATGGCCCGAACGGCCAGCGCCTCGCCGCCCCCATCGTCGGTGTCCGGCTGCCTGATTTTTATCAAAGCTATCTGGAGGCCGCCATCGAACAATCGATGGCGGCTCTTAAGCCGCACTGATTCCCGACGGACACAGGCAATACCAATCGACCCCGCACTTCTCAAGCCCCACGTATGGAACTGAACCAATTCATCGAAACCTTTGGCGATACCACGGCCCTCAGCATCACCGGCCTGCTGATCGGCATCGGCTTCGGATTTTTTGCCCAACGCTCACGCTTCTGCCTGCGCTCAGCCGTGGTCGAGTTCTGGAACCGCCACGGAACGGCCAAGCTGGCGATCTGGCTACTGGCCTTTTCGACCGCCCTGATTGCCACCCAGACCTTCATCCTGGCCGGCTGGCTGGATGTCTCGCAAGCCAGGCAACTTGCCAGCAGCGGCAGCATGTCCGGCGCGCTGATCGGGGGCCTGTTGTTCGGCTGCGGCATGATCCTGGCCCGTGGCTGCTCGTCGCGGATGCTGGTGCTGGCCGCCAACGGCAACCTGCGCGCCCTGCTCACCGGGCTGATCTTCGCCGTAACGGCCCAGGCCTCGCTGAGCGGCGCCCTCTCCCCGCTCCGCCAATGGCTATCCGGCCTGTGGACCATATCCAGCAGTCAGCGCGATCTGCTCGTCAGCCTTCATTTCGGGCACCTCGGCGGCCTCGTCTTCGGGCTGATCTGGCTGGTGGCCGGCATGGCCTTCGTGGTGCGCAGCCGTTTGCGCCATCTCGAATGGTTGAGCGGCATCGGCGTCGGCCTCACGGTAGCCGCCGCCTGGCTCGCCACCTACCAGTTCAGCACCCAGTCCTTCGAGGTCATCACGGTGCAAAGCCTGAGCTTCACCGGCCCGTCGGCTGACATCCTCATGCTGGTCCTGTCGCCCCCCGGCCAGCCTTGGAATTTCAACATCGGACTGGTTCCCGGCGTCGTCCTCGGTTCCTTCATCGCCGCCCTCATCGGCCGCGAGCTGAAACTGGAAGGCTTCAAGGACGGCCACAGCATGCGCCGCTATATCGCCGGGGCCATTTGCATGGGCTTCGGCGGCATGCTGGCCGGCGGCTGCGCCGTTGGCGCCGGGGTTTCCGGCGCGGCCATCTTTGCCCTGACGGCGTGGATTTCGCTGATTGGCATGTGGGCCGGCGCCGGACTTGCTAATCACCTGGTCGACCGGCCGCGGCCCGCCGCAACAGAAAACACCAGCAACCTCGAACAAGCCGTCCAGCCATAACTGCGCCGAGCTGAGCCGGAACCGGATTCCCGAGCGGGAAGCGGAAGGTGTCAACAGGCCTGCTCGAAAGCGCTGGTTAACGCCGACCTCCGTCCCCTACGGCCAAAACCACCCTGCCGGCCGAATGCTACGGTCAACCGGAAAAAACGGTAAAAATCGAAACCGCGACGGGCCCACCAGACAAAAAAATCCTCGCCGAAGCGAGGATTTCCCGAAAATGCCGAACGTTAATCAGCGCAGCAAATACAAACGCCTCCTGCCCAAGGCTGCCTCGTTCAGGCGATCCCCGGGTTGTTGGCGGCGCCTTTCAGCGTCGGCAGGTTGAGGTTGACCGGCTTGACGGTCTTGATGTCGCGCAAGTAGTTGGCGACGACGTCCCAGATCGGTTCGCCGGCGTTCTTGGCCTCTTCGGACACCGGCGCCCAGCCGGCGACCTTGTAGTTTTTGGCCGGATCGATGAGCTGCCCCTTGAGCATCATGTTCTGGATTCGGTTGCCCATTTTGGCGGTCGGGTCACAAGTCCATTGCAGGCCGCCGACGCGCACCATGTCGCCGCCCTGCTGATAGTAGGGATCGGGATTGAACAGGTTGTCGCAGACGTCCTCGAGCACGGTCTTGATCATCGCGCCGCTCATGTTGGTCACCGTCGTCCACGGATAGGTGATAGCGGTCTGGTCGAGCACATGTTCCATCAGGATGGGCTGACCGGGGAGCAGCGAGGTGCCCCAGCGGAAGCCGGGCGAGAAGGCGATTTCGGCGTCCTTGACCTTCATCAGCGCATCGAGGATGACCTGGTCGAAGGTACCGTTGAAGTTGCCGCGGCGATAAAGCAGGCCCTCGCTGACCGCCAGCTTTTCGTTGAGCTTGGACAGGTAGGGCGCGCGTGCCTTGTCGATCAGCGTCTGCATGTCCTTGTCGGCCGGCAGCAGGTTGGCGAAGACCGGCAGCAGCTTGTAGCGGAAGTCGGCGATCTTGCCGTTCTTGACGTCGAAATCGAGCACGCCAAGGTACTTGCCGTTGGAGCCGGCATTGGTGACCAGCGTCTGGCCGCCGGCGTTCTTGACGACGACCGGGGCCGGCATGCCGTCGTGGGTGTGGCCGCCGAGGATGGCGTCGATGCCTTTGACGCGCGAGGCCATCTTGAGATCGACGTCCATGCCGTTGTGCGAGAGCACGACAACGACTTGCGCTCCGGCAGCGCGGGCTTCGTCGACGGTCTTCTGCATGTTCTCTTCCTGGATGCCGAAGCTCCAGTTCGGGGTCTGCCAGCGCGGGTTGGCGATCGGCGTGTAGGGGAAGGCCTGGCCGATGATGGCGACCGGCACGCCGTTGATGTTCTTCATGACGAAGGGCTTGAAGACCGGATCGCCGAAATCGGTGGTCTTGACGTTCTGGGCGACGATGTCGATCTGCCCGGCGAAGTCCTTCTCCTCGATTTCCTTGACGCGAGCCTCGCCGTAGGTCGACTCCCAGTGCAGGGTCATGACGTTGACGCCGAGTGCCTTGCAAGCGTCGACCATGTCTTGGGCGTTGGACCACAGCGCCGTGCCGGAACCCTGCCAAGTGTCGCCGCCGTCGAGCAGCAACGCACCGGGGCGATTGGCCTTCATGCGCTTGACCAGCGTCGCCAGATGGGCGAAGCCGCCGACCTTGCCGTAGGTTTCGGCAGCCTTCTCGAAATTCAGGTAGGTGTAGGCGTGCGCTTCCAGCGTGTTCGGCTTGAAGCCGAAATGCTTGAGCAGATTGGCCCCGACGAGGTGGGGCACCTTGCCGAACTGTTCGCCAAAGCCGAGATTGACGTTCGGCTCGCGGAAATAGATGGGCAACAACTGGGCATGACAGTCGGTGATGTGCAGCAGGCTGACGTTGCCGAATTTGGGCAGGTCGTACAGTTTGGCGGCACCCTTTTCAGCCAGCGCAAACTCGCTGTGCAGGGACATGCCACCGGCTGCGGCGACAGCCATGACCTGAAGAAACTCCCGACGATTCATGCTCATGTTTATTCCTTGAAAACGAAGTTTCGGCCAACCCGACATCGATCTCGGCTCGACCCTCAATACAGAATCCTGCGGACACCAGACGATCAATCCGGCAGCCTGTGCGACCAAAAAAAGGCCCGGCGGGTTTCCCGCGCCGGGTCAAATCACGCAAGTTACTTTTTGTTGACCGGCGAGTTCGGATCAAACAGATAAGCCATCACGTGCTTCATCTGCTGCTCGGTCAGGATTTCGGCATCGCCATTGCGCGGCATGCGGCTACACGCGTTGAATGCCTTGGCGTTATAAATCTTGCCCCAGGTGTACTTGACCATTTCTTCGCCATTCCCGCGCTGCTTGCCGTACTCGAGCAGGCTCGGGCCAATGGTGCCGTAGGCAATTTCATGGTGGCTCAACTGGTGGCAGTTATAACAACCGCCGCCATTGTTGTGCGGCGTCTTGTCTTTCCAGGTCAGACCCTTGCCGCTGACCGCAATCTTCTCGCCTTGCTTCCAGTCACCAAAATACTTCCCGTCGGCCGGATAACGAATGGTTGTCAGTTGCTCGGCTTCGATCGCCTGCATCACCTTCTTGGATGGATCCTTGTCCTGCGAACAGGCCTTCTGGAAATCCAGTTGATACATGCGGTACTTGTCGACAATGCCTTTGCTGCGGAACGAGGCATCCATCGGGGTAACTGCCAGGATGGCAGCAATCGTGATCATCTTTTTCATGCTCGCCTCCTTAGCGCTTCAAGCCCGGCGTCAAGACCGGACCGCCATTGCCATTTGCCGCCAGATAAACCGACAGCGCAATCGTCACATCAGAGCCGTAAAGGGGCTCGGGGAACCGTTGCTGGCGATAGCAATCGTTCAGGCGGTGCTGCATGGTCCAGAACTGTCCATTCGAAACACGGTAAGCCGGCCAGCTTCCCCAACCCGCCGCGGCGCCCTTGTGCTCGCGCAAATCGGGCAAGTCCTGCAAACGGATCCGCTTATCGGCTTGACCGTGACAGGTGGCACAAGAGAAATCCATGGCGCCGCCGCGATAGAAGAAGGCCATCTTGCCCAGTTCGTACATCTTCTTCATCTGAGCCGGGCGCATGTCAACATTGATCTTGTGGCCGTTGGATTCGGTCACGACGTAAGCCACCAGGGCTTCCATCTTTTCCATTTCCCCCTTGCCCCACTTCGTCTTGCTGAGCTCTTTGGTATCGATGCCCTGCAGCGTTTCCATGCAGGTCATCAGGCGCGTTTCCAGGTCCTGTACGCGACCGGTGTCCTTGAAATAACGCGGCAACTGGGCAGAAGCCCCCTTGATCACGCCAGGGCCAAGGCCGAGGTCACATTGTTCCAGCGTGGCATTTTTCGTGCCGCGTTTGACCTTCCACAATTCCTCGCCTTGGGCGGCAACCAGTTCCGATGGATTTCCATCGGCCAGCATTTCCCGGTACTTGGCAATTTCATCGGTCGCCGCATCAGCCAGCGCCGATGGAGACCAGGTCGTGACGTTCAGGGCAATCATGCCCGCCGCCATGACGAATTGAGCGGTTCTATTTCTCATTACTCCTCCGTGGGATTCATTT
>PHCF01000124.1 GCA_002842145.1 Betaproteobacteria bacterium HGW-Betaproteobacteria-6 | reverse complement strand
CCAGCTCAAGCACTACGAAGGCCGCTTCGGCGCCGGCGGCGACGACATCATTCCGCTCTAGTTCACCGTCACCACGGCCTTGACCAGTTCGGCCAGGGTACGCACGCCCATTTTTTCCATGACCCGCGCCCGGTGGGCTTCGACGGTCTTCATGCTGATGTTCAGTTCGTCGGCGATCTGCTTGTTGAGCTTGCCGGCGACGACCAGTTTCATGACTTCGCTTTCGCGCTGGGTCAGCTGATCGAGGCGGTGGCTGATCGCCCCGTCGCGCTGGCGGCGGGCCGATAGTTGGCAGTCCAGTTCAAGGGCGCGGCGGATGCGCGAGAGCAGATCCTCGTTGTGGAAGGGTTTTTCGATGAAGTCGCAGGCGCCGCGCTGCAAGGCCGAGACGGCCATGGGCACGTCGCCGTGGCCGGTGACGAAGATGACCGGCAACTGGGAGCCGAGGGTGTCGAGTTTTTCATGCAGCTCAAGGCCGCTCATTTCCGGCATCCGCACGTCGAGGACCAGGCAGCCGCGCATCTCGTCGTGGCGGGCCTTGAGGAAGCTTTCGGCGGAGTCGAAGCAGGCCACGACGTAGCCTTCGCCTTCGAGCAGCCAGGTCATCGAGTCGCGCATGGCTTCGTCGTCATCGACGACGTAAATCGTTTGCGTCTGCTCAGTCATTGCTCATTTCGCCTTTCTCGTCATCAATGTCTTCGATCGGCACGGTGAAGTGGAACACGGTACCCCCCTCGCGCCGCGGTGCCACCCAAAGCCGACCCTGGTGGAACTCGATGATCGAGCGGCAGATGGCCAGGCCGATGCCCATGCCCTCCGGCTTGGTCGTGTAGAAGGGGGCAAAAATCTTTTCGATGTCTTCCTCGGCCAAGCCATGCCCCTGGTCGGTCACGGTGATTTCCACCATGCGTTCGTCGACCTGCTGGGCCCGCAGGGTCAACAGGCGGCGTTCGACCGGCACATCGCTCATCGCCTCGATGCCATTCTTGAACAGATTGAGCAGCACCTGCTCGATCATGATGCGGTCGACGACGATTTTCGGCAAATTTTCCGGCAAATGGACAATGATTTGCGTGCCGGTGCGTTGGGCGTCGATGTCGGCGAAGGCGCGGGTTTCATCGACCAGTTCCTCGAGGGCAATGGGTTGCCGGTTGGGGTCGCCCTTCTTCACCATGTCACGCATGCGGCGGATGATCTTGCCGGCCCGCTCGGCCTGGCTGGAAGCCTTCAGCATGGCGGCGAGCAGGTCGTCGAGCTTGTAGTTGCCGGCCTGCATGCGCTTGACGCAGCCGGCGCAGTAATTGGCGATGGCTGACAGCGGCTGGTTGAGCTCGTGGGCCAGCGACGAGGCCATCTCGCCCATGGTGATCAGGCGCGAGGTCTGTTCGAGGCGTTTTTGCTGCTGCAGATTGACCTCTTCGATGTGCTTCTTGTCGGTGATGTCGGCGGCGATCTGGACGCGAACGGTGCGTCCGTCGACCCAGCGGATGGCCCGTTCGTGCAGGTGATACCAGTGGCCGGACAGGGTGTGCTGGAGCTCCCCGTCGAACAGTTCGCAGGGCAGGTCTTCGCCTTTCAGCAAGGCCGGATTACGGTGCAGCCATTCGTTGGCCGGTCGGCAGGCGGCGGTGATCTGGGCCGAGTTGTGGCCGACCGTATCGAAGCCGAAAATGCTCTGGAAGGCGCGATTGGCAAAGAGGATTTCGCCGGTCTGCACATCGGCGACATGGACGGCCGAGTCGAGACCGTCGATGACGGTAACGAAACGTTCGTGGGCGCGCTCGAGTTCAACGCGCACCCGCTTCGGCTCGGTGATGTCGTTCATCGAGGCCATCCAGCCAATCTGCTGGCCATTGGTACCGACCAGTGGCGAAAAGTAGAGGCGGACGTCGAAGCGTTCGCCGTTCTTGCGCATGATGCGCATCTCGAAGCCGCCGGCCGGGGCTTTGCCGGCCAGGGCAGTATCGATATTGTGCGCGAGCTTGTCGAATTCCTCGTCCGGCCAGTAGGGGTAGGGCGGCTTGATCCCGACCAGTTCGCTTTCCTCGAAGCCGGTCATCCGGCAGAAGGCGGCGTTGACGAAGGTGATGCGGCCTTCGAGGTCGATGGCGCGCAGGCCGGTGATCAGCGATTGCGACATGGCCTGGCGAAAAGCGTAGGCCGTGCGCAGTTCTTCTTCGGTATCGGCGCGGTGCTGGGCATGGCGGCGCAACTGGATCAGGGTGACGGAGGCGATCAGGGTCAGGACGATGATCAGCGCTGCCGGGACGAAAGGCAGCCAGGCGCCGCCGATGCGGTAGGCGACGATGTTGAGGTCGAGGCGATTGTTGGGCAGGTCGATGCTGATCTGGCCGGAGACCTTGCGGTCGGTCGGCTTGATCGAGGAGTTGCTGAAGACCTCGCGATTTTTGGCATCGACGAGGGTCAGGCTGTAGCGCGTGGTGAACGCCGTCGGCAGGGTGGAGCGGAGCAGCGTTTCCAGCGATTCGAGGGCGATGAAGGCACCGATGTCGGCGCTGCTGCGCTGGACCGGGTAAATGATGTCGTGGGCCGGGCGCTGCGTGGCATCGCGATAATCCGGCGAAACCACCGTGCTGCGCACGCGCAAGGCGTTCTGCAGGGCGGCCAGCCGCTCACCGCCAAGTTGTTCGCCGACGAAGGCAGCGGTCGATTCGTTGGGCGCCACCCATTCGACCTTGCCGTCGATATCGACCCAGACGATGGCCTGGATTTCAGGCGTATCGCTGGCGTAACGGGCGGCCTTGACCTGGAAAGCCTCGTAGGTCAGTTGCTTGAATTCCTGCTCGCGGCCGAGCTCGGCGAGAAAGTCCTGGTGCGCGTTCAGGCGGTTTTCGATGGTCTGCTCTGCCCAGTGCATGTCGCCTTCGAGGGCCGAGCGCGCGGTGTCCAGTTCGCGCCACTGGAGCAGCCCGGTAATGATCAGCATGGCCATGGCAAAAACACCGATGGCGACGTAGGGGGCGAGCCAGAGGCGGGTATGTTTTGGCTGAGGAGAAGGGGGGCGCATGAGCATGGCCAAATTCTTCGCCCCCGGTGTCGCATCTGCCATAGGTACTTACCCTATGTTCATGAGATATGCGGCGATCCAGGGCACGAGCAGGGCGGTGAGCGCCCCGTTCATGCCCATGGCCAGTGCGGCGAAGGCACCGCTCTGCTCATTGACCTGGAAGGCGCGCGCCGTGCCGATGCCGTGCGAGGCAATGCCGATGGCGAAGCCGCGGATGGCCGGGTCGCGCACCTTCATGGCGTCGAAGACGAAGCGGGCACCGACGGCGCCGAGAATGCCGGTGACGATGACCAGCACGGCGGTCAGCGACGGGATGCCGCCGATGCGTTCGGCGATGCCCATGGCGATCGGCGTCGTCACCGATTTGGGGGCGAGCGAGAGCTGGGTCGAGGCACTGGCGCCGAGTAGCCGTGCTACCAGCACGGCCGAAACGATCGCCGTCAGACTGCCGGCGAGCAGCCCGGCGAGCACCGGCAAGAGCATCGAGCGGACGCGCTTGAATTGCGTGTAGAGCGGGATGGCGAGTGCCACGGTGGCCGGGCCGAGCAGGAAGTGCACGAACTGAGCGCCAGCGAAGTAGGTTTCGTACGATGTTGCGGTCAACGTCAAAAACAGCACCAAAATGAAAACGGCGATGAGCACGGGGTTGGCCAGCGGATTGTTGCCCGAACGCCGGTAGAGCGCGAAGGCGGCCTGGTAGGCGAGCAGCGTGATGGTCAGTCCGAGCAGCGGCGAGGCCGCGAGGTAGACCCAGATCTGGCTGATTTCCTGGGTCATGGCGTTTCTCCCGAGGCGGCGGGGGGGCGCTGGCAGAGTTTCATGACCAGCGCAGTGACGACCAGCGTGGCCAGCGTGCTGACCAGCAGCGAAACGAGAAGCGGCAGCCACTCGTCGGATACCCGGTGGAGATGGACCATGATGCCGGTACCGGCCGGCACGAAGAGCAGCGACAGGTGTTGCAGCAGGTTCTGGCTGGTCGTCTGCAGTTCTTCGCCGGGGCCGCCGCGCACGACGAGGGCGACAAAGAGCATGAGCATGCCGATGACCGGGCCGGGGATGGGCAGATTGAAGGAACGGGCGAGGATTTCGCCGGCCAGCTGGAAAACGAGCAGGGCGGAGAGGGCGGAAATCATGGGCAGCCTCCGGAAGGAATCAGAAGCTTGCCAGTGTATTGGGTCAGTTAAGTTTTGATAACGGGTTAAAAAGTCGCTTTATCTTATACGTAAGGTAATAGATAGCGCGCTCAATATTCCTTGTTGTCGGTCCACATTTCCGGTGTGAAGCGTACTACCCGGTTGCGCCCGGTCTCCTTGGCCTGGTAGAGCGCCACATCGGCAAATTTGACGGCCTGCCAGAAGGTTTCGCTGTCGGTCGGGAAATCGGAGATGCCGATGGATATCGTCTTTTGCAGCGTAATGCCCGCGATCTGGACCTTGAGGGCTTCGACGGCGAGGCGGATTTTCTCGGCGACATTGTTCGCCGCCTCGCCCAGGCTGTCGATCAGGATGATGAGGAATTCCTCGCCGCCGTAGCGGATGACCAGGTCGGAGGCGCGCACCGACTGCTTGAGCAGCGACGACAGGGCTTTCAGCACGGCGTCGCCGGCATCGTGGCCGTAGGTGTCGTTGACCATCTTGAAGTAGTCGAGGTCGAGCATCAGGATGGCGGCATGGGTTCGCTTGCGCTGCACGCTGGAGACGAGCGTCTCGACGTATTCCTCGAGGAAGCGGCGGTTGTTGAGGCCGGTCATCGGGTCGCGTAGCGTCGAGTCGCGCAGGTTTTCCATGAGCCGCTTGGTTTCGAGCACCGGTGCCGTTTCGCGCAGGTAAACGTTGATGAAGGGCACCTTGGCGAGCAGGTCGGCGGCATTTTCCGGCGTGCTGACCAACTGGACGACGCTGCCAACCGCGCCGGACTGGATGACCGGGAAGCAGACGTGCTGGCGTTCGCCCTGTTCGGCCGGCGGGCGGAAGGAGTAACAGATTTCCGGACTGGTGATGCCGTCGACGATATGGCCGGTGCGACGGACGCGGCAACCTTCGGGGCGGACGAGTATCTGCGGGTCGCACCAGCGGCAGGTGTCGGCTATTTCGCCGTCGACCATGATGGCTTTCATCTGCTTCTTGTTGCTGCTGACTTCGTAGAGCGAGAACTCGTCGAGCCTGAATTCCTGCTGCAGGGCACCGGCCAGGCGCTGGTAGATCTCGATCTTGACCTCGTCTTCCTCGATGGCCTGCTTGAAATGGGCCGCCTTGGTCAGGCTGTCGACCATCTCGATGGTCGCCGTCAGCAGGTTTTCGCCGGGGGCCGGGGTGCGCTCGGTGAGCCGGGCGACATTAGTGCCGATGCGGTTGAGGCCATCGTCGAGGAAGGTCAGCAGACGGTTCATGTCGGTCGCGATCTGGCCGATTTCGTCGTTGGTTTTTTTCTCGACATGGGCCTTGAAATCGCCGCGCAGGGCACGCTGGACGGCCTCTTCGACGGCGATGGCAGTGTCCGAGATGGGGCGCAGCAGGCGGCGCAGGAGCAGCACGAGCAGGAGGGCAAAAATAGCGACGGCGGCACCGATGCCGGCGACGGTGAACAGCGCTTTTCCCTTCAGGGCTTCAAGCGACATGCTCATGCTGACCGCCCCGAGCACGGCGCCTTCGCTGACCTGATGGCATTGCAGGCAGTTGGGGTTGCCATTGGCCGTGGCGATGTAGGGAATGACGCCGCGGAAAAGCGTTTCGTCGCCCTGCGTGACGAGTTCGAAGCGGGGCTTGCCCTGCGCGATGACCTGGCGTTCAAGATCATCGACGGCGACTTCGCGGACCAGTCCCTTGCCAAACTGTTTCTCGACTTCCGGCGAGCGGATGACCCGCGCCGATTTCAGCCCCTGAACTTCAACCAGTCGGCGGAGAAAGTTTTCGCGTTTGTCGATGACGCCATTGATCATCGATTCCGTCAGGTGCACGCGGACGATTTCGCCGGCTGTCCGGATGTGATCCGTCGCCGAGGCTATGGAGAAATTCCGGAAGGCATAAAGGCTGATGGCGATGAGAACAGCCAGCAAGCCGGCAAAAATACTGACGAAAAAGAAAGTGACTTTTGCGTTGAGGTTCACGGCAGTGTTTTCCGGGCGGGAAATTTTTCAGTGCGTGATTATGGCTTACGGAGTATTGGGGGCAACCTGGACTTATACGTTTTGAGTAGGAGATGGAAGGTTGTTTGATCGAGGTCAACTTGGGGCGGGGGCGGGCGCGTCCAAGGCCTTGAATATCATCAAAAAGTGATGAACCGGATTTCAGTTTTGGCCATTTTTTCCGGTTGACCGTAGCATTGGCAACTTGCGAGCCTGGCGGCCGTTCACTTTTCCGTGGCCAACAAAAAAGCGCCGGGTTGCCCCGGCGCTTCTTCGTTCTCTGTCGGAGTCGGGTGTCTGCGCACCGTGTTCCGGGTACTGCTTTATTCCATCGCCTCGTACAGCGGCAGGGTCAGGAATTCGGGGTAGTCCGGGGTCAGCGACATCTTGTCGAAGATGACCGCGGCCTGGTCGTAGCTGGCCGTGTCTTCGCCCTGGGCGCTGACGGTGGCCTTCACCTTGGCCAGTTCCTCGGCGATCATCGGGCGGACCATTTCTTCGGTGACCTTGCGGCCGTCGTCGAGGATGCCCTTCGGCGAAACGACCCACTGCCAGACTTGCGAGCGGGAGATTTCGGCGGTGGCGGCGTCTTCCATCAGGTTGTGGATGGGCACGCAACCGTTGCCGGCCAGCCAGGAACCGAGGTAGTGGATGCCGACGTTGATGTTGTTGCGCAGACCGGCTTCGGTGATCGGGGTTTCCGGCTTGAAGTCGAGCCATTGGGCCGGACCGAACTTGCCTTCAACCTGCTTGCCGAACTGGTTCGGCTTGTCGCCGAGGACCTTGACGAACTCTTCCATGGCGATCGGCACCAGACCCGGGTGAGCCACCCAGCCGCCGTCGTAGCCGTCGTTGGCGTCGCGGGTCTTGTCGTGACGGATGCCGGCCAGCGCCTTTTCGTTGGCGACCGGGTCGTTCTTGATCGGGATCAGGGCCGACATGCCGCCCATGGCCGGTGCGCCGCGCTTGTGGCAAGCCTGGACCAGGGCCAGTGCGTAGGAGCGCATGAAAGGCACTTCCATGGTGATGGCGCCGCGCTGGGCCAGGCAGAAGTCCTTGTTCTTCTTGAACTTCTTGATGCAGGAGAAGATGTAGTCCCAGCGACCGGCGTTCAGACCGGCGGAGTGCTCGCGCAGTTCGTAGAGGATTTCTTCCATCTCGAAGGTGGCGAGGATGGTTTCGACCAGCACGGTGGCCTTGATGGTGCCTTGCGGCAGACCGATGTGGTCCTGGGCCATGACGAAAATGTCGTTCCACAGGCGGGCTTCAAGGTGGCTTTCCATCTTCGGCAGGTAGAAGAAGGGGCCGGCGCCGCGGGCGATCTGTTCCTTGGCGTTGTGGAAGAAGACGACGGCGAAGTCGAAGATG
>PHCF01000123.1 GCA_002842145.1 Betaproteobacteria bacterium HGW-Betaproteobacteria-6 | reverse complement strand
GCTTTACATCGCGGTCGGCATCTCGGGGGCCATCCAGCATCTGGCCGGGATGAAGGAATCCAAGGTCATCGTCGCCATCAACAAGGATCCCGATGCACCAATCTTCCAGGTGGCGGATTACGGCCTCGTGGCTGACCTGTTCGAAACCATTCCGGCCCTCGTCGCCGCCGTCTAAACACGAAATACGGAGAGAAACCCCATGAGCACCTATATCGCCCCGATTCGCGACATGCAGTTCGTCCTCAACGAAGTGGCCGGCCTCGAAGAAATCTGCGCCCTGCCCGGTAACGAGGAATGTTCCGTCGATCTCGTCGAGTCCATTCTCGATGAAGCTTCCAAGTTCGCCACCGGCGTCCTCGATCCGATCAACAGCGTCGGCGACCGTGTCGGCCATGTCTGCAAGGACGGCGTCGTGACCACGGCGCCCGGCTTCAAGGAAGCTTATCAACTGTTCGCCGAAACCGGCTGGAACTCCATGCCCTTCTCGCCGGAGTACGGTGGCCAGGGTTTGCCGGCCGTCGTCTCGATGGCCGTCAATGAAATGTGGAAGGGCGCCAACATGGCCTTCGGCCTGTGCCCGATGCTGACCGGCGGCGCCATCGAAGCCATCGCCCACCATGCGTCCGACGAGCTGAAGCAGAAGTACCTGCCGAAGATGGTCGAAGGCACATGGACCGGCACGATGAACCTGACCGAGCCGAACGCCGGTTCCGACCTCGCCGCCATCTCGTCCAAGGCCAAGGCCGTCGGCGATGGCACCTATCTGGTCAGCGGCACCAAGATTTTCATCACCTGGGGCGAGCATGACGTCGCCGAGAACATCATTCACCTCGTGCTGGCCCGCCTGCCCGATGCCCCGCCGGGACTCAAGGGGATTTCGCTGTTCCTCGTGCCGAAGTTCCTGGTCAATGACGACGGTTCGCTCGGCAAGCGCAACGACCTGATCTGCGCCTCGATCGAACACAAGCTCGGCATCCACGGCAGCCCGACCGCCGTCATGTCTTATGGCGAGAACGAAGGCGCCGTCGGCTACCTGATCGGCGAAGAGAACAAGGGCATCGGCTACATGTTCACGATGATGAACCACGCCCGCGTGAACGTCGGCCTCGAAGGCGTCGGCATCGCCGAACGCGCCTACCAGCATGCCCTGTGGTACGCCCGCGAACGCGTTCAGGGCAAGATCATCGGCGACAAGTCCGATGAGAAGAAGACCATCCTCCATCACCCCGATGTCCGCCGCATGCTCATGGACGTCAAGTCGCGCACCGAAGCCATGCGTACGCTGGCCTACTACACCGCCGCCAACATCGACCGCGCCCATGCCGGCAATGCGGCTGCCCAGGCTCGCGTCGATCTGCTGACACCGGTCGTCAAGGGCTGGAGCACGGAGCAGGGCGTCGAGTTGTCATCGACCGCGCTGCAGGTCTTCGGTGGCGTCGGCTTCGTTGAAGAAACCGGTGCCGCCCAGTACTACCGTGATTCGCGCATCACGACCATCTACGAAGGGACGACGGCGATTCAGGCCAACGACCTGGTCGGCCGCAAGCTGGCACGCGAAAAGGTGCCGGGCGCCGCCATGAAGGCGCTGATCGCCGAAATGACGGCCGATGCCGAAGCCTTCGCCGGCAACGCCCAACTGGCCGGCATTGCCGCCCATCTGAAAAATGGCATCAATTCGCTGTCGACTGCAGCAGACTGGATCGTCGCCAATTACGAGAGCGCTCCGGCAGCTGTCCATGCCGGCTCCGTGCCTTTCCTCAAGCTGACCGGTATCGTCGTTGGCGGCTGGCTGATGGCCAAGTCGGCGGCCATCGCCGTCCGCCATATCGCCGCCGGCTCGACCGACGACTTCTACAAGGCCAAACTGGCCACGGCAAACTACTTCGCCGCCCACCAGCTACCGTTTGCCGCAGCCTACTCGGCTGAAATGACCGGTGGCGCCGAGTCGGTCTTCGGTTTGCCGGAAAGCCTGTTCTGATCATGACCATGCGCACCGATCGCGATGCGATGGAATACGATGTCGTGATCATCGGTGGCGGCCCTTCGGGGCTGTCGTCGGCGATCCGCATCAAGCAGCTGGCCGAGCAGAACGGCAAGGAAGTTTCCGTCTGCCTGCTCGAAAAAGGCTCTGAAATCGGCGCCCACATCCTGTCCGGCGCCGTGCTCGAACCGCATGCGCTGGCCGAGCTCTTCCCCGACTGGCAGGATCGCGGCGCCCCGCTCAACACCCCGGCCGGTGAAGACAAGTTGTTGTACCTGACCGAAACCGGCTCGTACAAACTGCCGACCCCGCCGCAGATGGGCAACCACGGCAACTACATCATCAGCCTGGGCAATCTGGCCCGCTGGCTCGGTGAGCAGGCCGAGGCGCTCGGGGTCGAAATCTATCCCGGTTTCGCCGCCGCCGAAGTGCTTTACCACGAGGACGGCTCGGTCAAGGGCGTCGCCACCGGCGACCTCGGCATCGGCAAGGATGGCCAGCCCGGTCACAACTTCCAGCCGGGCATGGAATTGCATGCCAAACAGACCATCTTCGCCGAAGGTTGCCGCGGCTCGCTGACCAAGGAATTGTTCGCCAAGTTCAATCTGCGCGACGGTGTCGATCCGCAAACCTACGGCATCGGCATCAAGGAGCTCTGGGAAATCGATCCGGCCAAGCATCAGCCGGGGCTGATCGTGCATAGCGTTGGCTGGCCGCTGACCTCCGACACCTATGGCGGTTCTTTCCTCTATCACCTGGAAAACAACCTCGTCGCCGTCGGCATGGTCGTTGGCCTCGATTACAAGAACCCCTGGCTGTCGCCCTACGAGGAATTCCAGCGTTACAAGACGCATCCGGCCATTCGCGGTTACTTTGAAGGCGGCCGGCGCATTTCCTACGGCGCCCGCGCGCTGTCCGAAGGCGGCTACCAGTCGGTGCCCAAGCTGACCTTCCCGGGTGGCCTTCTCATCGGCGACACGGCCGGCTTCCTCAACGTGCCCAAGATCAAGGGCACGCACATGGCGATGAAGTCGGGCATGGTTGCCGCCGAAGCGGTCTTCGAGCATCTGTTCAAGGAAAACGCCGGGGTGGAAGCCACCGAGTACGCCGAGCAGATCCAGAAGTCGTGGCTGTGGGCCGAACTCTACCAGGTCCGCAACATTCGTCCGGCCTTCAAGTGGGGCCTGTGGGGGGCGCTCGCCTACGGGGCCATCGATACCTACGTCTTCAAGGGCAAGGCGCCGTGGACCCTGCGTCACCACGACGACCACTCGCAGCTTGGCGACAAGAACAGCCATCCGAAGATTGCCTATCCGAAGCCGGATGGCCAGTTGACCTTCGACCGCCTGTCATCGGTCTTCCTCTCGGCCACCAACCATGAGGAAAACCAGCAGACGCATCTGCGCCTCAAGGATGAAAGCATCGCCATCAGCGTCAATTACGCCAAATACGGTTCGCCGGAAACGCGTTACTGCCCGGCCGGGGTGTACGAAATCCTCGGCGAGGAAGAAGGCCAGCCGCGTCTGCAGATCAACGGGCAGAACTGCCTGCATTGCAAGACCTGCGACATCAAGGACCCGACCCAGAACATCAACTGGACGGTGCCGGAAGGTGGCGGTGGGCCGAACTATCCAAACATGTAGATAAAACCAGGTTGGCCGGGCAATCCCACGGTCAACTGGAAAAAAACACAAAAACGAGAACAGCAAAGCAGTAGCAACTATTCATCAATACAGGAGGGATCATGTCTCAACCCAATATCCAGGCAAGAATCCGGAGCAATCCGAAATTTGCCGAAATGGTCGGCAAGCGCACGCGCTTTGCGATCATCCTTTCGCTCGTCGTGCTGGTGCCTTACTACACCTTCATGATGATCACCGCCTTCAATCCGGCCCTGCTCGGCCAGCCGATCAGCGAGGGCAGCATCATCACCCTCGGCTGGCCGCTCGGCGTTGTCCTCGTGGTCGGCTCCTGGCTGACCACCGGCATTTACATCAGCCGCGCCAATGGCGAATTCGATACGCTCAACGAGCAGATCCTGCGGGAGTCCGCCAAATGAAACGCTCGCTCATCGCACTCGTCGCCGGCAGCCTGCTCGCCTTTGCCGCCATCGCCGCCCCCGGCACGCTCGAAGGCGTGCAGAAACAGCCGATCAACGTCAGCGCCATCGCCATGTTCCTGGTCTTCGTGCTGTTCACCCTCGGCATCACCTGGTGGGCCTCGTCCCGCACCAAGTCGACCGCTGACTTCTACACCGCAGGCGGCGGCATCACCGGCTTCCAGAACGGCCTGGCCATCGCTGGCGACTACATGTCGGCGGCGACCCTGCTCGGCCTGACCTCGCTGGTTTACGCCAAGGGCTTCGACGGTTTCATCTACACCATCAGCTTCTTCGTCGGCTGGCCGATCATCCTCTTCCTGATGGCCGAACGCCTGCGCAATCTCGGCAAATTCACCTTTGCCGACATCGCCTCCTATCGCCTCGACCAGAACCGCATCCGCACCTTTGCCGCCTTTGGCTCGTTGACCGTGGTGTGCTTCTACCTCATCGTTCAGATGGTCGGTGCCGGCCAGCTCATCCAGCTGCTCTTCGGTCTGGAATACACCTACGCCGTGATCGCCGTCGGCCTGCTGATGATGGTTTACGTCACCTTCGGCGGCATGACCGCAACGACCTGGGTGCAGATCATCAAGGCCTGCCTGCTGCTTGGCGGCGGTACGACCCTGATGCTGCTTGCCTTCAGCCGTTTCGACTTCTCCTTCACCAACCTGTTTACCCAGGCCGTTGCCGCCCATAAGTCCGGCATCGCCATCATGGCGCCGGGCAAGCTGATGGCTGATCCGGTTTCCGCCGTGTCGCTGTCGCTGGCCCTGCTCTTCGGCACCGCCGGCCTGCCGCACATCATGATGCGCTTCTTCACCGTGCCGAACGCCAAGGAGGCCCGCAAGTCGGTGTTCTTCGCCACCGGCTTCATCGGTTTCTTCTTCCTCGTCGTGATCATCCTCGGCATTTCGTCCATCGTCATCGTCGGCCAGGACCCCCAGTTCTTCGAAGGCGGCATCATCGGCGGCAAGCTGATCGGTGGTGGCAACATGCCGGTCATGCACCTCGCCAAGGCCGTTGGCGGCGATGTATTCCTCGGCTTCCTGTCGGCTGTCGCCTTCGCCACCATCCTTGCTGTCGTGTCCGGTCTGGCTCTGGCGGGTGCTTCGGCCATCGCTCATGACCTCTACGCCCGCGTCATCAAGAAAAATCAGGCGACCAGCGCTCAGGAAATGCGCGTCACCAAGATCGCTTCGGTCGGTATCGGCCTTGTCGCCATCCTGCTCGGCCTGCTCTTCCGCGATCAGAACATCGCCTTCCTGGTCGCGCTGACCTTCGGCGTCGCCGCTTCGGTCAATTTCCCCATCCTGATCCTGTCCATGTACTGGAAGGGCCTGACCACCCGCGGCGCACTGTGGGGCGGCATTGCCGGCCTGCTGTCGGCCGTTACGCTGGTCATCCTGTCGCCGGCCGTTTGGGTCAAGGTGCTCGGCAATGCCCAAGCCATCTTCCCCTACGACCACCCGGCGATCATCTCGATGACGACGGCTTTCCTGGTTACCTGGCTTGGTTCGGTTACCGACAAGAGCGCCCGCGCCAGCAGCGAAGCGGATGCTTTCGAGGAGCAGTACATTCGCGCCCAGACCGGGCTCGGCGCTGCCGGCGCCCACGCGCACTAAGTCACTCTGCGGACGAGATACGGGAAACAGCGCCCGTTGTCTCATCCCTTTCGGGGCCTTCGGGCCCCTTTTTTTGTTCACGGCGGATGAGAAAAATTGATTCATCGATGCCCGGCGCTGCCGGAAGGATCACCACCCAGCTTGAACGAAGGATTAGAATCACCCCATAGCTCCCATGAGTCCTCAGATGGCGTTGCCTTCCACCCCTCCGGTGTCCTCCCAGATCAGTTCAATTGATATTTTCCCCTGGGATGACAACTTCAATACGGGACTGCTCACGGTCGACGAGCAGCATCGCAACCTGGTCCGCCTGCTCAATGTGCTGGCCGGCCACGTCGCGTTCAGGTCCGACGGGTTGATGCTCGACGGCTTGTTCGACGAACTGGCGGAGTACGCGGTCTACCATTTCGAGTCGGAAGAGGCGATCTGGCGCGAGTATCTGCTCAATGACCCGGGTGAGGCCGCGCACCGCAAGACCCATTCAGCCTTTGTGCGGGAAGTCGGGCGCATGCGCGAGGGGCTGGCAACGCGCCCCATCATGGACGTTGCCGAAGAGACGCTCGGCTTCCTTGCCCGCTGGCTGGCCTCGCACATTCTCGAGACCGATCGTTACATGGCCTACACCGTTCTCGCCATCCAGGAGGGGCTCTCGGTCGATGCCGCGAAAAGCCGCGCCAAGGAGGAGATGGGCGGAACCACGCGAACGCTGATCGATATTATCCTGGCGATCTACAGCACCTTGTCGAGCAACACGCTGCGCCTCATGCGCGAGCTGGCCGAACACCGGATGGCCGAGACGGCGCTGATCGAAGCCAAGGCTGCGCTGGAGCACTCGGAAAGCGTGCTGCAGACCGTGATAAGCGCCGTTCCGGTGCGCATTTTCTGGAAAGATCGCGACCTCAACTACCTGGGGTGCAATCCCGTTTTTGCCCGGGATGCCGGCAAGGCATCGCCGCAGGAGCTGATCGGACGGAGCGACTACGAAATGGGCTGGGCGCCCGAAGCCGATCTGTATCGCGCCGATGATCGCAGGGTCATCGAAGCCGGCATCCCCAAGCTCAACTACGAAGAGCCGCAGACGACGCCGGACGGGAAAACCATCTGGCTGCGCTCGTCCAAGGTGCCGCTGAAGGGCGCCAACAACCAGACTATCGGTGTGCTCGGCATCCATGAAGACATCACCGAGCGCAAAGAGAGCATCGAGGCGCTTGGGCAGAGCGAAGAGCGGCTGCGTCTGGCTCTGCACGCAGCCAATCAGGCCTGGTTCGATCTCGATCTGAGAACGGGGGCGGTGGCCGTCAGCCCGAACTATCCGCGCATGCTGGGCGAGGAGCCGGGTGAGTTCAAGTCCAGCCTGGCCAACTGGCTGGACCATATTCACCCCGACGACATTGAGGCGCTCAAGTTGCAATTCGATCGCTGCCTCAAGCAACCGGGGGCGCAAACCATGGAGTACCGGCGCCAGACCCGTTCCGGCGGCTGGATCTGGATTCAGTCGGTCGGCGAGGTGGTCGAGCGGGATGCCGAGAATCGGCCGCTGCGCATGATCGGTATCCATACCGACATTTCCGAGCGGAAAAAGTCGCTGCACGAACAAAATCGGCTCAATCGGGCCTTGCGCCTGCTCAGCGAGTGCAACCTGGCGCTGGCCAGAAACGACAGGGAAAAGTCGTTGCTCAATGATGTTTGCCAATTGATCGTCAAGGCCGGCGGCTACATGAGTGCCTGGGTCGGCTATGCCGAGCACGATGCGGCCAAAACGGTTCGCCCGGTCGCCGAGTCGGGCTGCGCCGAGGGCTATCTGGAGAAGGCAAGAATTTCC
>PHCF01000122.1 GCA_002842145.1 Betaproteobacteria bacterium HGW-Betaproteobacteria-6 | reverse complement strand
CAGGCGTCGTGCGCTTGTTCTTGGAGGTGGTATAGAAGTGACCGGTGCCAGCTGTGGATTCCAGCTTGATTTTTTCGCGACCGCCTTTAGCCATTTTATCTTTCCTTCTTTATCAGACTTCGCCGCGGGCACGCAGGTCGGCTAGGACGGCATCGATGCCGTTCTTGTCGATCAGGCGCAGACCGGCGTTGGAAACACGCAGGCGCAGGAAGCGGTTTTCAGATTCGACCCAGAAACGACGGTACTGCAAGTTCGGCAGGAAACGGCGTTTGGTTCTATTGTTGGCATGGGAAACAGTGTTCCCAACCATCGGGCCTTTACCCGTTACTTGGCAGACTCGCGCCATGATGGTGCTCCAGAATTCGCTAGAAGAGAGCCCACAAGTATAACCAAAAGTCCTTAATCGTTTCAAGGGGTTTATTGAATTTTATAGCAAGCCCCGTTCGGCGAAGGAGAGCGGCGGGGTGTTGCCGGCCACGATGAAATGGTCGAGAACCTTGACATCAACGAGCGCCAAGGCCTCTTTCAGGGAGCGCGTGAGCATCACGTCCGCCCGTGACGGCTCGGCAATGCCAGACGGGTGATTATGCGCCAGAATGACTGCGGCGGCATTATTGGCCAGCGCCGCCTTGACGACTTCCCGCGGGTAAACCGAAGTCTGGGTCAGTGTTCCGGAGAAAAGTTCGTCGGCTTTGAGCAGGCGGTTCTGGGCATCCAGCCACAAGGCCATGAAGACTTCGTGGCCGCGGCTGGCCAGTTTGAGGCGGAGCCAGTCGCGCACCTTGCCAGGCGAGGTGAAGCTGTCGCGCGTTGCCATGTCCTGGGTCAAGGCGCGGCGCGCCAGTTCGAAGCTGGCTTTGAGTTGGGCTGCCTTGGCCATGCCGATGCCGGAAACGCTGGCCAGTTCTTCAAGCGAGGCTTCGGCCAGCGTTCCGAGTTTGCCGTCGAAGCGCTGCAGCAGATCGCGGGCCAGATCGACGGCGCTTTTGCCGCGTACGCCGACCCGCAAATAGATGGCCAACAGTTCCGCATCGGAAAGGGCTTCCGGGCCATGTGCCAGCAGGCGTTCGCGTGGTCGTTCGCCTTCGGGCCAGTCGGTAATCGCCATATCCTTTTCCGTTAGAATGTGCGGAGTCCAATTCTAATGGCAAGACAATGGAATTACAGGGAAAACGCATTGTTCTCGGTGTTACCGGCGGTATCGCTGCCTACAAGGCGGCCGAGCTGGTTCGCCTGCTCGGCAAGCAGGGCGCCGAGGTTCAGGTGGCGATGACCGAAGGGGCAACGCATTTCGTGACGGCGACAACCTTCCAGGCGCTGTCGGGCAAGCCGGTCTATCTGGATCAATGGGATGCCCGGATGCCGAACGCGATGGCCCACATCGACCTGTCGCGGCAGGCTGATCTGATTCTGGTGGCGCCGGCCTCGGCGGATTTCCTCGCCCGCATCGCCCATGGCATGGCCAATGACTTGCTGGCGACCATGGTCCTGGCGCGCGATTGCCCGCTGCTGGTAGCGCCGGCGATGAATCGCCAGATGTGGGAAAACCCGGCGACGCAGCGCAATATCGTTCAACTGCAGGCTGACGGCGTGCAGATGTTCGGCCCGGCGAGTGGTGAGCAGGCTTGCGGCGAGGTTGGTGCCGGCCGCATGCTGGAACCCGAGGAGATTCTCGAAGAGGTCATCGCTTTCTTTACGCCCAAACTGCTGGCTGGCCGCAAAGTCCTGATTACCGCCGGGCCGACCTTCGAGGCTATCGATCCGGTGCGCGGCATCACCAATCTGTCGTCAGGACGTATGGGCTACGCTGTCGCCCGTGCCGCGCGGCAAGCAGGTGCCGAGGTGACCCTGGTTTCCGGGCCGGTCGGTTTTTCGGCGCCGCAGGGTGTCGACCGTATCAGTGTGCAAAGCGCGCTGGACATGCGTGCTGCCGTGATTGCACAAGTGGCTGCCTCGGACATCTTCATCGGCGTCGCGGCGGTGGCTGATTATCGCGTGGCCAATGCCGCCGAGCACAAGCTGAAGAAGGATACTGGCGGCATTCCGGCCATTGAGCTGATCGAGAATCCGGACATCCTGGCCGAGGTGGCGACGCTCAAGGATGGGCCATTCTGCGTCGGCTTCGCTGCCGAGAGCCAGAATCTGGAAGAGTACGCACAGAACAAGCGGCGCAAGAAAAAGATTCCGCTGATTGCCGGCAACCTGATCCAGGAAGGATTCGGCGGCGACAGCAACCGGCTGGTGTTGTTCGACGACAGCGGTACCCATCCACTGACGCCGGCGCCCAAGTCGGTGCTGGCCCGCCAATTGATTGAACACATCGCCAACTTGACGAGGGAAGACTGATGCATCAAATCGACGTGAAGATTCTCGACAACCGCCTGCGCGAAAGCCCGCCGGCTTATGCCACGCCCGGCTCGGCCGGCCTTGATCTGCGGGCCTGCATCGAGGCACCCATTCACGTGGTGCCGGGGCAGACGACGCTGGTGCCGACCGGCATGGCGATCCATCTGGCCGATCCCGGCCTGGCGGCGATGATCCTGCCGCGCTCGGGACTGGGCCACAAGCACGGCATTGTGCTCGGCAATCTGGTCGGGCTGATCGACAGCGATTATCAGGGCGAATTGATGGTTTCGGTGTGGAATCGCGGCGGGGTCACTTTCACGCTCAACCCGCTGGATCGCATCGCGCAGCTCATTATCGTTCCGGTGCTGCAGGTGGGTTTCAACATCGTTGACGACTTCGACGCAAGCCATCGCGGCGAAGGTGGTTTTGGCAGCACGGGGCACGCCTGAGTCGCCCGGCTCCGTTTTCGGAGCAAGCCCGGGGCGACGCACCCGGGGCGGGCCAAATCAGTTTTTCCGGTTGGCCTGTTCGATCAGTGGCTTGAGGCCAAGGTCGAATTTCATGATGTGGCTGAGTACCCACCCGGATACTTTGGGAGCCAGTTTGCTGCTGGCGCCATAGCCGCCCGATATCGAGGTCAGGTGAATATGCGAGATTTCATCCATGATCGCGGTGTGGGCTGCAACGTGTTCTTCGAATAGTTCGCCCCTGAGTCCGATTCTTTTCATGAGCGCTTCTTCGTAGTCGAAGTGTTGCGCCATTTTTCCAGTCAGATCCGACATGATTTCGTTGCACAAGTAGTCGGCGGAATCGCCTGAAAGCTTGCTTAACGCACTCAGGGACTCGAACAATCCATCGTGCTGGCTATCGAGCAGGTGGTCGTCGAGCGCAAACGGGGCGGGCAGAAACCTGAAGTTTTGGCTGAACATGGAGTTAGTCATCGGTGCTCATTGGCATTGAGTGCTACCCGGCGGCATCGTCGAGGTGTGAATTGCGCTCAGTCTAGGGTACGACCTTGTCAAAAGTTGTGGGTTTGCTCACGGCTGTCAGCAAATTGGTCGGCTAAGGGCGTTTGATTTTGGCTCGAATTTCAGGTTGACCATAGTAAAGCAGTCATAGAGTCAGAACAGTTCGATGTCGCCGTCGCTGCTGTTCTTGGCGTTTTCCGTGGCGGCGTTCGATTTCATGGCATCGCTCTTGACATGCGAGTTGACGAGCAGCTGGACGAGTTTCTGACTGCGCGAGCGGAAGCGCTGCAGGCCGTTGGCTTCGTTGTCGTGCTGGAGGGCGAGGAAAGCGTGCATGTACTCGCCGACATTGATGGTGCGCTGGCTGATGCGCGTCATCATCTGGGTGACGATGTCCTCGAACTGCATGGCCATCACGCCTTCCTGGGTCAGCTCGTGCATCTGCTCGGTGATTGCCGTTATGTGGTCGGAATGTTCGCGCGCCTTGCCGGTTAATTGGATCAGTTCACCGCCAATATCCTGCAGTGACGCCCGTGATTTATCGGCGATGCTCATGTCGATGTGGGTGGCATCGGCGACTCGCGCGCCGACTTCCTGCAGGGAATTCATGATGTCGGTCAGCGATTTGCGGATGTCGATATTGAATTCGCCGGTACGGGCGGCCAAGGTGCGGACTTCGTCGGCCACTACGGCAAAGCCGCGGCCAGCTTCGCCGGCCCGGGCTGCCTCAATGGCGGCATTGAGAGCGAGGAGGTCGGTCTGTTTGGTGATGCCGGCGATGTCGTTGAGCGAGCCGGAAATGTGCGAAACCCGTTCCTGCATTTCGGTAAAACTGGCGGCAATGCCCTTGCTGGTCTCCTGCAGGTGGGCCATTTTGCCGACGAATTCGGCGATCAGCGAATTCGTTTCATCAAAGAAGCGCTGCAGGCTGACTTGTTCATGGGCCATGGCGTTGGCGCCTGTCATGTTCAGCATCTGGTCGATCAGCGAGCGCAGAATCTGGCGCTGGTCGGAAGATTGCGACTCCAGACCGGTCAGACTGCCGGACAGCTTGTTGACCGAAGCGCGGATGATTTCCTGGGCTTCATGCATGTCACTCTCGAGCGAGCTGAATTGCAGTTCGGCGTGGGCCATGGCTTCGTCGGAAAGAACCTGGTACTCCGCCATGGCATCCTGCAGTTCGGTGACTTGCGAACGCTGCCTGTCTTTCCAGCGTCGCCGTTCACCGTAGGAAAAAGTGATCGTGCCGGCCAGCAAGACGGCAAGTGCTACCAGGAAATGGGGTGAGGTCGGGCCGACAACCAGCGACCACAACCATAGTCCAAGGCAGGCTGCAGCAGCCAGCCAGATCAGCAGATCATCGATGCGTTTCATTCACCGGTTCCGAAGCAAATAGTGCTCGGCATTGTAAAGCCGCGCTGGCCCGGCCGTTACAAAAAAATGATCTGTCCGCACTGGAGTGGTGCGGACTTTTGGAGAATTAGCCCATCGTCTTCAAGTGCTGGATGATCTCACCAGCCATCGGCTGGGCATCGCCGTAGAGCATCCGGCAGTTATCGGTGTAGAACAGCGCATTCTCGACACCCGAGTAACCGGTGCCCTTGCCGCGCTTGATCACGATGACGTTCTGAGCCTGGTCGGCATTGAGAATCGGCATGCCGTAGATCGGGCTGGCCTTGTCGGTCCGAGCCGACGGATTCACCACGTCGTTGGCGCCGATGATCAATGCTACGTCGGCCTGGCCGAATTCACCGTTGACTTCGTCGAGGTCGAAGATCTTGTCGTAGGGCACGCCGGCCTCGGCCAGCAGTACATTCATGTGCCCCGGCATGCGGCCGGCCACCGGGTGGATGGCGAACTTCACCTCGACCCCGGCTTCCTCGAGGATCGATGTCATTTCCCACACCTTGTGCTGGGCATGTGCCACGGCCATGCCGTAGCCGGGCACGATGATGACCTTGCCGGCATAGCGCATCATTGCCGCCGCATCGAGGGCACTCAGTTCCTTCATGCTGCCGCTGATCGCTTCACCGGGGCCGCTCGCCACCATCGGAGTGAACAGGATGTTGGAGATCGGGCGGTTCATCGCCTTGGCCATGAGCTGGGTGAGCAGCGTACCGGCTGCGCCGACGACGATACCGGCAATGATCAGTGCCGGATTGCCGAGCACATAGCCTTCGAAGCCGACGGCCAGGCCGGTGAAGGCATTGAACAGCGAGATGACGACCGGCATGTCGGCGCCGCCGATGGGCAGGGTGACGATCAGGCCAAGGATCAGTGCCACGGCGAAGAAGCCGAAGATCAGTTCCGGCTGGGCCGGGGCGAGGAGGACCATGGCGCCACCGAGGCCGATGGCGATCAGCGCGAGCACAACGTTGACCGCGTTCTGCGCCGGCAGGCGATGGGCTTTTTTCAAGACACCTTGCAGCTTGGCCCAGGCGACGCAGGAGCCGGTGAAGGACACCGCACCGATCAGGGCGCCGATGACGGCCAGCACCGTCGTCGCCAGGCTGTGGGCATCGCCCTTGGCGAACTCTATGGCGGCAATGGCGGCAGCGGCACCGCCGCCCATGCCGTTGTAGATGGCGACCATCTGCGGCATGTCGGTCATCTTGACCTTCTTGCCCGAGATCCAGGCGGCCGAACCACCGAGGGCGAGAGCCAAGGCCATGAGGGCGAGGTTCTGCAAACCGGGGATGAGGAAAGTGGCGGCAATGGCGACCAGCATGCCGTAGCCGGCGACGACGATGCCCTTGCGGGCGCTGGCCGGCGAGCTCATGCCCTTGAGGCCGAAGATGAACAGCGCCGCACCGAGGAACCAGGCGCCCTGGACGTAAACGGGTAGCGTCATGATCAGCCTTCCTTTTTCTTGAACATGGCGAGCATGCGTTCGGTGACGACGTAACCGCCGGCGGCATTGGCCGCCCCGAGGGCGACGGCGAAGAAGCCGATGGCCTGCTGGACCGGCGTGTCAGCGGTGCCGAGCATGAGCATGGCACCGACGACGACGACGCCGTGGATGAAGTTGGAACCGGACATCAGCGGCGTGTGCAGGATGACCGGGACCTTGGCAATGATCTCGTAGCCAGTGAAGGCAGCGAGCATGAAGATGTAGAGCGCGAGCAAGCCGTCCATCATGCGTCTCCCATAACTTGTTTGACCACGCTGTGGACGGTGGTGCCGTCCTTGCAGAGCAGTGTGCCGGCGACGACGTCGTCGCTCCAGTCGAAATCGAGTTCGCCGTCCTTGATCCACGGCGAGATGAAGTTGTAGAGGTTCTTGGCGTAGAGTTCGGAGGCGTGGGTCGGCATGCGTGAGGGCAGGTTCAAGGGGCCATGGATGTTCACGTCGTTGGCAATGACGTGTTCGCCAGGCTGCGTCAGAGCGCAGTTGCCGCCTGACTCGGCAGCCATGTCGACGATGATGGCGCCGTATTTCATGCGGCCGATCATGTCGGTGGTGATGATGACCGGGGCTTTCTTGCCGGGGATGGCGGCGGTGGTGATGACGACATCCGACAAGGCGATCGCTTTGGCCAGTTTTTCGGTCTGGGCGGCCTTTTCTTCGGCTGTCAGTTCGCGGGCGTAACCGCCGACGCCATCGGCAGCAACGCCGGTGTCGACGAACTTGGCGCCGAGCGATTCGATCTGCTCACGGGCGGCAGAACGGACGTCGTAGGCTTCGACCATGGCGCCGAGGCGCTTGCAGGTGGCGATGGCTTGCAGACCGGCGACGCCGGCGCCGATGACGAGCACCCGCGCCGGACGGATGGTGCCGGCAGCGGTGGTGAGCATCGGGAAGAACTTGGTGCACCGGGCGGCGGCGATCAGGCCGCACTGGTAGCCGGCACAGGCGCCTTGCGACGAAAGGGCATCCATGCTCTGGGCGCGCGAGATGCGCGGCAGCAACTCCAAAGCGAAGGAGGTGATCTTGCGGGCATTGAGCGCGGCCAGACGTGCCTTGTCTTCGAAGGGCTTGAGTAGGCCGATGAGGACCGAGCCTTCGGGCAGGGCGGCGATTTCTTCGGGGCTCGGCGGCGTGACGCGCAGGGTTAGCTGGGCCGAGCCACAGGCTTCGGCAATGCCGTCCACGAGCGTGACGCCCGCATCCGGAGGCTGGCCCCGAGGGCGGCGAATTTCTTGGCAGTCTCGGGAACGAGGGCGACTCGGCTTTCACCGGGTAGCCGTTCCCTGACTACTGCGATCGTAATGGGCATACTGTTTCTCCTGGATTGCGTGTGAAATTTTCCCGCATGTTGGCATTGTTTTCGAATTTAGCCAACTTGAATAGTGCCGAATTTTGATCAAAAAGGGGTGGCAAAAAAAGCGGCCCCAGGCTGCAGGGCCGCAAAACGCAAGGTACAGCAGAGTCAAATCCGTCGGCTAGCGGTAAAGCAATGCCATTTTTTCGAGTGGCGTCGGTTTGATGCGGCCGGCCTGACCGGCACTGCCGAAGGCCTCGAAACGCAATTTGCAGATGTCGCGCGCCGCTGCAACGGCAGCCTTGAGGAAGGCGCGCGGGTCGAATTCCTCCGGCATTTCGGCCATCGCTTTGCGCATAGCGCCGGACATGGCGAGGCGGATATCGGTGTCGATATTGACCTTGCGCACGCCGTGGCGGATGCCTTCGACGATCTCTTCGACCGGTACGCCATAGGTTTCCTTCATCTGGCCGCCGTACTGGCGAATCACCGCCAGCCACTCCTGCGGCACGCTGCTGGAGCCGTGCATGACCAGATGCGTGTTCGGAATGCGGGTGTGGATGGCCTTGATGCGGTCGATGGCGAGGATTTCGCCGGTTGGCGGCCGGGTGAACTTGTAGGCGCCGTGACTGGTGCCGATGGCGATGGCCAGCGCGTCGACGCCGGTCTTGGCGACGAAGTCGGCGGCCTCTTCCGGATCGGTCAGCATTTGTGAGTGGTCGAGCTTGCCGGCCGCGCCAATGCCGTCTTCCTCGCCCGCCTCGCCAGTTTCCAGCGAGCCGAGGCAACCGAGTTCGCCTTCGACCGAGACACCGATGGCGTGGGCCATCTCGACCACCTTGCGGGTCACCAGGACGTTGTAGGCGTAGTTGGCCGGCGTCTTGCCGTCGGGGCCCAGCGAACCATCCATCATCACGCTGGAGAAGCCGCTGCGCATCGACTGCTGGCAGACGGCCGGCGAGGTGCCGTGGTCCTGATGCAGGCAGACGGGGATGTCCGGGTATTGCTCGATGGCGGCTTCGACCAGCTTGCGCAGGAAGGGCTCGCCGGCGTATTTGCGCGCCCCGGCCGAGGCCTGCAGGATGACCGGGGAATCGCAGGCTTCTGCCGCCTGCATGATGGCCTGGATCTGCTCCATGTTATTGACGTTGAAGGCGGGGAGACCGTAGCTGTGCTCGGCGGCGTGGTCGAGCAGTTGGCGCAGGGAAATGAGGGCCATGGCGTGTCCTTTCAGTGCGAGATATGGCGCACGAGGCGCAGCAGGTTGCAGGTGTAGCCGTACTCGTTGTCGTACCAGGCGACGACCTTGACGAAGGTCGGGTCGAGCGCGATGCCGGCGCCGGCATCGAAGATCGAGGGCAGACGGCAGCCGCGGAAATCGGTCGACACGACGCTGTCGCCGGTATAGCCGAGGACGCCCTTGAGCGGGCCGGATTCCGAGGCGGCCTTCATGGCGGCGCAGATTTCCTCGTAGCTGGCGGGACATTCCAGCTCGACGGTCAGGTCGACCACCGAAACGTCGGAAGTCGGCACGCGGAAGGCCATGCCGGTGCCGCGCCCGCCGCGCCAGTCCTTGCCGGATGGGCCGTCGACGGTCTTTTGCGTGGCGGTGGCGGCATGCACGGTACTCATCAGGCCGCGCTTGATGCCGAAGTTGTCGTTGAGCACCTTGGCCACCGGGGCCAGGCCGTTGGTCGTGCAGGAAGCGGCCGAAACGATGTCCTCGCCAGCGTAGGTATGGTGATTGACGCCATAGACGAACATCGGCGTGTTGTCCTTGGCCGGTGCCGACTGGACGACCCTGCGGGCGCCGGCCTGAAGGTGCCGGGCACAGCCTTCGTGGTTAAGGAAATGGCCGGTCGCCTCGATGACGACATCGGCTTTGACCTCGCCCCAGTTCAGTTGCTCGGGATGGCGTTCGGCGCTAAGGCGGATGCGACGGCCGTTGACCAGCAGGTCGTTGCCGTCTACCGCCACGTCGCCGTCGAAATTGCCGTGCACCGAGTCGTACTTGAGCATGTAGGCGAGGTAGTCCGGCTCGAGCAGGTCGTTGATGGCGACCACCTCGATGTCGGCGAACTCCGCCTCCTTGGCGATGGCCCGGAAGGCCATGCGCCCGATACGGCCGAAGCCGTTGATTGCCACCCGTATTGGCATGGTGTTGTCTCCTGATGATTAAGAATTCTTGAGCGAGCTGGCCCCTTACGCCCGCAACAACGGGCGTTCGGGACGGCTTGAATCGGGGTTGGCCGGGCTAGGCGGGCGTCGGGTCAGGCATCAGAAGTCGCCGTCGCTGCCCCCGGCGCTGACAATGGTGCGCAATACCGTCTGCGCCAGGTTGTCGGCGGTCAGGCCGTAGTGGTCGTAAAGCACCGGGGCCGGGGCCGAGGCGCCGAATTCATCGATGCCGAGCACATCGCCATCAAGGCCGACGTATTTGTGCCAGAAATCGGTCTGCCCGGCTTCGATGGCGACGCGGCAGACTTCGGGCGGCAGCACGAGCTTTTTCCAGGTGGAAGACTGGCGGTCGAAGCGCCGCGTGCAGGGCATCGAGACGACGCGTACGGCGACCCCGCCGGCTTTCAGAATGGCCTGCGCCTGCATGGCGATGGCGACTTCCGAGCCGGTGGCGATGATCACCGCCTGCAATTGTTCGGCCCAGGCGATGGCTGTTTCCAGCTCGTCGCAGGGGCGCCACAGGTCGAGGCCGGGAATGATGCGCAGGCTGCTGGCGTGTTCGACCGGCTGGTGCGTCGGGCCGTCCTCGCCGAGGCCGATGGAGTCGTGGGTCAGGACATGGACGACGCGCTGTTTCATCAGCGCGCTCATCCGGATGGCGTTGCGGGCGTAGTCGGAGAACACCGCGAAGGTGCCGCCGTAGGGAATCAGCCCGCCGTGCAATGCGACGCCGTTCATGATCGCCGTCATGCCGAATTCGCGAACGCCGTAGGAAATGTAGTTGGCCTGGCGCTCGCCGGCCTCGTGCAGGGCAACGCTGCCCTTGCCGGCGGTCAGGTTGGAGCCGGTCAGGTCGGCCGAGCCGCCGAGCAGTTCGGGCACGCGGTCGACCAGCAGGTCGAGGCAGTTCTGCGACGACTTGCGGGTGGCGATGGCCGCTTCCTTGCGGCCGGCCATGGCGAGCAGTTCGCTTCTGATTTCGGGCCATTTTTCCGGTAGACCGTGGGACTGGGTGCGGTCGAACTCGGCGGCGAGCTCCGGGTGTTGCTGGCGGTATCGGGCAAACTTCGCTTGCCAGTCGGCCTCGGCTGCCGACCCGGCAAGCCTGCCGTTCCACGCCGCACGCAGGCTGTCCGGCACCTCGAACGGCCCGTGCGGCCAGCCGAGGGCGGCGCGGGTGGCGGCCGTTTCGTCGGCGCCGAGCGGGGCGCCATGCACGTCGTGCGAACCGGCCTTGTTTGGCGAACCCCAGCCGATCTGCGTGCGGCAGACGATCAGCGTCGGCTGGCCGGACACCGCCTTGGCCTCGGCGATGGCGGCGGTGAGCGCCACCGAGTCATGGCCGTCGATCGGCCCGATGACGTGCCAGCCGTAGGCGCGGAAGAAGCAGGTCAGCTTGTCGAGGCCCCAGACGCCGGCCAGCGAGCAGGCTTCGTGGCTGATGCCTTCCATCAGGCAGCCGTCGCCGACGAAAACCCAGGTGCGATGATCGACGATATCCAGCCCCGGCCGGTTGTAGCGTTGGGCCAGCAGCTTTTCGGCCAGCGCCATGCCGACGGCGTTGGTCAGGCCCTGGCCGAGCGGGCCGGTGGTCGTTTCGACGCCGGGCGTATGGCCGACTTCCGGATGGCCGGCGGTGCGGCTGCCGAACTGGCGGAAGCTCTTGAGGTCATCGATGGTCAGGTCGTAGCCGGTCAGGTGGAGCAGCGCGTAGAGCAGCATCGAGCCGTGGCCGTTGGAGAGCACGAAACGGTCGCGGTCGGCCCACTGCGGGTTGGCGGGATTGTGCTTGAGGTGGTCGCGCCACAGCACTTCGGCGATGTCGGCCATGCCCATCGGTGCGCCGGGGTGGCCGGATTTGGCCTGATTGACGGCGTCGATGGCGAGAAAGCGGACGGCGTTGGCCAGTTCGCGGCGGAAGGTGGTTTCGGTCTGGTTGCGGTCCATGCTTGTCTCCATTTTTTCCAAATTCAGCTTGCAGTTCGCCATCCCCGGGCGAGCGGGGATGCGGTTCCTGACATTTCCGGGTTCCTTCCTGGCTCGAGCAGGAAGGAAATGTCCCTAGGCGCGGCGCTTGTGGTCCATCAGGCGCAGCACCATCGGCGTGAAAATCATCTGCATGGCCAGGCCCATCTTGCCGCCCGGCACCACCAGCGTGTTCGGGCGGGTCATCATGGCGCCGTGCAGGATGTTGATGAGGTACTGGAAGTCGATACCCTTTGGATTGGCGAAGCGGATCACCACCATGCTCTCGTCGGCCGTCGGGATGTCGCGGGCGATGAAGGGGTTTGAGGTATCGACGATGGGCACGCGCTGGAAATTGACGTGGGTGCGCGAGAACTGCGGGCAGAGGTGGCTGACGTAATCCGGCATGCGGCGCAGGATGGTGTCGGTGACCGCCTCCTGCGAATAGCCGCGCATTTTCTGGTCGCGGTGCAGCTTCTGGATCCACTCGAGGTTGATGGTCGGCACGACGCCAACGCAAAGATCGACCTGTTTGGCGATGTCGATCCGGTCGTCGGCGTAGGCGCCGTGCAGGCCTTCATAGAACATCAGGTCGGTGGTCGTGGTGATCTCCTGCCACGGCGTGAAGGTGCCCGGCTGCTGGCCGAAAGGCTCGGCCTCGCCGGCATCGTGCAGGTATTTGCGGACCTTGCCGCAGCCATC